>JAUHXZ010000032.1 GCA_030426725.1 Actinomycetes bacterium
CAGGCAGTCCACCCAGAGCCCCGACACGAGGGAACAACCCGCGGTGTCCTCGCCGGTGCCGGGCGGCTCCTACCCGGAGCCAAGGCAGGGAGCGAAGCGGAGCGTGCGCCGCACCCGCAAGGCGCGCCTGCGCCTGTCGCGCCTGGATCCGTGGTCAGTGATGAAGACCACCTTCCTGTTCTCCATAGCCTTCGGCGTCATGATGGTCGTGGCCACGTTCATGATCTGGTCGGTGCTGTCGGGCTCCGGCGCTCTGGAGTCGACGAACCAGCTCATCAACACGCTGATCGGCGACGAGGACACGGTTTTCGACATCGGTGAGTTCCTCAGCATGTCGCGCGTTCTGGGCTTCGCAACCGTCGTCGGGGCCATCGATGTTGTGATCCTCACGGCGGTCGCCACGCTGTTCGCCTTCCTCTACAACCTCGCGGCCACCGTCATGGGTGGCCTGGAGATCACCCTGGCCGAGGACTGATCGCCCGGTTTGCACGGTGAAGAAACGGTGCGATAGAGTTACGCCTCGGTGAACGGGCCTATAGCTCAGACGGTTAGAGCGCTGCCCTGATAAGGCAGAGGTCACTGGTTCAAGTCCAGTTAGGCCCACCAATCGAACCCGCGTTTGACTACGGTCGACGCGGGTTTCGTGCTTGCTGGGCCTCACGGGCCATCCCCCACCCCTCTGCTCGCCCCGACCCTCGCACGCCCGCCGACGTCGAGCCGCCGTGGGTCGAGCCGCGGGTGCTCAGCCACTGGCCAGGATCACACGGGCAGGTCAGTCGGGCTGGTCGTCGCCGAGGATCTCGCACTCCACGTGCCGCCCCCGGCCCCAGGTGAGTACAGCATGTAGCTCCACGCCGTCGTCGTGGATCTCCGACACCAGCACGGCCGACCCTCGCAACATGGCCACCGCGGCCGCGCCCAGCTTTCCCCGTCCGACGGCGCGCGCCAGGAATGTCGTGCCGTCGGCGAACCGCAGCCGGGCGACGCCTCGGGAGTCGTAGCGCTCCGCCTTCCGCAGCGGTGTGCCCCGGACCTTCAACCGCGACAACGCGGGAACCAGATGGCTCGAGAGCGCGCGGTGATACTCCGCCGCCGTCGCCTCCAGCAGGGAGTACAGCTCGTCGTCGAAGGGCTCGTCTCGGTCCTGAGCCGGCATGCCTCCAGTATCGTCATCGCGGCAACATGGCGGGTGCGGAGGCCTTCGCTCGACAGGGGCGGTTCAGCCCTCAACTGGCCCCGATCGGCGCTAATGTGAGGCGCACGGGTGCGTAGCGCGTCGCCCGTGCCCCGGTCACGAGCAAGGAGCAACCCATGTCAGTCGGCCCCGTCGACGTCTACATCATCGGCTTTCCCGGCAACAAGTTCACCGGGCGTATCGTCCCCGCCATCCTCGAGCAGGTGGAGAAGGGCGTCATCCGCGTGCTGGACCTTGAGTTCGTCATGAAGGACGCCGATGGTGTGGTCACGGCGCTCGACCTTCAGGACCTCGACGACGAGGTGGGCGCGGACTTCGTGTCGCTGGAGATCACCAAGCCGGGCTCACTCAACTCCGAGGACGCCGACGAGGTGAGCGAGGACCTTCCGCCCAACAGCTCGGCGCTTCTCATCGCGGTGGAGAACCTCTGGGCAGCCAAGCTCGTCGACGCCCTCGATGCCGCCGACGCCCAGGTCATCGACTATGTCCGCATCCCCGTCGACGTCGCACAGGCCGTCCTGTCCAACTGATCAACTCCTGCATCCGATAGAGAGGTAAATTCCATGGGACTTCTGCGCATGGCGGCCCGCACGGCCGTGATCTCCGGTACCGCCACGGCGGTGTCGGGCCGTGTGGCCCGCCGCCAGGCCGGCCAGTACCAGGCCCAGCGTCAGCAGGCCTACGCCGCCGAGCAGTACGCCGCTCAGCAGCAGCAGGCCGCGATGGAGGCCGCTGCTCAGCAGGCCGCCGCTCAGCAGGCGGCCATGATGGCCCAGCAGCCGGCCGCGGCACAGCCGGCTCCCGCCGCCCCGTCGCAGGAGGATACGCTCGCCAAGCTGACCCAGCTCGGCCAGCTGCACCAGTCCGGGGTGCTGTCCGACGCTGAGTTCGCCGCGGCCAAGGCCAAGATCCTCGGCATGTGATCGAGGTCGAGGCCTACTCGCGCCTGGCAGGGATCTACGACGAGATCGTCGTTGACCCCGCGTTTCAAGGCTGGGCCTCCTTCCTCGACGCCCGCTGGTGCGACGATCCGGCGGGCGTTCGCCGCGTCCTCGATGTGGCCTGTGGCACGGGGTTGTTGGCCGCCGAGCTGATCGGACTCGGGTACGAGGTGAGCGGCGTCGACGCCTCCCCGGCGATGCTGGCGCGCGCCCGGCGCCTCCTGGGCCCCGACGTGTCCCTCGTCGAGACGACGTTGCCCGCCCTGCCCGCGACCGGGCCCTTCGATGCGGCGGTGTCGACGTTCGATGCCCTCAACTACCTGACGCCGGGCGACTTCCGCCTCACCCTCAGCGCTATCGCCGGGACCCTGCGCCCCGGCGGTTGGATCGTGTTCGATCTGCACACCGACGCCATGCTTGATCTCGCTCGGCGCACGTCGAGCGTCGAGGGGGAGCAGGACGGCACCCGCTACGCGATCAGCAACGTTGTCGACCCCGCCGCCCGCACGTGTCTGGCCACGATCGAGGTCACCGGGGAGGGCGTCGAGCCGTTCTCCGAGCGCCACCTGCAGTACTTCCACTCTGAAGAACGAGTGTGCGCCGACCTGGGCGACGCGGGCTTCACTTCGGTGGAAGTGCTCGACGAGTACACCGAGACCCCCGCTGTGGACGAGACGCTCCGGGCAACCTGGGTGGCGCGTCGCACCGCGCTACCCCTCGCCTGAGCCCCGCCACTCCCGCTGCCACTCTTCTTCGGCACACACACCACCCCGGGCCGGCGACTCCGGCGTTCCGTCGCCGGGGGGCGCGGATCTGCATGAAGATGGGGACATGATCGACTTCGGCCTGAGGGATGAGGTGGCGCTGGTCACCGGCGCATCGAGCGGTATCGGGCAGGCGATCGCTCTGGCCCTGGGCCGCGCGGGCGTCGCCGTGGGATGCGGGGCGCGGGTCCGCACCCGCGCCGCGGAGACCGCCGGCCTGATCGAGGACGCCGGCGGGCGTGCCCTGGCGCTCGAGTGGGACGTCACCGACCCCGACCAGGCCGCCCGCGCCGTCGACGACGTCGAGGAGATGTTCGGGCCGCTGAGCCTGGCCGTCAACAACGCCGGCATCGGGGCGGGCGCACCCGCCCTGGACATCACGCCGCAGCAGTGGCGCACGGTCTACGACACCAACGTCGACGGGTTGTTCTACTCCTGCCAGGCGGAGGCCAGGGCCATGCGGCGCAACGGCAAGGGCGCCATCGTCAACATCGCCTCCATCTCCGCGACGATCGCCAACCGCAACCTCACGCAGGCGCAGTACAACTCCAGCAAGGCCGCCGTCGTGCACCTGACGAAGTCGCTGGCCGTGGAGTGGGCGCCGCTGGGCATCCGGGTCAACGCCGTCAGCCCGGGTTACACCCTCACTCCGATGAACCGCCGGCCGGAGGTGGCGGACCTCGTGGTCGAGTTCGCCGACACTACGCCGCTCGGTCGGCTTGCCGAGCCCGACGAGATCGCCGGCCCGACGCTGTTCCTCCTCGGCCCCGCAGCGAGTTACGTCACGGGCGTAGACCTACTCGTCGACGGCGGCTACTGCTGCTGGTAGGCCGAACGGCGGGCATTGCCCATGCCCCCGCCCCCGGCATAGCCTTCGAACGGAGCCGCTACCGAAAGGCCGATATGACCATCAGGGCTGATGACACGACACAGCTGCGCTGGACCGGGGGTGGGCGTCGTGCGTGACCCGAGGGATCTCAAGTCCTGGCTCACCGACAAGGACGGCGTCCTCATGGAGGGCGACAAGCCGATCCCGGGCGCGCGCGAGTTGATCGACCACTGGAACGAGCGGGAGACGCCCTACCTGGTGCTCACGAACGACTCGGTCCAGACGCCGCGGGACCTGGCCGCCCGGATGAACTGGGCGGGCCTGGAGGTCCCCGAGGACAAGATCTGGACGTCGGCCACCGCGACGGCAGCGTTCCTCGCCAACCAGGAGGGCAACAAGACGGCCTTCGTCCTCGGCGAGGCCGGGCTCACCACCGCCGTGCACGAGGCCGGCTTCATCCTCACCGAGCACGCCCCCGAGTTCGTGGTGCTGGGTGAGACCCGGGGCATGTCGTTCGAGCAGGCGACGGTCGCGATCCGGTTGATACTCGGCGGGTCACGGTTCATCGCGACCAACCCGGACATGTCCGGCCCCGGCAACGGGGGAGTGGTGCCGGCCACCGGCGCCTTCGCGGCCATGATCACGGCTGCGACGGGCCGCAAGCCGTACACCGTCGGGAAGCCGAACCCGATGATGTTCCGGTCGGCGCTCAACAAGATCCACGCGCATTCCGAGACCACCGGCATGATCGGCGACACGATGACGACCGACATCGTCGCCGGGATGGAGGCGGGCATGCACACCGTGCTGGTGCTCACCGGATCCACCCGGAAGGAGGACGTGGGCAGGCACCCGTTCCGGCCGTCGCGGATCCTCGACTCGGTGGCGGACCTGCTGCCGATGCTGGACTGATCGGACCGCCGGCCAGGGTCCAGCTATGGACCCGCGGCACGTCCCGGAGTTACTCTTGTTCGGCGCGAACGCGCGTCCGAGCCTCGTGAAGGGAGTTGACCATGTTGCCCATTGCTGTGGGGCAGTGCCTCAACGCCCCTTCACTAGAGGCTCCCGCAGCCTGACGCTTCGCTGACGGGTGCCTCCTCCTCAGGAGAAAACCCTTGTCAAACATTCTCTCGTCGTTCGACTGGAACGACGCTCACCATCATGTCCTCTCTGACGATCTCGCCGACAATCAGCGCTGGTCCACCTGGGACTCCGTCGAGCATCTGTGCCGTGGACCCGAGCCGCGGCCCGAGTGGGTGGTGACGGCGGCAGCCGCCATCGACACCGACCTCGGCGTCCTCAAGTCGGGCAAGGAGGCGGACGTCGCTCTGTTGGAGCGCGCCGTCCCCGACGATCCGTCGCTGTACAGCCTGCTGGCCGCGAAGCGCTACCGCTCCCTGGACCACCGGCTCTTCCGCCGCGACACCGGTTACACCGAGGGGCGGCGGGTCCGCCGGAGCCGGGACAACCGGGCGATGGCCCGCAAGTCCGCCTACGGGCGCAGCATCGAGGCCGGGCTGTGGGCCCGCTCGGAATGGGAGGCGCTCAAGACGCTCTACCTCGCGGGCGTGCCCGTGCCGTACCCGGTGCAGATCGACGGCGGGGAGATCCTCATGGAGTTCATCTCCGACGGCGACGCCGCGGCCCCGCGGCTGCACCAGACCCGGCCGTCGCGGGCCGGGCTTGAATCGTTGTTCGGGCAGTTGCTGGGCGCGATGCAGATCATGGCGCGCCTGGGCGTCGTCCATGGGGACCTCAGTCCGTACAACACGCTCGTCGTGGGTGCGGAGGAGGCGGATCCAAGGCTCGTGATCATCGACGTGCCGCAGGTCGTCGACCTGGCGGCGAACCCGAACGCGTACGAGTTCCTCCACCGCGACTGCACCAACATGGCGCAGTGGTTCACAGCGAAGGGTCTGGAGGTGGACGTCGACGAGCTGTTGGGAGAGGTGCTGGCCCACGCCTGGTGAGGTTCGGGGACCCTGACCAACTGTTCGGCGGGTTTGGTGGCGAGTGCGCCACCAAACCCGCCGAACAGGGCGCCGGCACCCGCGATCAGCGGGCTCCGTCCGCCCGCGGTGAGACAATGGAGGTGTCGTTGGGGGCGACGTCGACCCCGCCGATGCGCGCTCCCCGGCCAGAGGTGCGAGGCCCCGTCGGGGACCCCGCGGAGGAAGGGAGTTGCCATGACCTCTTCGGCCAAGCATTCGCACAGCATCTACATCGACGCGCCGCTGGACACGGTGTTCACGTACATGGCGGACCCGGCGCACATCATCGAGGCGATGCCCGAGGACTTCGATCCGGTCCTGGGGGAGGTGAACTACTTCCCGGACGGCGACGTCGCCAGCTACGAGTGCAAGTACCGGGAGTTGGGCCTCCACCTCACTGCCCTGTTCACGCGCGAGGAGTTCGTGCGCGACGAGCGGATCCTCGACCACTCGTCGATGGGCGTCGACTTCATCTTCACCGTCGAGCCCGCACCGACCGGTACCGAGGGGTCCACCGGCACCACGCTCACGTACGCCTGGGACGCCACCGGTCTCATGAAGTTGATCGACGCGGCCTTCTTCCATGGCGACACCTACGTGCAGCCTGCCCTCGAGCGGTGGAAGGCCGAGATCGAGAAGCTCACCTGACCCTATGGTCGGCGTCTGCCTCCCGAGTGGTGGATTCGGGAGGGTAGACCGACACGTATTCACCACCTGAACCGGGACTTCAGTCCGGGGTCCACTCGTGTGAGGCGCTCGGCGGTCGCCGGACTCCTCCGACAGCGGACGTGGGCGTCGCTAGGGTGACAGCGTGAATGACGAGACGATCGACCGGGGCCCCGGGCCCGCTGCCCTGGCGAAGGCTGCTGTTCCCGCCGTCGTTGTCGGTGTGGCGAGCGCGCTGATCCTCTTCGGCGCGGACGAACTGGCGCTGGTGCTGGAGCACTGGTGGTGGCACACCCTCCCCGGGCTACTCGGCGTGGCCGAGGACGCCCGCTGGTGGAACGTGGTCGTGCTTTCGATCACCGGTGTCCTCGTCGGACTCGTCCTGTGGAAGGCCCCGGGCAATGGCGGTCACGACACGGCGACCGTCGAAATCATGTCCCCGCCCCTCCCCGTCAAGGCCCTTCCGGGTGTACTGGCCGCACTCGTGCTGGGGCTTGCCGGCGGGGTGAGCCTCGGCCCCGAGGGTCCGATCATCATGATCGCCTCCTCGCTCGCGGTCCTCGCCTACAAGAAGTTCGCCCCCGCCGTGCCGACCGAGGCCGTGATCATCGTCACGGCCGCCGGAATGCTGGGGGCCATGCTCGGCACCCCCGTGGCCGCTGCCCTCGTGTTGACCGGGGCACTCGGCGCGGTGAAGGGCGGCCATCTCTGGGACCGGCTCTTCACCCCTCTTGTGGCAGCCGGCTCCGGCGCCATCGCTTATCACCTCCTTGGGGGAGTCAGCTGGAACATGGGCCTGCCGGCCTATGAGCCGCGCCTGTGGGACCTCCTCACCGGCTCGGTTGTCGCGGTGGTCGGCGCGGGGGCGGGCGTTGCCGCGGCCGCGGCCCTGCCACCTGCTTGGCGCATGGCCCGACGGCTCCGCAATCCTCTGGTCTATGCGACGGCCGGCGGCCTGATCCTCGGTCTGCTCGGCGCCCTCGGCGGTCAGATCACCTTGTTCAAGGGGGCGGCCCAGACGGCCGAGATCATTGCCAACCGCGACGACTACGGGGTCCTGGCGCTCGCCGGCATCATCGTGATCAAGCTGGTCGCGATCGTCGTCGCAGCGGCGACGGGTTTCAGAGGCGGCCGGATCTTCCCCGCCCTGTTCGTCGGCGTGGCGATGGGCCTGCTCGGGCACGCGCTCATTCCCGGTCTGAGTCTCACCCTGGCGGTGGGGGCCGGTGTGCTCGGGGTCGTCCTGGCGATCGGCCACGACGGCTGGCTGGCGCTGTTCATCGCGGCGGTCGTGACCGGTGACATCGCCACGTTCCCCATGCTGTGCATCATCGTGCTGCCCGCCTGGCTCGTCGTGACCCGGGCCCCGCACATGCTCGTCCACGAGGGAGCGCCCGGCCCGGTGTCCGAGCCCGCCCACTCATAGCGTCAGCAGCATCGCGGCGTTGCCCGCGTAGACCGCCAGCATCAGGCCCGCGTCGCCGGCGATGAGGAACCGCTTGCCCGGCCCGGTCCGGTACGTCAGCCCGATGATCGCGATCGCCGACATCGCGATGGTTGCGAACACGGTCGTGAGGTGGCCGGGCGAGGCAGCTGCCAGCAGCGCCCCGTCGGTGTAGGCGACGTCGTCGATAGCCAGAATGAGAATGTTGAACAGGTTCGAGCCGAGGATGTTGCCGACGGCGAGGTCGTAGCCGCCCATCCGGATGGCCGCCAGCGTGACCGCGAGCTCGGGCAATGACGTCGACAGCGCCAGGAACACCGTCCCGACGAAGGACTCCTTGAGCCCAGTCATCAGCGCGATCTCCTCGGCCGCCGGTGGCAGCAGCACGGCGGCGACGACCACGACGAGCCCGGTCAGCGTGTAGCGGAGGATGACCTGACGCATCGTGAGAGCGGCGATCTTCGGATCGCCGCCGGGGAGTTCCTCGTCGAGCGGCGGCTGGATGGTGGGGTCGGGCCGCGTTGCGGTGGAGTGCAGGAAGATCAGCCGCACCGACCCGAGATAGAGAGTCAGGAAGATCACCGACGACACACCGATCCACAGCGTGACCGGCATCGCGTCGCCGACGATGAGGGCCACCCCGACGGTCGCGAGCAGCACGATGCCCAACCCCGCCGCCAGCGCGTGGGTCGGGGAGGCCATCGCGAACAGCCTCCTGCGCTTCGGCACGAACATGTCGAGGCTGGCGAGGATGAGCAGGTTGAGAGCGCAGGAGCCGAGGACGTCGCCGACGGCGAGATCCGCCGACCCGACCACTGCAGAGGAGCTGATTCCGACCAGGAGTTCGGGCAGTGAGGTGACCGAGGCCATGAGGATGAGGCCGACCCACGCGCTTCCCCACCCGCTCAACTGGGCGATGCGTTCGCCGTAGCGTGACAGCCTGCCGCCGGCCAGGAAGATCGCGGCAGCGCAGACCACGAAGCCCACGACGGCGACGATTCCGGTCACGACTCACCTACCCGTGTGTGTGTTGCCGACGCTACTCCAGCGCGTCGTCATCCGGCTGTTGTCCACATAGACTAATAGCATTAGGCTGACCTAATGGCATTAGAAATAGCTGGCGGAGGGACAGGACGACGGGACCTCCGTCGCCGGGAGACGCTAGACGAGGTGGTGGCCCACGCGGTGGCGATCATGGTGGAGCACGGCGTGGCGGGCTTGTCTCTCGGGGAGGTGGCGCGACGCATGGGGATGAGGACCCCTTCGCTCTACACCTACGTCGCCTCGAAGAACGCCCTCTACGACGAACTCTTCCGCCGAGGGTGGCAGGCGTGTCTGGACGAGCTCGGCCGGCAGAGGGACGTTCGAGGCCCCGTGGCGGGGAATCCGGACGTCGGCGGACGCATCGTGGAGCTGACCACGGCGTTTGCCCGCTGGTGCGTCGAGCACCCCGAACTGGGTCAGCTCATGCTCACGCGCCCGGTTCCCGCCTGGGAGCCGTCCCCCGACGCGTTCAGGCCTTCGGCCGACGTCATGGACCTGCTCGCCGAGGAGCTGGCGGCGCTGAGGGAGCGGGGACTGCTCGCGGAACAGGCCGATGTGGAGGCCCTGCAGCAGAACCTGGCCTCCGCCGTCACCGGGGTCGTCGTCCGCCAGATCGCCAACCAACCCGGTGTTCCGTTCGACGAGGGGGTCGCGTCGCGCCACCTGTCATCCCTGCTCGAGTCCCTGACCTCCGCGTACCTACCGGAAAGGAACTGACATGCGTGCCATTGACATCGCTCTCCCCGGACCTGGCGAGGGCCAGCGGGTCTCCCGAGCCCAGCATCTCCGCCTCGCCGACGAGGTGGAGGGCCTCACCGAGGTGGAGTGGCGGACCGTCACGGAGTGTCCCGCGTGGAGCGTGTTCGACATGGTTGCTCACGTCACCTCGGCAGCCAGGTTCAGGGGCAACCCGCTGCTGTTCGTGCTCGACGCCCAGGTCGGCAGGGTCCGGTACCGGGGGAGGAGCTCCCTCGACGCCGCCAACGAGGTGGGGATCGACAGGCTCCGGGGGAAGGCGCCCGAGGCGCTGGTCGAGCTGTTGCGCAGGCGCTCGATGTCGACGCGTGACACGCCGGGCCTCCTGAGGCGCAAGCCGGTCAACGACGCCGCGCTGCCGTCCTACGCGACCATCGGCTACTTCGTCGACTGCATCCTCACGCGCGACGTGTGGCTGCATCGCCACGACATCGCGCGGGCGCTTGGCCGGGAGCCTCAGCCGGAGGCGACCGACCCGGAGATCGTGGAACAGGTGGTCCGGGATCTCGGCGTCGCGTGGTCCGGCCCACCCATCCGGCTCGAACTCACCGGACCCGAGGGCGGAAGCTGGACAGTGGGCGCGGGGGAGGCCACGCAGGAGGTGAGACTGCCCGCCGTCGAGTTCATGCGGCACCTGTCGGGGCGTGCCGTGGACCCCGATTTGTTCGGCCACACACCGAACTCGGTGCACTCCACCTTGCAGTCGGCGCGGATCGTGTTCTGACAGGGGGCCGATACGCGGGGCTCCCCTTGACGGGACTGGGGGCCCGGCCGAAGGTTAGGCATGGCGAACACGCGAGTCCGAATCGCACTGGCTGTCCTGGCAACGCTCGCTCTCTCGGTCGGATTCGCGTCGACCGCTCACGCGGCCAAACCGGACAACACGGGTAAGCCCGACAAGAATCCCGAACCCGCCCAGACGCTGGTGGCGCTGGGTGACAGCTATGCCGCCGGCAACGGAGCGGGCAGCTACCTGGACAGCTGCTATCGCTCACTCGACGGCTACCCGGCCCTGATTGCCGAGGCCGAGGGGCTTGACCTCGATCTGCAGGCCTGCTCCGGCGCCACGATCGATGACCTATTGAACTGGCAGTTGTCGACGCTCGACGCTGAGACCGACCACGTAACCATCACCGTCGGCGGCAACGACATCGGTTTCGCCGACGTGATATCGACATGCGCCGGCACGAACGACTCGGAGTGCCTGAACGCGGTGGCGGGTGCCCGGGCGATCATGGAGAACGACCTCCCGGCGAAGCTGGCAAGCGTGTTCGGCCAGGTGCAGAGCGGGGCCCCCAATGCCACCATCGTCGTGACGAACTATCCCCGGCTCTTCAACGGCCAAGACGATTGCAGCTTCTGGACCGACTTCACGGCCCAGGAGATGATTGAACTCAATGCGGGGGCCTCAGAACTGGGCGACGTGATCGCGGCGGCCGCGGCCGACTTCGGGATCCAGGTGGTGGACGTGCTGGCGCCCTTCGGCGGTCACGCGATCTGCGACTCCTCGCCCTGGATCAGGAACTTCGTCCTGTTCGGTGACTCCAAGGAGTTCTACCACCCCAATGCCACCGGCTACGCCCAGGGCTATGCGCCAGGCGTGACGTCGGCGCTCAACATCACGGCCCCCGAGCCGCCCACCAAGCCGGGCAAGGGCAACAACAAGAAGACGACCGTCACCACCGGCGGAATCACCTCCAGCGACACCGAGCGCGGCACGGTGAAGATCAAGACGAGCTGACCCACGGAGCTGACGTCTGAGGGCCGGCGTCCCGAGCCGCGGTCACGAGGCAGTGGCCGCGGCTCCCTCACGTCCCCCTGCGGCCCGCCGTCGCCCCGGCGCATGAGCCTGACACGCGGCTCAATCGACCGCAATGAGCCTGAGGCAGGTCTCAACGCCCGATCTGGCGGATGTGAACGCTCTCACGCGATCGAACCGCGTGTCTGGCTCGTCGGGGTCCGTTGAACCGCGTGTCTGGCTCGTGGGGGTTCGTCGAACCGCGTGTCAGGCTCGTGCGTCGGGGAGGGGGAGGGCGGCGACGCGGAGTCGGGTTCGAGGGTCAGCGCAGGGAGGCCCGCACCTCGGCGCCGCGCAGTGGCTTGCCGAACAGCGGAGCCAGGAGACACACGTCGGCGACGCCGACGACGACGAACACCGCACCCAGTGCGCCGAGCACCCAGCCCCACGCCCCGGCGACGATGAACGCGAGCACCAGCAGAACGACGCCGACGGCGGCTCGGGTGACCCGGCCGGCGGTGGACGACATGAACTCGACCATGACAGCTCCTTCGAGAGTTCCTGCCACCATCGTATACCCCCCGGGGTACTAGCCGATCCACTCCTCCGCGACGATCGCCGCATCGAGTCCGCCGGCGGTGTAGGCCTGCCAGTCCTTGCTGTGGCTGGCCCGCGCCGCGGCCTCCTGCCGCCACTCCTCGATGAGGGCATGCACGACGGCCCCGCGCTCTTCGTCGGGCGCGGTCTTCAGCCGGCGGGCCAGGGCCCCCAGGGCCGCCGCCTTGCCCTCGTAGTACTTGTAAGCCGGGAAGGACCGGCCTTCGCGACCCATGGTGCAGGCCGAGGTGTTGCCGGCCACCTGCCTCATCGCAAGGGCCGCCTCCTCCCGCGCCTCTTGGACCCGGGCCATTGGATCGAATGGACTGCTCTTCTTGGACGGGGTCATGTCCCCAGGCTAACGCGGGGGGGTCGCGCAGTCCGGCCGACGGCGGAACCGCCCCCCGGTCAGCCCTGGCGGTGCAGCGCCCGGACCACCTCGTCGCCGGCGCGCCCGATGGCGTCGGTGTCGCCGACGACGATCAGCCTGTCCGTTGCCCTCGACAACCCCACGTACATCCGCTCCCGGAACCGGTCGCGGGTACCGTCCTCGTTGAGGCACAGCACGACGGCGCGGCGTTCCAACCCCTTGAAGCCGAGCACGTGGCCGTAGAACACCAGATCCTGGTCCCAGAACGTCCGCCAGTACCCGTCCTGCCCGAGCATCTCCTGCCTGGCCGCCTGCTCCGGGTGCCGCTTGCCGGTGGTGAGCAGCGCGACGTGTCCCGGCAGCCAGCCCTCGTCGAGCAGGGCCTCCACCTGGTCGTCGGCCGCGTCCAGAGCCTCGTCCGGCGACGCCGGGACGTGCACGACCTCCGGGCCGTCGCCTCCCTCGAGTCGCATACGCAAGGGGGCGAGCGGCCGGAAGACCTGGGCGATCTGCCTGGTGTTACGCAGGTTGTGGTCGAGCACCAGCGGCACCAGGGGCACCGGCGGGCGACCGAAGCGGTTGAACAACCGCTGGTTCTCATCGGAGTAGAGAAACAGGCCGCCGTCCTCCTCGTCCTTGAGCGCCCCGATGAGCGGACGCCACCACGATTCGGCGAAGTCCTGTGCCTCGTCGACCACGAAGGAGTCGAAGCGATGGTTGGGCGGCAGCTCGGCCGCCTTGGCGGCCATCAGGTCGGGCAGCTTGTGCTCCCAGAACCGCGGATCGTCGCGTGAGCCGGACTCGACGCCCCAGGTGTTGGCGAGTTCCTCGAACGTCCCGACGAACGCGGGACGCTTGTTGTACCTCCACGCCTCCACCTCCCGTTTGAAGTGGCTGGCGAGCCCGATGGAGTAGCAGACCAGCGCCACCCGCTCGGAAGGCCGCCCCGACCTGCCCGACGTGAGCTGGCGCGCCTGAGTGAGCGCCAGGACCGTCTTTCCGCTGCCCGCGCCGCCGCGAACCTCCACGCGGCGCAGCAACCGGGTCACCCCCAGGATGAGGTCCTGTTCCTGGGTGAGGCGATCGGCCCGCTCGTGCCGCTCATCTGACTCGTCCTCGACGGTGGGGACGGCCTGCGTGCCGCGCCCGGCGAGGATGTCGACGACCACCGCGCAGTCGCCGTCGTCGGGGGCGCGGCGGTTGGTGTCGGACATGAGGGCGGTGTCGCGGAGGCGGTCGGCGAGGTCGGGCAGGTCGTGCTTGTCATGGATCAGCCAGCGTGGGCAGTCCGGAAGGTCGAAGTCCTCGCCGAGGTCGGTGAACGGGGTGACGACGGCGTGCGCGGTACGAAGGCGGCCGCGCGAGCTGTCCGCCCACCGCCGGTCCGATTCGACGTACTCGCGGATGGCGTACCGGGCGTCGCGGGCCTGGGCGACGGGATCGATGAGGTGGTCACCGTCGGCGCGACGCATGTACCAGTGTCCGTCGCGGTTGCCGATGCCCGCCCCTTTGATCTCGACGACCAGCACGCCGGCGTCGGGCATGATGACGATGAGGTCGGCCTCGTGGTCCTTGACAGAGTCGGTGAGGCGATGGTTCGCGATGAGGGTGTCGCGGGGGCCGAGAGAGCCCCGGAGCCTGTCCCACACCGCGTGCTCCGATTCCGTGGTGAAACGCGGGTCCTCGGGGATCAGCTTCGGCGCCATGGGGCCACGCTAGCTGGCCGGGAGTGCGTGGCCGCTGAAGACCAGCCTTGCGGCCGGCGCCGGCGGACTTGCGCGGGCGGGGAACAGCAGGACTGGCGGCGGGTAGCTGCGGGTCAGGTCCGCCGGTCACAATCCGATCACAAGTCGCGCCTGACGCCCCTTCTCAGGGTTGTACGGAGGTTGGGCGGAGTAGGCTCGATACACCAATCCGGGCCGCCCCGCGACCGCCTCACCGCGGCAGGAGAGCGACCGGACGAAGCCGCCCAGGAGGCACGATGAAGCGCAACCGGTCCGTCCGAACAGTGATCGCCGCAGGCATCGCGGTGCTCCTCTCCTTCACCCTCGCGGGTTGCTCGTCCCAGGAGTCGGGCGGGACCGCCGAGGACATGGCGGCGGTCGAGCCCGCCCCGGCGCGCGACGGCGCCATGGCACTTCCTGAGCAGGAGACCGGCGGCGATGAGGCCACCGGTGACCGCCTCGTCATCCGCACCAAGACCATGCGGCTCGAGGTCGACAGCACCACCGACGCCGTCGAGGAGATCCGGGATCTCACCCGCAGCTACGAGGGCACCGTCTCCAACATGCGCATCGCCACCGGCGACGACTGGGTCTACCACTACGACGAAGTGGGCAACGTCGTCGGCGACGGCGCCGCCGTCCGCGGCTGGGTCACCGTCAAGGTCCCCACCGACTCCTACGAGGACTTCGTCAACGACGTCGGCGAGCTCGGCGAGATCATCTACCAGAGCGAATCCACCGACGACGTGACCCAGCAGCACGTCGACATGTCCGCCCGCCTCGAGAACCTGCAGGCGCAGGAAGAGCGGCTCCGTGAGTTCTTCGAGGCGGCCGAGGACGTCGAGGACATGCTCGCCGTCGAGCAGGAACTGGGCCGGGTGCGCGGTGAGATCGAGTCGCTCGACGCGCAGATCACGTACCTCGAGCGTCAGGCGGCCATGGCGACCGTCTCCGTTGAACTGACCGAGCCCGACGCCGTCGTCGAACCGCCCGGCCAGTCGTGGGGGTTCCTCGACGCGATCACCGAAGGGATCCGCGGGGCGGCGCGCGTGCTCACCGTCACCCTGACCCTCGTGATCGCGACGTCCCCGATCTGGATCCTCGGCCTGGTGCTGTTCTTCCCGATCCGCGCGCTCGTGCGGCGCCGTCGCGCCGCGTCTGCCGCGAAGGCGGCCGCGGCCAGGCCCGCGTACGCGCCGCAGTACCCGCCGCCGGCCCAGTTCCCTCCGCCCACCGGACCCGCCCCGGACTCGGCCGCCGAACCGGTGGTCGAGGAACCGCAGCAGCCGGTTTCCCAGGAGGAACAGACAGCCGCGGAGGAGCCGACCGGTCCCGGCGATGACGAGGAACCCGGCAACCCGGACGAGGCGAGCGAGAACCCGCCACGCGAATAGCGTCGACGAGGGGTGCTTTCGAGAAGCTCCTCGCCCGCCTGACCGGCTGAGCGGCCGCGTGGCGGAACCGGCGAGCAGCAGCCCGCTCTAGGAGGCCTGCTCCCGGCGGAGGCGGGCCTTCTCCTCCTTCACCTTGCGGTGGGTCTCCTGCTCGCGGATCAGCCACTTGGGCGGGTCGGCCAGCAGCTTGTCGAGTTCCTTGGCGGTGAGACCCTCGGTGATGCCGTTGCGGGCCAGGCCGGAACGGGAGACGCCCAACTTCTTCGCCATCACCTGGCGGGGGAACGGGCCGTCGGTCAGCAGGTCGGAGAGCCAGGCCGGGGGATCGGCGCGGAGGGCCTTGAGCTCCTCCCGCGTGATCGGGGTGTTCCGGAACTCCTCGGGGGCGGCCGGCAGGTAGATGCCCAGCTTGTTCGCCGCCGTGACCGGCTTCAACGTCTGACTCATACGCGCAAGCCTACGGGGTGGGATAGCCTGCGCGCGTGACGACTCCCACGGAATCGGCCCCCGAGCCGCTGCGCATCGGGTTCGTCCACGGCGTGACGCTCACCAAGTGGCGGCGTGTGTGGGCCGAGCGCTTCCCGTCGACGCCCCTCGAGGTCGTCGAGGTGGCGGTCGACGACCAGCGGCGCGCCGTCGTCGACGGCGCCGTCGACATGTGCTTCGCCCGCCTCCCGCTGGACACCGACGGTCTTCACGCCATCCCCCTGTACGACGAGGTGATCGTGGCGTGGGCGTCGAAGGAGCATCCCGTCACGGTGCTCGACGAGGTGACCGCCGCGGACCTGGCGGACGAGAAGGTGCTCCGGGCCTGGGACCCGGTCAGCGTCGACACCGCCGCCCACTCCGGCGTCGTCGTACTGCTCGTGCCGATGAGCATCGCCCGGTCGGGAAGTCGCCGCGACATGGCCTACCGTCCGGTGACCGACGCGGAGCCGTCGACGGTCGCGCTGGCCTGGCGGCGTGACAACGACAACCCGCTCATCGACGAGTTCATCGGCGTGGTGCGCGGCCGCACCGCCAACAGCTCCCGCACCTCCCGGGAACGTGGCGAGCCGGGCAAGGCCGCCCCGGCCAGGCCGGGCCGCGCCGCCGCACCGCGAGACGCTCGCCGGCCCCCGCGCCGAGGTCGTCCCCGCCGCCGGTGAGGTCAGGCCCCAGCCATGATGCGCGCGACCGCCTCCCGGTGGAACGACGCGGGGTTGAAGTGCGGCAGCACGCTCTCCACGTCGGTCCACGCCTGGTCGGCCGGGACCCCGCGGTGCCGCATCGCATACAACGCGGCCACGGCGGCCGTGCGGCTGCGGGCCTCGGCGCAGTGCAGGAAGACCTGCTTGCCCTCGGACCGCAACTCCGCCACGGCGTCGGCGGCGTCCGCCAGCGTGAAGACGGGGTCGGCGTTGAGCCCGGGCTGATCGATCAGCCAGACGCGCACCGACTCGACGCCCTCGGGGATCTCACGGCGCCCGACCCGGCTGAGCGACACCACCGCGCGCACCGCCGACGGCAGCTCGCCCAGCGCCGACTGCGACCCGAGCCAGAGACCAGCGTCGTCCGGGTGCTGGACGGGGCTGGTGTGCAGGAAGCCTCCGGTGGGGATGGAGTCGGCCTCCGGCCAGCCCACGTCGTCGACCTCTCCGCGACGCGCCGCGAGCACGGCGAGCCGGGTCAGATCGTTGACGTCGTACCCGGGCCAGCCGTGCAGCTTCCGCTGCCAGGAGAGCGGCACCTGCGAGCCGCCCCAGACGGCGCCGGCCAGCGAGCCGGCGATCGCCGCGACCGTGTCAGTGTCCGCGCCGCCCCGCACCGCGCGGAAGAGGGCGTCCCTGATCGACGTGGCCCCCACGACTGCGGCCAGGGCCGCCTGGAACGCCATCACCACCCAGCCGTTCTTCTCCTGGAAGTCGCGGGGGTGCCTGCCCGGCTGAGTCGCATCGTCGATGAACGCGGCCCAACGCGCGCGCCGCTCCTCCGGGATCCAGGGCAGCCCCACGCGCGGGTCCAACTCGCCGGTGAGGACCGCATGCCGGATGGCGAGCGACCACAGCACGACGGCGTCGACGTTGTCGTCCTCCCAGTGCGTCAGCTGCGCGACCCGGACCGCAGCCTCCACGAGGCGCTTCTCGCCGCCCCGGCGGAGGTAGGCCAGGGCGATCGGGCCGGTACGCATCAGCGACCCGTTCCCCGCGCTGCGCCCCGTCTGCTCGTAGACGGCGAGGGCCTGCTCCCGCATGGACTCCTCGGTGACAGCCTCCTCGTCCGGCGGGAGGGCCGACAGCACCGCGCGGGTCTGCACGCCCACGTCGAGTGCGGTCAGCGACCAGTCCTGCCAGCTGCGCGCGATGTAGGCGAGGGAGTCGGAGTCGCGCAATGATCGGCCGTCGGCGATGACCTCGAGGATCGGCACGGCCATCGACGTGTCGTCGGTCCACTCGCCGGGCTCGTGACCGAAGCTGCCGGCTCCGAAGGCCGGCGTCCACTCGTCCGGGTGGGAGGGGCCGAACTCGTACGGCGCGCCCAGCGCGTCCCCGACGGCCGAGGCGACGATGGCGCCGACGGCCCGGTCCAGCTGCAGCGCGCCCAGCCGGGTGTCGCCGGGGCGGGCGCGCCAACGCTCCGGCCTGGGCGCGGCCTGCTGCGCGGCCTCAGGCTGCGCGGCAGGCCGCTCAGCGGGCAGCACGTCGAGGAACGACGCGGGGAGGGCGACGTTCGCGGGGGCGGCGGCGAGCAGCGGTGCGACGTCGGCGGGCCGGTAGCCGGCGATCCCGCAGCCGAGTTCGGTGACGAGGAACACCAGCTTCGGATGCCTGGCCGCGTAGTCGAGGAACTTCGCGATATCGGCGGCCATGGCGTCGGTGCCGCTCATGGTGTCGACGGCGTACGACTGGCCCTGCGGCCCGTGACCCTGCCCCCACACGGCGCCGAACCTGTCCATGGCGAAGCGGGCGGCCCCGCCCCCGTGCCTGCCCTCGGCGTTGGAACCGAACACGAAGATCTCGTTCGGGGCGAGGCGGGAGATCCGCGCCGAGCTGATCAGCCGCCCGTCGGGATCGATGGCCGTGTTGAGTGCGGCGTCGTGTTCCGTCACTGTTCCTCCTGGCGTGGGCGCATCGTCGCGCCTCGGATCCTGCAGAGTCAGCCAGCCTAGCGGGGCCGCAGCCGTCGCATCGCCGCGGGCCTGCGCAATCCGTCGGTTTGTTGCGCGACGCGACGCTCCGGCCCGACTCAGACGTTCTCCCGGAGCGTGCCGCACGATCTCCCACAGCGGGACCATGGCGCCGGGGCCGGCCGGCTCGCAGAATGAACCATCGGGTCAAGGGGCCCGACACGACAGCGAGGTCCGAGATGACAGACTTCTACCGGCCCGAAGCGGGCGAGAGCGCCCCACCGGTTCCCACCGGCCCCGCCCTGTGCGACGGCACCGACATGCGCCTCGTCCACAACATGTTCCTGTTCGCCTACGGGGAGGTGCCGGGACTCATCCGGGGCACCCCGGCGGGGGACACGGCCCGCGCGGAGTTCGTCGGCCGGTGGATCGACGACTGGGACGCCAGCCTGCACACCCACCACGAGACCGAGGATCTGCTGCTGTGGGACCGGCTCGAGCAGCGGGCACCCGCCTGCGCCCTGCACGTCGGCCAGATGCGGGTCCACCATGCGAAGGTCGCCGAGCTCCTCGGGGCCACCGCGCCTCTCCTCGCCGAATGGCGCCGCACGGCGGGGCGCGATGCCGGCGAGCAGGCCGCCGTCGCGTACGACGCGTTGCTCGACGTGCTCAAGGTCCACCTGCGTCGTGAGGTCGTCGAAGTGATCCCGGTCGCCGAGAGGGTCATCACGGGAGCCGAGTGGGAGGAGCTGGGCCGGCATGGCATGGACGGCATTCCCCGGGACCGGCTGCTCATCCAGCTCGGGTACGTGATCTCCAGCTCGCCGCCCGACCTGGTCGCCGGCTTCCGTCGACAGATCCCGCTGCCGGTGCGACTGCTCTACACCCTGACGGGACGGCGTCAGTTCGAGCGACAGTTCCAGGAACTGTTCCCCGGGCGCCCGGTTCCGCGTACCTGATGGGCAGGCTCACGCCACGAAGGGGGGCACCACGCCCCTCTGCACAACCGGGGCCGACCTCCGATCGGTTTGATGACCGATCAGAAGCGGCTCGGGAGCCCGCAGACGTAGGCCGCCTGGGCGAGGTGCTGCAACGCGTCGTCGATGATGCTGACCAGACGCACACCGCGGGTAACCGGCGGGTTCCAGCGCGGGGCGACGACATCGCTGAGCGCCGACTCGTCGAGCCCCTCGATGTAGCGGGTGAGTTCGTTCGACGTCGCGGTCACGTAGTCGACGAGCAGCTGCGGGTCGTTGACGACGACGGCCCGCGCTTCCTCGGGGCTGTGCCCGTACCCGACGCCGTCGCCGATCTCCCCGAGCCCGAAGCGCTCGCGGAACCCGTCGCGGATCCAGACCTCTTCGCCCTTGCTCAGGTGCATCAACTGCACGTCGATCTCGCGTCCGGTGTGCCAGAGCAGCCAGGCCACCGAGTTGTCGTGGCCCCCGAGGTGCTCGTTGAGGATCTGGGGAGTGAGCTTGCCGCGCATGTTGACCAGGACGTCGAGCGGCCGGGAGGCCGCGTCGAGGAGGATGTCGATGGCGTTCATGCGCCCAGTGTGGCGCAGGCCGCGGTCAGCCGGAGACCTTGGCGGCGAGTTGACGTCCCCACTCACGGGCACGGTCCAACTCGCCCTCCTTGAGGGGCCCGTACTTGCCCAGCACGATGAACCCCTCCGGCTTGACCACCGTGTGGTAGCCCTTGGCGGCCAGTTCCTTCGCGATGGTCGGTGCGCCCTTGCCGAACGGGCCGCGAACCTCGGTGTCGAAAGCGGCGACGGCCACGCGCCCGGCGGGCAGGCCGTCCAGCCACTCGCGGATCGACGGCCCGGACAGGTCGGGAGGTGGGGAGCCGGGCTCCGGGTTGTCGCGGATCTGCTCGCGCGTCTTCTCCGACGACAGATGGAACGCGAACACCGGCCCCCCGACCGCGATGAGGTCGGCCCCGGCGATCACGTCCGGGCCGGCGTCCTTCGTCGGGAGCGCGACGGTCCCGCCACCGATGCCCTCCGCGATGGCCGATGCCACGGCGGCGGTGTTGCCCCACAGTGATTCGTAGACGACTACGGCTTTCATTGCCCGTCCTTCCAGGATGTCACCAGATTACGCCCGGCGCACCAGGCGCCGCGGGCGTTGGCGTAACTGGCCGGCGGAAGTTATCCACAGGGTTGTCCTCAAGGTCTCGGCGATGGTCCGCCCTCGGTTGTACGGTCGTGGCCATGAAGACTTACGGTCGGCGCCTGGCGGCGCTGTTGCTGGTTCCGGTCGTCGCTCTGCTCAGCGGCTGCCTCAAGATGGACACCGAGATCGAGATCACGGGCCTCGACGACGTGAATATCCGGATGCTGCTGGCCATCGAGGACACTTACGCGTCGATGATCAGTGAGGCCTGTGCCGAGGAGGCCCAGCCGGGCACCACGGTCACGCCCTACAACGAGGACGGTTTCATCGGCTGCACCATCGAGGCGGAGGGGATCCCCGCCGATCAGCTCGGGGCCACCGGCCAGGAACTCAGCATCACCGAGGCCGAGGGGGAGTACACCTTCACGATGGGTGGCCTCGGCGGTGCGGCCGACATGTCCGAGCTAGGAGTCGAGGACGGGGCGATCACCTCGGCCATGTTCACGTCGTTCCGGGTGGCGGTCACGTTCCCGGGGCAGGTGACGTCCAACAACGGCTCGAGCACGGTGGACGGGAACACCGTGACGTGGACGGATCCGACGGACCTACTGTCGGGCGAGGGGCTCAAGGCAAGCGGGGAGGCGGGCCCCGGGTGGTCCGGCGTCCTCCTGTGGACGGCCCTGGTGGCGCTCGGCGTCGCGGCTGTGGTCGCGGTCGTGGTCGTTCTGCGCAGGCGCAATGCGCCCGCTCCGGCCATGGGGGGCGCGGGATTCGAGCAGCCGGCACCGGACTTCACGGCCGCGCCGGACGCCTACCCTGCCGCCCCCGCACCGGGTGCCCCGGCACCCGCCCCGGGCGGGCCCCAGCATCCGGAGTGGACCGTGGAAGCCACGCCCGGTGAGCAGTCGCAGCCTGGCCCGGGCGATAGCCCGGCCGACGATCCGCACTCGGGCCCCGACTTCAACCCGCCGCCTTCTCGCCCCCTCTGACCGCCCGGCGACCCGCCGACTCTCCCGAAACTCCGCGGCCTGAGCCCCCGATCGGTGATCATGGAAGCGCCGAAGGGCGAAAGGAGCGACCCATGGGGCGGGTTCTTCGAGGTGCAGCACTGACCGGAGCAGCACTGCTGCTGGTCTCCTGCGGAGTGCAGACCACCTCCGACGCGAGCGAGGAGCCCTCGCCGTCCAGCGAGGGACTCATCGGCGCGATGTGGCTGTTGGATGACCTCGACGGCATGGCACCGGCGGACGTTGCGCCGGTCACGCTGATGTTCGAGCGCTACGGCGGCGTCGTGTCCGGCTCGGGCGGCTGCAACCGGTACTCCGGCACCTACGAGTTGTCGGGCACGTCGCTGGAGGTGGCACCGGAGCTGGCCGTGACGAGGATGGCGTGCCCGGAACCCGTCATGGAGGTGGAGTCGTCGTATCTGGCGTTCCTGCCGGAGGCCACCAACGTGTCGGTCGAGGGTGAGCGGCTCACGATGACCGGCGCTGACGGCGCCCCCGTGGCGACCTTCACCGCTCAGTCCCAGAATCTGGCCGGGACGCGGTGGGTGATTACCGACTTCAACGACCACTTCGGAACCGTCGTCAGCTCGATCGACGGAACGGACCCCACTGTCGCCTTCGTGCAGGACGGCACCCTCAACGGCACCGGCGGATGCAACCGGTTCACCGCCGCCTACACCACCGGCGACGGGATCATCACGATCAGCTCCCTGGCGGCCACCAAGAACAAGTGTGCGGAGCCGGACGGCATCATCATCCAGGAGCGCCGGATCAAGACCGCCCTCAAAACCGCGGCCACCTACCTCGTCGAGGGGGATGTCCTCGAGTTGCGCACCATCGACGACGAGATCGCCGTGCGGATGACCAGCACCGACTGAGGCTAGAACGAAGGAGGGGCGCCCGGGCCGAAGCCCGGGCGCCCCTCTTCTGCCGGGGTCCTGCTACTCCACGTCGACCGAGACGACGGTGCGCACGTCGGAGTCGCCGTACCGCACGACGCCGAGGTAGCTGCCGGCGTCGAGGCCGGTCCAGGACACGTCGAACGTCGTCGGCTCGCCCTCGATCACCGGGAGCGGGTTCGGCGTCGCGGTGAAGTCACCGACACCGTCTGCGCCGACGACGGCGCTGGTGAGGTCCCACGTGAACGGGTCGGTGTAAGAGTACACATGCGCCTCGATCAGGTAGGTCCCCGGCGTGGGCTCTACCAGCGAGACCGACTCGTCCGCCGACGCCGTGGCCGACGTCCAGGCCTCGTAGTAGCGCCAGTCGCTCGGCCCGGCGACGCGGTAGACGAACAGGTCCATGTCGGAGCCGGTGTCGTCGGCCGAGTCGATCGCGAACTTCGCGAGGTCCGTGCCCGCCGGGACGTCGACGATGTAGTAGCTATAGCCGCCGTCGTCGGCGCCGGTGGTCTCGTCGCCGGTCACGAGGAGCTCCTCCGGCGCCAGGCCGGAGAGGTTCAGCGGCAGGTCACCGGTCAGACCCGGGGTGATCTCGATGTCCACCGAACCGTCGGCCCCGCTCCCAGAGACCGCCGCCGGAGCGTCGGCCGTGACCGGGAAGATCGCGATCGGAGAGCGTACCTCGGTGTCCCCGGACGTCCAGGTGAGGAAGCCCGAGGTCCAGGTCTCGACGGCGGCCGTGGTCTTCTCGAAGGACACCGTGAAGGTCTTCGCCTGGCCCGCGCGGGTGAACTTCAGCGTGCTGGGGGAGACCGTGGCGTCGATCCCGGGGATGTCCACCGCGGCCGTGTAGGTGCCCTTGCCGGTGCTGGTGACCGTGCGGGTCACCGTCTGCGGCCCGGAGAGCGCCCCGATGCCGATCGAGGCCAGGTTGAGGTCGCTGGCGTCGATCGGGGCGGTGCCGAAGTCGTAGAGGCCGAGGCCCTGGAGGTACTGGGCCCAGTCGCTCGTGCCGCTGAGGTACAGCAGCCCCGGCTCGAAGTACTTCGTCGGGTCGACGTGACCGGCGCCCTGTGCGAACGGGTCGGTGTTGGCCGAGCCGTCGGCGTTGACCGAGTCGTACGCGGTGGTCATGAGGGCGGACTTGACCTCGGCCGGCGAGGCCTTCGGATTCTCACCCAGGTAGAGCGCGCCCAGGCCGGCGACGTGCGGCGACGACATCGACGTGCCTGACTTGAACCCGAAGGTCGGGTCATCGCCGGGGGCGTTGTGGGTCGCCGCGAGGATCCCGACGCCCGGGGCCGTGACGTCGGGCTTGATGACGTCGCTGCCGTCGGCCAGCATCGGGCCGCGGCTCGAGAAGCCGGCGATCTGCGGGGTGGGCGTCACCTCGTCGGTGATGTTGTCGCCCCACAGGGTGATCTGCGGATCCTCGGTCCCGGTCACGTAGGCGAGCAGAGCGTCGCGGTCGGTGTGCGGCAGGTGCACGGTGGGAACCGAGTGGAAGTCGTTGTCGAGCGATCCTGGCGTGACGTTCACCATGACCATGCCCATGCCGCCGGCCTCGGCCACCGACTGCGACTTCTCGACACGCGCGATCGTGCCGCGGTCGCAGACGACGATCTTGCCCTCGGCGGCCTCGGGATCGAGGCTCTCGAGGTAGCAGAGCTTCGCCTCTTCGGGATCGGCCCCGTCGGCGGGGATGTCGCCGGCGTAGACGGCGTCGCCGGTGATCGACTCGCCGAACGGCACCGTCACCGACGCGCCGACGAACTCGGCACCCGGGATCTCGACGGTGCCTTCGTAGGTCGGGATGGTCGAGGCCGCGACCGTCATGTACCACGGGGAGGCGTGGTCGGCCGTCGAGTAGTCGGGGCCGGAGTTGCCCGCGCTCGTCGAGACGAAGACGCCCGCCGCGGCCGCGTTGAAGAAGGAGATGTCGTCGGGGCCCAGGACCGTGGTCGCGGAGCCGCCGCCGATGGAGTAGTTGATGACGTCGACGCCGTCGGCCACGGCCTGGTCGATCGCGCCGAGCAGGTCGCTCAGGGCGCAGATGTCGTCGCTGGAGGACAGCACGTCGGGTCCGACGTAGCACGCCTTGTACGCCGCCACCTTCGCCGCCGGGGCGACGCCCGAGATCATGCCGAAGTCGATGCCCTCGACCGTGGTCTCCACGCCGAAGTTGCCGGCCGCGGTGCTGGCGGTGTGGGAGCCATGCCCGTCACCGTCGCGGGGCGACAGGTAGTCGTACGAGAAGTCGAAGCCGGCGGCCGTCGCGCCGGACGAGAAGTAATGGGCGCCGATCAGCTTGGTGCTGTAGTCGTCCAGGTCCCAGCCGTCGCCGGTGACCATCTGCGAGGTGAAGACGGTGCCGTCCGACTTGTGGAAGGCGATCGTGTCGCCGACGATGTAGGGATCGCGCTTCGGGTAGCGGTCGTTCTTGAGCTTCTTTCGCTCCTCGACGATCGGATCGCCCGCGAACGACGGATTGTCGGGCGCGATGCCGGTGTCGACGATGCCGACGACGACGTTCTCGCCGGCCGTGGCGACGCCGCCGGTCTCGTCCCAGACGCCACCGCTGCCGTCGGGGAAGGCGCCGAGTCCGAGGAACTCTGTGGACGGGACCGCATCCGGGTGACGGATCTCGTCGGCGTACACCCCGAGGACGTTCTTGTCGCCCCTCAACTCGCCGACCTCGGCGGCCGTCAGGTCGGCCGAGAAGCCGTTGAGGGTGACCTGGTAGCTCGCCGCGATGTCGACGCCGACGGCGCGGGCCAGCTTGCGCTGCTCATTCTCGAGGTGGGCGATGTACCGCCTGGAGTTCGCGGTGGTCGCGTCGAGCTGTTCGCCCTCGTCGGGGGTGGTCGGCGCGAGACCGGGGGTGCCGCCCTCGTACGTGGCGAGGGGCGATTCCTTCATCACGACGATGTAGTGGCCGTCCTCCGCATCGAGGGGAACCGGGGCGCTCACCCCCCCGGGGGGAGCTGCGAAGCTGACTGTCGCGGTACCCGCGAGCAGTGCCGCGGCTGTGACGCCTGCGGCCGCACGAGCAAGATGTCGACTCATGGTTGCCCTTCGTCCCTAGTGAGCGCTGGTTGCGCAACACAACAAAGGTCAACCTAACCCGATTTGGGGCCTTTGGCGTGGAGTTGCACGTAAAAACTGTGTGACATCGCCGCCAGGTGCTCCTGTGTCACGTGCCGGATGCGCCTCCGCAGTCAGGTCGGAGAGGTCGTGTGTCCGCTGCTGGTGGCAGGGCTGAAGCCTTGGCTCAGCGGCGGCGGCGGGCGATCAACCACAGGGTCAGCGCGCCGGCCAGGAACACCGCACTGAGCACGATGTACAGCGGGGCGCTCACCGTGAACAGGAGCAGGTTGATCTCGACTTCCTGCCGATTCTGGATGATGAACGCGATCGACACGATGGCGATGGCGAGCCCCACCCATGCGCGGGGGGACATCCGGAAACCGGACTGCCCGTTCCCACCGGTCGGCTTCTTGTTCTCGCTCATCGTCGGTTCCTTTCCGGTTCCGGCGTCCGCCGGGTCGCTCCTGACCAACCTTCACACTCCCGGGTGATCAGGGGACAGTGCGCGCGCCGGTAGATGGCGTCGACGGTGGGAAATCCCTAGCCGGACAAACCCCGGGGCAAGGGTTCCACGGCGTCGACGGCGTCGGCCACCCGGAGGTCGCGGTCGCGTCCGCGCGCACGGAGCCCGTCGACCACGCCATGGCGGTCGGCTTCCGTGCGGTTGCGGGACAGCTTGAACCGGCCCGTCACCTCGGTGATCTGCAGTTCGACGCCGACGATGCCGCGCAGCATCGCGTCCATGAAGTCCGGCGGCGCCTCGGCGTCCGACCACGGCCCGCGCTCGCCGTCGGGGGCGTGAGGGGTGTCCGCCAGCCGGTCGGCGTCCAGCGCCTCGGCCTGGGCGAGCACCTCGGCGCGCAGCCGCTCCGGGTCGCGGTGGACGGTCAGCCAGCCGGCGATCTGCACCTGTTCGTAGTCCCACGTGCCGACGGCGCGCCCGGCGGAGCGGCCCCGCGCGGTACCGCCGTGCTCACCGGTCTGGATGCTCGGGTACCACCGCGGGCTGACGTAGGAGTGGGCTCCCTGGATCAGGACGCGGCAGGGGACGCGTTCGCCCTCGGCGAGGTCGAACTGCGCGTTGTGCCCCGAGGCGTGTGCCACGAGCCGGTCGCCGCTCCACACCGTCGGCAGCAGGGTGGCCGACGGCACGGCGTCCGCGCCCGCCCCGGTGATCCACAGCGCCGCTCCGACCTCCGCCAACAGCGCCTGACAACGGTTGATGTCGTCGACCTGCTGGCTGGACGGCACATACACCTGACTGGTCGGCTTTTCGGAGGACATGACCGGAATCGTACCCGCCACGGGTATGTGGGGCCTGCCGGGTCCCGCTCAACCGCGACGGTCGAGCAGCGTCCGGAGCGTCTCCGGCTCCCCTTCGGTGGCGAAGTCGCCGAACACCGTGAAGAGGAAACGCACCGAGTCCGCGAGCCACTGGGCGACGGCCGGCTCCACCCGGACCGCGTGTCCGCTGGCCGTGTGCGGCTTGGCGAGGCTGAGTCCGTGCAGGCCCAGGACATAGATGTGTGACTCGAACGGGACCCCGTGCGCCGCGAGCGCGTCAAGGAGTGCGATCGAGTGCCGGATGGGGACGAGGGTGTCGCCGCAGGTGCTGAACACGAACGTCGGCGGGGTGGCGGGCGTGACGTGGCTGGGGACGTCGAGTATCTCCTTGCCCATGCCGGGGCCCCCTTCGGCGAGGGTCACCGCGTACCCGACGACGAGCGCATCGGGCTTGTCCTCGGCCGCCGTCGCGAGGCTGGCCGCCAGGTGCCCGCCGGCCGAGAAGCCGACGGCGGCCACCTTGCCCGGGTCGATCCGCAGCTCGGCCGCGTTGCCACGGATCCACGTCAGTGCGGCCTTGGCGTCGTCGAAGGACATCTCGAACGGCGACTCGGGGCCGACGGCGTAGCGGAGCACGAACGCGTTGAAGCCCTCCGCGAGGTAGGCCAGCGCCACGGGCTCGGCCTCCCGGTCCGACGTGAAGTGGTACCCGCCGCCCGGAAGGACCAGGACGGCCGGCCGGACGTCGGCGGTGGGCATCTCGTCGCTGGTGTCCTGGACGTAGCAGGTGAGGGTGGCGTCGTTGTCACCGACGCTGCGTGAGTAGACCAACATGCCGCCCATTCTGGCCCCTCCGGCGTTCGACGCACCGAAGGGGTATCGACAAGGGGAATCGGCTGCGCCTACGCTCAGGCATGCCTCACGACCCCGAACTCATCGGCTGGCTCCTTGACACCGATCCCGCCCTCCTGTGGCAGGTGCAGCGGGACCTCGTCGGCGAGCCGGAACAGGTGTGGCAGGCCACGCGTGCGCTCGTCGGGACCACCGGGATGGGCGCCAGGCTCCTCGCCCTCCAGGACGACGACGGGCAGTGGGCGGGCGGCTCCTACTTCCCGGGGCGCGAGGACCCGCGAGCGCTCAACCGCCCCGACGACGGGGACGGCCAGCCCTACACCGCGACCACCTGGACGCTCAACACGCTGCGCGACTTCGGACTCGACGCCTCAGCGCTCGTGGGCACCGCGCACAAGCTCGACGCCCACTGTCGGTGGGACTACGACGAACTGCCCTATTGGGGAGGTGAGGTGGACTGCTGCATCAACGCGTTCACCCTGGCCAACGGCGCCTGGCTCGGCGCCGATGTGGCGAAGCTCGCCGCATGGTTCCCCGAGCACCAGCTTCCCGACGGCGGATGGAACTGCGAATGGGTCGAGGGGTCGACCCGATCCTCGTTCCACTCCACGCTCAACAGCCTCAAGGGGATGCTCTGGTACGAACAGGCCGTCGGCGGCGACCCGGCGCTGCGTGCCGCGAGGCAGCGTGCCCACGAGTACCTCCTCGAGCGGCGCCTGCTGTACCGGCTCCACGACGGCGAACGCGTCGGGTTCTGGGTGGACTACTTCGCGTACCCGCTGAGATGGGTCTACTCGGCCATCAACGTCCTCGACTACCTGCGGGCGGCGTCCATCTACGACCAGACCGCTCCCGACCCGCGGGCCGAGGAGGCCGTCGAGTTGGTGCGGGCGGCGCGGCAACCCGACGGCCGGTGGTTGCAGGGAGGGCGGTTCAAGGGGCAGGTGTGGTTCGACGTCGACGTGCCGAAGGGCGAGCCGTCCCCGTGGCTGACGCTGATGGGCACGCGGATCCTCGACTGGTGGGACCGCGAGCGCTGAGCCTGCGCGCGACGCGGGTGCCCGGCTCAGCCCGCGCAACTCATCCAGCGGGTCGAGGCGGCGCCGTGGTTCCGCGGACGAGGAGTTGTGTCGGGACGACGATGCGGTCGTGCCGCGACGCCACCGACGAGGAGCGGATCTGCGCCAGGACGAGCTTGACCAGCTCCACGCCGAGCCGGGCGAAGTCCTGCCGGACAGTGGTCAGGGGCGGGTACAGGTACTCGCCCAGCACGATGCCGTCGAAACCGATGACCGAGACGTCGTCGGGAACGCCGCGCCCCGCCTCGTGCAGCGCGCGGATCACTCCGAACGCCATCTCGTCGTTGGCCGCGAAGACCGCCGTGATGTCCGGTCGGTCCGCGATCAGTTGCCCGAGCTGGTAGCCGGAGCGGGGGGTCCAGTCGCCCTGCCACACGTCCGGCGCATGAATCCCTGCGGCTTCGAGGGCACGCTCCCAGGCGCTCCGGCGCATGAGCGCGGGCTCGGAATCGGTAGGCCCGGCGATGTGGTGGATTGAACGGTGCCCGAGGTCCAGCAGGTGCCTCGTCGCATCGCGGGCCCCCTGCACCTGGTCCGCCATCACGGCTGGGTAGTGCCCGACCAGCCTCGAGTCCGACACCGCCACCGGGAGGCCGGCGGGTACCGTCAGGGTCTCCGGGGTCGCCTCCTCCGCCCGGATGATGACCAGACCGTCGATCGCCTGATTGGAGATCCGGTGCGCGGCTGACTCCCACTCCTCGACCCCCGGATGCTCGGACTCGATGCTGAGGAGGGTCACGGTGTACCCGTCCTCCTCGGCGGCCTTGACCACTCCGCTGGTGGTGAGGATCTCCCCGGTGCGCTCATACCGGTGAGCCACGAGCCCGATGGTGCCGAACGAACCGTTCCGCAGGGCGCGCGCCGCCCGGTTGGGGGAGTACCCCAACTGCGCCATCGCATCGAGGACCTTCGCCCTTGTCTCGGGGCGCACGGGGTCAGCGCCGGTCGACACCCGCGAGACGGTCTGGGCGGACACGCCGGCCAGACGCGCCACGTCTTCGATCGACGGGCCGGTTCTGCGTCGTCCTCGACCGCTCACGGTGCCCACGGCCGGAGTCTAGGGCAGTCTGCTTGGTGACGTCACCATTTCGCGCAGGGTGGCACGGATGAGCATGATCAACCGTTATGAGACTGTTATCTCCACTCGCGGTCCATCAGTTTCGACGCGTGCTACGTTTACGTAAACATCCAACGGGCG
>JAUHXZ010000119.1 GCA_030426725.1 Actinomycetes bacterium
CCACCACCGCTTACGAGGCGTCCAAGACGCTGGCCGAGCAGGCGGCGTGGGAGTTCGTCGGCGACCATCCCGGGATGCGGCTGACCGTCATCAACCCGGGCATGGTGCTCGGGCCGCCGATGGACGGTAACTACGGCACGTCGCTGGAGATGGTCGAGCAGATCGTCGGCGGCCAGTTCCCGATGTACCCGAAGATGATGATGCCGGTGGTCGACGTGCGGGACGTGGCGCGGATGCACGTCGCCGCGATGTCCGACGACGCGGCCGTCGGGCAGCGGTTCCCCGCCAACGCCGGGGCGATGTACATCGGGGAGATGGCCGGGGTTCTCGCCGAGCGGTTCCCCGACGCGGGGATCCCCACGCGCATCGCGCCCAACTGGATGATCCGGTTCATGGCGGTGTTCTCGCCGATCATGAGGACCGCCGCGCGCGGACTCGGGATGAACGCCGAGGTCGACGGGTCGGACGCGCCGCGTCAGTTCGGCTTCGAGTACATCCCGTCCGCGGAGGCGGCGATCGCGTCGGCGGAGTACATCCGGGAGGCGCGGGCAGGCCGATAGTAGCCTGGCGCGACAAATTCCGGCGCTGCTCAGGCGGTGTCTGGCCTTGTCAGGCGTTTGTTGGAGACGGCGGACGGGGCTCTCTCGGTGGGGCCTGCCGAGTTGCCCCGGACTGGCCTCGTCCCGGTCCTACTCTTTCGCCACACGGACACCAGGAGGGGAGTCGGGATGGGCATCGGGCGGCACTCCGACGCGTCGGAGCAGGCGAAGCAACAGGAGACCAAGGAGAAGCGGGTCGATCTCAGCCCCGCCGGACGCAGGAAGGCGGCCCTCGACGCTCTCGGTGACGCCGTCGACAAGTTCGAGGCGGGCGCGAGCGTCGCGACGGCCAAGCCGATGGACAAGGCCCTCGCGCTCGAACTGCGCGATATCCAGGTCCGCGCCATGGCACTGTTCCTGGCCTCCGCACCCACGGACTGAGGCGCGGCCATGTCATCGGGTGGCTTGATGTCCTGGCTCTTCGGGAAGGCGGAACCGGTCGAGGAGACCGAACCCCCGCCCAAGAAGGACGACGACGAACCCGCCGCGGAGGCCGGGCCCGATCCGGCGGTCGAGGCGATCAAGAACGTCCGCGACGACCTCACGAAGTACGGCACCGCCATGGGAGTGGGGTCGGTGATCGTGGTGGGCGGCTCGGCCGTCGTCAACTACGACTCCATGTTCCCGCTCGCCGACAGCCGGGCGTGGGTGGCCGTCGTCGCCACGTTCGCCGCAGCGATCGTGGGATCCGTCGCCCTGACCGCGCGGTTCTTCATCGCCAAGCGCAGGATCCTCATCGACACGATGGAGTTCATGGAGCGGCGCCCCGCACCCTCCTTCGTGCGGACGGTTCCGTCCAGGCAGGGCGGCATGTCCATTGACGAGCGGCGCATCGTCGAGCGACGGCTGAGGGAGTTCGCGCACGAGGAGGGCGTCGCCGACGTGACCCTCGCCGAGGCGCGCGCCGAGCGGCTCCGACGCGTGGCCGGGGCTGCGGCGGCGGAGGGCGAGGCCGAGGTGGCCAAGCTGGCCAGGACGGAGGCGCAGCGGCTGTCGGCAGGGCTCAGCGCGGCTATCTCCCAGGCGGCCCTGCTCGTCGTCGAGCGCCGCTCGGCGGCCGTCTACAAGAGCGTGTGGGCCATCACGTTCGCGCTGATGGCCGCGTTCGGCGCCGTCGGGGTGTTCGTCGTCGCCGACTGGTCCAAGGGCGAGCGCGAGGTGGTCGAGGCGTGGGTGCAGTGCAACAAGGACCTCAAGGACGAGGCCTCGTCGGGGCTGCGCGCGGAGGTCTGCGGGCGTCTGGACCCCGACCCCGCCGCCGGGTCGACTCCGCCGTCGGGGGACGGTGAGGGGGACGCCGGCGAGCCCTCGGCCGATCCCACGGCGAACACAGCCCTGCTCGAGATGCTCGGCGAGTGCGCGTCGGAATCGCAACCGGCGGGGGTGCCGGACGAACTGTGGACGCAGGCGCTGGCTTCGTGTGCAGGGCTGGAAGTGCCTCAGCCGTCGGCCGAGCCGACGCCGTAACCCTGCGGGCGCCCCGGCCTCTGTCGTGACCGATGCCGATCAGATGATCGACGGCGGGGTCAGGACGCGAGGCGGATGGCCGGCTCCAAGGGGAGGGGCGGCTCGGGGCCCAGCAGCTCCGTGGCCAGGGCACCGTCGGGGAGGCCGGCGTTGACGGGCCAGGCCCAGTCGCCGTCGGTCTCGATGAGCCGGATGCCCGGAAGCTCCAGCCACGCCGCGATGCGCTCCGCCTCCTCCACGCTGCCGGCCGGCAGTCCGCCCTTGGGTGGAAGGACCGTCTCGGCGGTGGCGGCCGCGTCCTCGGCGGCCTGGCGGGCGCGGGCCGACGGCGCCGTCGTGGCCGCGGCGAGCTTGCCGTACCGGATGACGTGGATGTCCCAGCCGTTGGCCGACGGCAGGGCCGCGACCAGCTCCCGGCACAGCGCCAGGGAGCGGAGGCGGTGGAAGCGGATGGACGTGCGGTAGTAGGCCGTGAGGCGGTCCGAGATGGTGCCGGCCTCCTCGAAGCGCTCCTGCTCGACGAGCTTGCGCATGCGCAGCCGCACGCTGCGCAGGACGGGGCGGACGTCGGTGAGCCAGCTGTCGGTGACCGCCTGCGCGATGGCCGGGTACTCGTCGGCGCCGTCGCCCAGCGTGCAGGGCGCGACGCAGCGGCCCATCTCCGCCAGAGCGCACGCCGCCGACGCCTTCTTCGCCGACAGGCGGGTGGTGCAGCGGCGCAGCCGGAACGCGTCGTAGAGGGTGAGGGCGGCCTCCTCGGCGGCGTCGCGGTTGCGGAACGGGCCGAAGTAGGTGCCGTCGCTGCGGACCTTCGTGACGATCGACAGCCGCGGGAACGCCTCGTCGGTGAGCTTGAGCCATTGCACCTTGCGCTGGTTCTTCGAGCGGCGGTTGTAGCGCGGGGCCAGGGACTCGATCATCCGCAGTTCGCGGACCTCCGCCTCCAGGTCCGTGGCGCACACGATGAACTCCACGCCGGTGGCGACGCGCACCATCTCGTGGATGCGGCCGCGTTTCTCCGCGGCGGAGAAGTAGGAGCGGACGCGGCGGCGCAGGTTGCCGGACTTGCCGACGTAGAGCACGTCGCGCTTCGGGGTGCCGTCGGGGGCGGTGGAATCGGCGTAGAAGTAGTAGACGCCCGCCGACTCCGGCGCGTTCGCGGCCCACGTGCGCTTGGCGCGGCGGTCCGGCGACACCTGCAGCGCGAACTCGGTGAGGTCGTCGAGGGTGTGGACGCCGAGATTGCCGACCCGTTCGAGGAGGCCGTGGAGGACGTCGACGGTGGCGCGGGCGTCGCTGAGGGCGCGGTGGTTGGGCTCCGTGGTGGTACGGAAATGGCGCGACAGGGTGGCGAGCTTGCAGTTGGGCACCTCGTCGCGGAGGAGGGCGGTGCGGGCGAGCGTCATGGTGTCCACGACGGTGGGGCGCGGCCAGGCGAGGCCCAGCTGCTCGTAGCCGCGGCGGAGGAAGCCGGTGTCGAAGCGGGCGTTGTGGGCGACGAGGACGGTGCCCGCGGCGAACTCCGCGAACGCGGGGAGGGCCACCGACAGCGGGGGAGCGGTGGCGACCATCTGGTTGGTGATGCCGGTGAGGACCTGGATCATCGCGGGGATCTCCGACGTGGGGCGCACCAGGGTCTGGAACTCGCCGAGAACCTCCCCGCCGCGGACCTTCACCGCGCCGATCTCGGTGATCTCCGACTCCGCCGAGCCCCCCGTCGTCTCGAGGTCCACGACGACGAACGTGACGTCGGGGAGGGGGACGCCGAGGTCCTCGAACGAGGGTTGCGCTGGGGATATGTCCGGCATGGGGGTGACGCTAGGTGGTGGGTCCGACAGTTTGCTCGCGGGGTGGGGGTGCGGTCCGGGGGATGGGGGTTGAGCAATTGGCAAGGGTCGTCGCGGGGCCTGCGCTCAGCTCCCGCGGGGTGGTCGCGTTGACCCTTGCCAATTGCTCAAGCCCCATCCCGGCCGGCCAGTGCGCCCAAGGGCGGCGGGGACGCCATTTGGCGGGTTTCGTCGGGTGGTCGCCACGAAACCCGCCAGATAGTGGGTTGGCGAGTCGGGTTCGACGGTGGGTGGCGGTGGGCTTCGACGCGCCGGGCGCTTCGCGCCGCGTCGGCTAGTCCGAAAATGGTCGTGACGTGCGCAGAGTCATGACCACGATCTAGGCCGTGGTGGGGGTGAGCTGGACGTCGTAGCCAAGATCGTGGAGTGCTCGGGTGAAACGGCGAATGTTGCGTTGCTGGTCAACGCGGCTGGTGTACCAGTCCTTCCCGAGATCGGTGTAGCTCGCGGTCGGATCGTTGAGGAGGTGCCAGATGATCGTCAGGATCGAACGCCCGACGGCCACGAGTGCACGGGATTTACCACGCCGCCGCGCGAGGCGCTTGTAGCGGTCCGCGAGGAACGTACTGCTCCGACGTGACGTCAACACCGCCTGCCCGAGCGCCCGGGCCAGGTAACGGTTCCCCTTCCCCGTCACGGCATGCGCACTGACCTTGCCCGCCGACGACGAGGTGACCGGAGCGAACCTGGCCCACGACGCAAGATGCCCCGCGGTCGGGAACCGTGACATGTCGACCCCGATCTCCGCGAGGATCGCAGCCCCGTTGACCCTGTTGATCCCAGGAATCTTCAACAACTGCGCCAGCTGCTCCTGAAACGGCTCGACCTGCTCCTCGATCCGCCGATCGATCTCGGCGATATCACGATCGAGCTGCTCGACCCGACGCAACATCATGCCCAGCAGGAACCCATGATGATCGGTGAACCTCCCCACGAACGACCGCTCCAACACAGTCAACTTCTTCCGCAACAACCCCACCGCCAGATCAGCCAGCCGATCAGGATCACGCTCGCCCGCCACCAGAGCATTCAGCATCCTGCGCCCCGACACACCGAAAATGTCCGACGCCACCACCGACACCTTCACCCCGGCATCCTCCAACAGCTTCTCCACCCGCTGCTTCTCCGCCGTCTGCGCCACCACGAGATCCACCCGATACCTCGTCAGATCCCTCAACTGCCGCACCCCCGGCGGCGGCACGAAACTCGGACGCAGCATCCCCCGCTCCGCCAACCGCGCCAACCACTGCGCATCCAACCGGTCAGTCTTCGGACGCCCCGG
>JAUHXZ010000033.1 GCA_030426725.1 Actinomycetes bacterium
TTCCGGACAGCGCCCCTTCGCCCAGCACGGTCGCCCAGGTCCGGCGTCCGGTGACGCGTTCGAGGAGCCTGAGATCGGTGCCGACGATGAGCAGGTTCTCCACGGGGAACTTGTTGTCGGCCAGGTAATCGACCGCCGACTGTGCGTCCTCGTAGGTGGCGAACTCGGCGACGTGCTGGGGGTACTTCAGCTGCATCGGCTTCGAGGTCATCGGCTGTTGGGTCATCGGGTCCTCCGTGCGCGGGCGAGGGTGGCCTTAGCCAAGTTTACGCCCGCCTCGTCGACCATCTCCGCGTCGAGCATGACGGCCCCGACCTGCTCTTCCGCCGCCCTGGCGGCAACCTCGACCATGGCCTCCGCGCGCGCCACGGAATCGCGGTCCGGCGTGAAGATCTCGGTGCCGGGCCCCACCTGGGCGGGATGCAGGACCCACTTGCCGTCGAGGCCCATCGCGGCGGCGCGGCGCGCAGCGGCCCGGAAGCCCGCCTCGTCGCGCACCGCGACGTAGGGCCCGTCGATCGCCTGGAGGCCTCGGGCGCGGGCGGCCACCAGGATCCGGCCATAGACGTGGTGCAGCGCGTCGCCGGGGTAGCCGTCGGCCAGCTCGCCCACCTGCAGCGACGGCATGCCGAGGCTCGCCATCATGTCGCCGGGGCCGAGGTGCAGCGCCTCGAGGCGCGGGCTGGCGGCCGCGATCGCCTCGACGGCGACCAGCGCTGCGGCGTCCTCGATGAGCGCCTCGATCCCGATCCGGCCGGGCTCGAGGTCGTGGGCGCGCTCGACCTGCGTGAGCAGCAGGTCGAGCGCTTCGACCTGCCCGGGCGTGGACACCTTGGGCAGCAGGAGGGTGTCGATGTACTCCCCCGCCCCGCCGACGATGTCGATGACGTCGCGGTGGGTCCATGCCGTCGCCCACCCGTTGACCCGCACCGAGACCGTCGGCACCGGCCAGGACAGGGACCGCAGCGCCTCGACGGCGCCCGCTCGCGCCTCGTCCTTCGCGCCGGCGCTGACGCCGTCCTCGAGGTCGAGGAACACCTGGTCCACGTCGAGTTCGGTGGACTTGGCGATGAAGCGTTGACTGGACGCCGGCACCGACAGCACGGTGCGGCGGGCTCTCGCGGGGCGGAAGGTCATGTCGGGTCCTTGCGGCTAGATTTGCCCTATGGTCGCCAAAGATACGCAGGTATTCGTCTCCCGCGTCGTCGGCCTCCCGATCGTCGATGCAGCCGGCGACCAGGTGGGCCGTGTCAAGGACGTCGTGTGCTATCTGCGAAGCGAAGACCGCGCCCCGCGGGTCAAGGGACTCGTGGCCGAGCTGTTCGCCCGCGTGCGGATCTTCGTCCCGATGGTGCGGGTGCACGACATCACGTCGAACCAGGTGGCCATCACCGGCCAGGTGGACGCACGCCGCTTCCAGCGTCGCGAGGCCGAGATCCTCGTCGCCGGGGACCTGTTCGACCGGCCCATCGAGCGGTCCCGCCCCACCCGGATCCTCGACGTGTCCATGCACATGGTGCGCAGCCGGGAATGGGAACTGAAGTCCGTGGCGCTGCGCAGCAGCGGCGCCGCGGGGCGGTTCGGCTTCGGCAGCCGTGGGGTGCCGAAGATCGTCTCGTGGCGGGAGATCCCCGACCTCATCATGTCGAGCGCCAGAACGGCCGCCAACCTCATCGCCGAGTTCACGGAGATGAAGCCGGCCGATGTCGCCAAGGAACTGCACGACCTCGAACCCGAGTGGCTGGCCGCCGTCGTGGAGGGACTCGACGACGAGACCCTGGCGGAGGCGATCGAGGAACTTCCGGAGGACGAGCAGATCGACATCATCTCGGCGATGGAGACCGAGCGAGCCGCCGACGTGTTGGCTGAGATGGATCCCGACGACGCCGCGGACCTCATCCGTGATCTGCCCGCCGACGTGGCCGAGGACCTCCTGCAGCGAATGGAGCCGGAGGAGTCAGCGGACGTGCGGCGCCTGCTCATCTACGAGGAGTTCACCGCGGGCGCCATGATGACGCCGGAGCCGATCGTCATGGACACCGACGCCACCGTCGCGCAGGCGCTGGCCTACGCCCGCGAGGAGGCGCTGACCCCCGCCCTGTCATCGATGGTGTTCATCACCCGGCCACCGCTGGAGACGCCCACCGGGCGCTATGTCGGAGCGGCGCACATCCAGCGCCTGCTGCGGGAACCGCCCACCACGCTCGTCGCGACGCTCCTCGACCACGACCTCGAGCCGCTGTCGCCCGGTACGTCGCTGGGCCAGGTGAGCCGCTACCTCGCCACCTACAACCTCGTCGTCGCTCCCGTCGTCAACAAGGAGGGGCACCTCCTCGGCGCGGTGGCGGTCGACGACGTGCTCGACCACATGCTCCCCGACGACTGGCGCGGCGACCAGATGGATGAGATGGACGCCGCGGACCTGAGCGACGCTGAGGTGGCACATGGCTAAGGGCAACGAGCTGTCGCAGCCCGGCACGCGCAGCCTGCTACCCAAGGTGTCGCTCGACTCGGAGACGTTCGGCGTGTTCGCCGAGGGCTTCGCCCGCTTCATGGGCACGGCGAAGTTCCTCGTCTACATGACGGTCTTCGTCATCGTGTGGGTGACGATCAACATCGTCGGCCTGTTCGGCCTGAGGTGGGACCCGTACCCGTTCATCCTGCTCAACCTGTTCTTCTCGACGCAGGCCTCGTACTCGGCGCCGCTGATCCTGCTGGCGCAGAACCGGCAGGAGGTCCGCGACAAGCTCAGTCTCGACGAGGACCGCCGGATGGCGGCACAGTCGCGTGCGGACATGGACTTCCTCGCCCGGGAGATCGCCTCCATCCGCATGCACCTGGGCGAACTCGCCACCCGGGACTTCGTCCGGGGCGAGCTGCGCAACGAGCTCCGCGAGCTGGCGGAGCGACTGGAGAACGCCGACCGCAACGGGGAGGACGCCTCATGACGCCGGCCGCGGAGAGGACAGGAGTGCGCTGGTTCGGGATCGTGCTGCTCGTCGGTCAGCTGGGCCTCGTGGTCCTCGGCGCGGTGTCGCTGTGGAGGATCGGCGGGGGCTGGTGGGTCGGTGCCGCCGCGGCGGCGGTGTTCGTGGTGATCTTCGCGGGCGTGTGGCGGATGCTGCTTGCGCCGGGATCACGGTCGCGGCTGAGGTACCGCGAGCGGCTTACCGTGACGCTGGTCACCGGCCCGGTGGTGATCGTCCTGGGCAGCCTGGCGGGGCTGTGGTTGCCTGCGCTGATGGCCACGAGCATCGCGCTGCTCGGCGACGCCCTCGACGAGCGATCCCGCTGACCGCCCCGGAACCGGGACTGGTCCCCCCTCCGGGTATCCGTAGACTGGCACCGGTCGTCTGAGGAAAGGACATCGTGACCGAGAATCCCCTGCTGCCCCATATCCGCGCCGCGCTGCACGAGGTCGAGGACCCCGAGATCCGGCGCCCGATCACCGACCTCGGCATGGTCGACGACGTGACCGCCTCGGACTCCGGTGCGGTCCACGTGCGCGTGCTCCTCACGGTGCCCGGCTGCCCGATGCGCTCGGAAATCACCACGCGCGTCACGAAGGCCGTCTCCGCTGTGGAGGGAGTGACCGAGGTCGATGTCGAGCTGGGCGTGATGGACGACGATCAGCGCGAGGCGATGCGCTCCATGCTTCGCGGCGGCCAGCAGGAGCGGCAGATCCCCTTCGCTCAGCCCGGCAACCTCACGCGCGTCGTCGCCGTCGCCTCCGGCAAGGGCGGAGTGGGCAAGTCGTCGGTGACGGTCAACCTGGCCCTCGCGCTCGCGGAACAGGGCCGCTCCGTCGGTATCCTCGACGCCGACATCTACGGCCACTCCATCCCCGATCTGCTGGGTCTGGGCGACGCGCGGCCCACCGTCGTCGACGACATGATCATGCCCGTGCCCGCCGAGGGGGGCCTGCGGGTCATCTCGATCGGCATGCTGAAGCCCTCCCGCGACCAGGTCGTCGCCTGGCGCGGCCCCATCCTCGACCGGGCTCTCACCCAGCTGCTCGCCGACGTCTACTGGGGGGACCTGGACTACCTGCTCATCGACCTGCCGCCCGGCACCGGTGATGTGGCGATGTCGCTGGGGCAGAAGATCCCCGGCTCCGAGGTGATCGTGGTCACCACGCCGCAGACCGCCGCCTCCGAGGTCGCGGAACGGGCCGGCACAATGGCGCACATCATGGAGCAGCGCGTGCTCGGCGTGGTGGAGAACATGAGCTGGCTCGAGACCACGTGCCCGAACTGCTCCGAGCCGCACCGCCTCGAGCTGTTCGGAGCCGGCGGCGGCACCGTCGTCGCGGAGGCCCTGACCGAGCGCGTCGTCTACGACGTGCCGCTGCTGGCGCAGGTGCCGTTCGACGAGGCGCTGCTGAGCAACGGCGACCGGGGCACCCCCATCGTCACGGCGCTGCCGGAGCACCCGGCCTCCCATGCCTTCGTGGCCCTCGCCGGCGAGGTGGCCGCCCGGAAGCAGGGGCTGGTCGGCGCCAGGCTGCCGCTGTCGACCTAGTCGTCAGGTCGCGTCGGGATCGTACGGGGAGTCCGGCGCGCGCACCGGGAGGGCCGGTGCCGCGTCGGACCCGCCGGACTTCTCCCGTGCCGCCTTCTGGGCGTCCCGGACGGCGCCCGTGGCCGTGCCCTTGAGGCCGCCCACCTCGCGGCGCGCCTCCTCGATGGCCGCGACCTCCTCGCGCATGTGCTTGGCGATGAACGCTTTCGGGTGCAGGTCCCGTAGCTCCAGCTCCGAGTACTCCGGCCCGAGCTCGCTGCGGATGGTCGAGGTGGCGTTGTTGGCGACGCCACGCAGATAGACGAAGATGCGCGCGGCCTTGCGCGAGTACTCCGGCAGACGCTCAGGGCCGAAGAGGACCACACCGAGAACCACGATGAGGACCAGATCTACCGCGTCGATGCCGAACACAGGGCAAGGGTAGCGCGTCGACCCGCGGTCACCCCCGGGCGAAGAGCCGGGAGAACCCAGCCGCGGCACGATCGCCGAGCGTGATCTCGCTCGGCTCCTCGGAGGGCAGTTCCGCGGTGATCGCGGCCAGGAGTTCGAGGGAGCCGTCGGTGGTCACCGACACCACCGCGTCGCCCGCCTGCCAGACGCTGACGGTGGGCATTCCCGCCGACCGGTCCGTCGTCGACGTGACCCCGTCGGCGAGCACGCCCTCCGTCCAGCCGACGACGGCGGTCTCGAAGCCGTCCGAGTAGACGAGGTTCATCGAGCTCGTGCCGAGGCGCTCGGTGGTGGAGTACGCGATCAGCGGTAGCCCGGCCAGCGACTGGGGGCAGGGGGCCCCCTCGACACACCATCCCACCTCCTCGCTTGAACTGGCGGGCTGCAGAGCGATCACCTGGGTGTGGGAGTCGTTGCGGAACTCACCGGCCCCCAGGGTCAGTTCGGTGTACCCGACCGCCAGGCTCACGGCCCCGGACGTGTCGTAGTTCTCCGCCCACAGCAGGAGCCCCTCCCGCGCGTCGATCCACCAACTCGCGACGGGCCTGCCTCCGTCGGAGGCGACGACGCGGATGGCCGCCCGGCCTGCCACCTGCTCGGGAAGCGTCCCCGCGGAGAACTCCCACCCGGCGGGCGCCGCGACGTGACCGTCGTGGAACTCCGGTAGGAAGCTGGAGCTGAACAGATCCCCGTTGGCGTCCATCACGCCCAACTGGGCGCCGCGGCCCTCGACCTTGGTCGTGTGGACGTCGGCGGACCGGTAGCCGGCCTCGCCGTCCGAGATCCAGACGCGTTGCACGCCGCTGAGGGTGAGGTCCGCGTCGGCGGCGGCCCGCAGCATCGTGGCCGCCTCGTCGGCGGACAGGTCCGCCCCGTCCGACGGGGCAGCGCGGCGCTGGTACGACGTGGAGTCCCCCAGGTCGGCGCCCCGCTCGTGTGCGAGGATCACCGCGCCGACGGCCTCGTTCACGTTGATGGCGGCGGTCGACGTCGAGTACTGCTGGCGGGCGGCGCTCACCGGGTCCTTGATCCGCACCGGTTCGGGCGCCACGAGGACCGCCAGCACCACGACCGACACCATGACGACGATGAGGGCCGCACCGGTCTGGGCGGCGCGCCGCGTCCGCACGCGGCGCGCGGACGGCAGTTCCCCGACGCCGTCGGACATGTAGAGGGGGGCCGCGGCGTGTTCGCCCGCGATCGACTCCAGCTTCGCCGTCAGGTCCTGGGGCGCCTCGGACCTGGCGCAGAGGCTGAGGGCGCTGCAGACGCGCGCGATCTCGCGCACCTCCTCGCGGCACGACTCGCAGCCCGCCAGATGGTAGCTGACCTGCTCCCACCGCCTGGGCGGCAACGTCCCGTCGGCGAAGGCCGACAGGTCGGGGCGGATGCGGTCACAACGGCTCACGGCGCCTCAGGAGACTCCGAGGTAGCGGGTCCGTCCCTCCGTCGGGGCCCTGTGGGCCAACGACTCGCGCAGCGCCGCGCGGGCGCGGGCGATGCGGCTGCGGACGGTGCCGAGCTTGACGTCGAGCACCTTCGCGATCTCCTCGTAGCTCAGCCCCTCGATGTCGCACAGGACCACCGCGACGCGCTGTTCCGGGTTGAGCGAGCGCAGGGCCGCGGCCACGTCAGCGTCGAGTTCCGAGTCGTCGTGAAGTTCGTCCGGCCCGCTGGAGGACCCCCACACGTGGTCCGGCGCCACGCTCATGGCATCCATCCGGATCCGCTGCTTCCGACGGGCGGAGTCCAGGAACAGGTTTGTTGTGATCCGATGGAGCCAGCCCTCCAGGGTGCCGGGCTTGAAGGTGTGGATCGATTTGAAGACCCGGACGAACACGTCCTGGGTGAGGTCCTCGGCGTCGTGCGGGTCGCCGGTCAGCCGGTACGCGAGCCGGTAGACCTGGGCCGAGTGGTCGCGGACCAACTCCTGCCATGTGGGCGCGGTCCAGGCGGGCTCCTGGCCGGCCGCAGCCGCCTTCGCGCCTCTGAACATCGTTCGCCTCTCCATGGGGGGGAGTCTTCCAGCCCATCCTGTGCACAACCTGTGAAGGCAGGCACGCCGTTCACAGGTTCAACGTCCGGGGCGCCCCGGATGTTCCCGTCAGATCCCGAGAGCCTCCAGCAGCGAGGCGTACCGCTGCACCATCGTGTCCTGGACCCGCCCCATCGGTGGCCGGCAGGGCCCTGCGTCGAACCCGCGGGCGGCGAGCGTCGCCTTGACCATCATGCAGCCCTGCGTCGCGAACACCCCCTGGAACGCCGGCAACGCCTCCCGGTTCGCCTCGGCGGCCTCCGCGACACGTCCCGCGAGGAACAGGTCGACGATGCGACGCATCGCCGGCGCGGTGAAGTGCGAGGAGGTGCCGACCACGCCCGCGCCGCCGACGGACAGCAGCGGGAGGAGGAATGCGTCGTCCCCCGCGTAGTAGGTGAGGTTGGTGGCCGCCAGTACCGCGGACGTCGACACGATCGCGCCCTTCGCGTCCTTGACCGCCCGGATCCGCGGGTGGCCGTCGAGGCGGATGAGCATGTCCTCCGGAATCGGAATGCCGGAGCGGTGCGGGATGTCGTAGAGCATCACGGGCAGTTCGGTCGCGTCGGCGACGGTGACGAAATGGTCCTCGAGCGCGTCGGCCGGTGGACGCGAGTAGTAGGGCGTGACCACGAGTACGCCGTCGGCGCCGACGTCGGCGGCCTGCCGGGCCAGTTCGACGGAGTGGGCCGTGGAGAACGTGCCGACGCCCGCCACCACGCTCGCGCGATCCCCCACAGCGGTGACGACGGTCTCGAGGATCCGCTGCTTCTCCTTGTCGGAGGTGGTCGGCGACTCCCCCGTCGTACCGTTGACCACGATGCCGTCGTTGCCGAGATCGTCGACGAGGTGCGCCGCCAGCCTGGCGACCTGCGCGTAGTCGACCTCGGACCCGTCGTGGGTGAAGGGGGTGACCATCGCCGTCAGGACGCGGCCGAACACCGGCAGCAAGTCGTCGTCTGTCATGGGCGACATCCTATCGGCCACGGGACGTGAACTTGGCGCGCAGTAAGCACGCCTGGGCCCCGCGGGCCACCTCACTCGCTAGGCTGGCCGCGTGAACACCCCTGGAAACTCCATCGAGCCTCCCACAGCCGCGAGCTGGGCTTTCGCGGAGGACCGCTACGTGCCCAGCGAGGACATCGCCAAGGCCCGCGACGAGGCGACGCTCGCCGAACTCCCCGCCGTCTCCATCGGCGTCGCCGCCACGCTCAAGGTGCTCGCCAGGGCGGTGGGTGCCAGGGCCGTCGTGGAGATCGGAACGATCATGGGCGCCTCCGGCCTCGCCTTCCTTGAAGCCATGGCGCCCGACGGCGTACTCACGTCCATCGACGCCGAAGCCGACAACCAGCTGCCCGCCAGGCGGTTCTTCACGGCCGCCGGCGTGCCGTCGTCGCGCTTCCGCCTCATCGCGGGGTCCCCGCTCGAGATCATGCCGAAGCTGCGCGACGGCGCCTACGACATCGTGTTCATCAACGGCGACAAGCTGGAGTACGTCGAGTACGTGGCCGGCGCACTGCGGCTGCTGCGCCCGGGCGGTCTGCTGATCGTCAACGACGTGCTCTGGTACAACCGGGTGGCCGATGAGAGCGACGAGTCCGACGAGGCCATCATCATCCGCGAGGCGCTGGAGGCGGTGACGGCCTCCGAGGCCTACACCGAGGCCCTGGTGCCCGTCGGCAACGGCCTGCTCCTCGCAGTGAGGAACTGAAGGCTCCGCACACGCGAAGAGGCCCCGCCCGGTCCGGGCGGGGCCTCCTGCGCGCTGGGGGTCACTCGAACGGGACGGTGATGTCCTTGCCGACGACCGTGATTCCCTCGTCGGACACGTAGAAGCCGCGCGCCCGGTCGAGTTCGTGGTCCACCCCGATCTGGACCCCGTCGGGAACGACGGCGTGCTTGTCGAGGATGGCCCGCTTGACGACGGCGTTCTTGCCGATCCGCACCGAGCTCATCACGACCGAGTCCGACACCTGGGCCCACTTGTCGATGTGGACCTGAGGGCTGAGGACCGTGCGCTCGACCTCGCCCCCGGAGATGATGCAGCCGGCGTTGACGATGGAGTCCTCGGCCCGCCCGCGGATGACGAACTTGGCTCCGGGCGCCTGAACGAGGTCGGTCCAGATGGGCCACTCGTCGTTGTAGAGGTTGAACTCCGGGTTCACGTTGACCAGGTCCATGTGCGCCGCGTGGAACGCGTCGATGGTGCCCACGTCCCGCCAGTAGTTGATGTCCTTATCGGTGGCGCCCGGGACGACGTTGTCCTTGAAGTCGTAGACCTGCGCCTGGCCCTGCTCGGTGAACCAGGGGATGATGTCGCCGCCCATGTCGTGGCGGGCCACCGGGTTCTCCGCGTCGGCGCGCAGCGCCTCGACGAGCTGCTTGCGGGAGAAGACGTAGTTGCCCATCGACGCGAACGACTCGTCCGGGGAGTCGAGCAGCCCGGGCGGGTCGGCGGGCTTCTCGAGGAAGCTCTTGATCTTCTTGTCCGCGTCCGCGTCAATGATCCCGAAGGCCGACGCCTCGCTGCGCGGCACCCGGATGCCCGCCACCGTGGCCCCGAGCCCGGAGTCGATGTGGGCGTCGATCATCTGGTCGATGTCCATCCGGTAGATGTTGTCGGCCCCGAACACGACGACGTAGTCCGGGTCCGCGTCGCGGATGAGGTTGAACGATTGGTAGATGGCGTCGGCGCTGCCCTGGTACCAGCGGGGTCCGAGGCGCTGCTGCGCCGGGACGGGGGCCACATAGTTGCCGAGCATGGTGGAGAACCGCCACGTCTTGGAGATGTGTCTGTCCAACGAATGGGACTTGTACTGGGTGAGCACCGCGATCTGGCGGAGGTTCGAGTTCGCCAGATTGGAGAGGACGAAATCGATGAGCCGGTAGGTCCCGCCGAAGGGGACGGCCGGCTTGGCTCGATCCGCCGTGAGCGGCATCAGCCGCTTCCCCTCACCTCCGGCCAGGACGATGGACAGGATCTTGGGACGTGCAGCCATGCCCTGAACCTATTGCCTCAGCGAGTCCGTCGACAAGGAAATCCACCAATTCATCCTCACGGGTTCCACGAGGATGTGGAACGATGCCGGTATGACGATGAAGCTGTCCCTGCTCACGCGCGAGTATCCACCCAGCATCTACGGCGGCGCAGGCGTCCACGTGGCGCAGCTCGTCCCCCAGTTGCGCAATCTCATCGACGTCGAGGTGCACTGCATGGGGGAACCCCGTGAGGGGGCGACCGCCCACGCCGAGGACTACCCGTCGGGCGCCAACGCCGCCCTGCGCGTGCTCGGCGCCGATCTCTCGATGGCCGCGGCCGTGGGAGACGACGCCGACATCGTGCACTCCCACACGTGGTACGCGAACATGGGCGGGCACCTCGCGGGGCTGATGCGCGACATCCCGCACGTCGTGACGTCGCACTCGCTGGAGCCGCACCGCCCCTGGAAGGCCGAGCAGCTGGGCGGCGGGTACCGCGTCTCGTCATGGGCCGAGAAGACGGCCTACGAGGCGGCCGACGCGGTCATCTCGGTCAGCCAGGGCATGCGCCGCGACGTGCTCGACAGCTATCCGAACCTTGACCCCGACAAGGTGCACGTCGTCAAGAACGGCATCGACACCGACGAGTTCAAGCCGGATGCCGGCACGGACGTCCTCAAGGAGCTGGGCGTCGACCCGGAACGGCCGTCGGTGGTCTTCGTCGGGCGCATCACCCGGCAGAAGGGCCTCGTCCACCTGGTGCGCGCCGCCGCGGAGTTCGATCCGGACACGCAGGTGGTGCTGCTGGCCGGGGCCCCCGACACCCCGGAGATCGCCGCCGAGTTCGACGCCGCGTTCGCGGAGCTGCAGACCAAGCGCTCGGCGCGCGTGGTGTGGGTCGCCGAGATGCTGCCGCGCGCCTCGGTGCGGCAGGTGCTCACGCACGCCACCGTGTTCGCGTGCCCGTCGGTGTACGAGCCGCTGGGCATCGTGAATCTGGAGGCCATGGCCTGCGAGACGCCGGTGGTGGCCAGCGCCGTGGGCGGCATCCCCGAGGTCGTCGCCGACGGCGAGACCGGCCTGCTGGTCCCCTACGACCCCGCGCACGCCTCGGACCGCGAGTACGTCGCGGCCTTCGAGTCGGATTTCGCCGCCAAGGTCAACCGCGTCACGCGCGACGCCGAGATGGCGCGCCGGTTCGGGTTGGCGGGCCGGCAGCGGTGCATCGACGAGTTCTCCTGGGCGAAGATCGCCGCGGAGACGGTCGGGGTCTACGAGCGGGCCATCGGCGCGCGCGGCTGACCACCGCCCACGACAACGGGAGGGCCGCCCCTGGTCAGGGGCGGCCCTCCCGTATCGAGTCGAGGGTGGACCGGAATCAGCCGACGACGTCCTTGAGTGCGTTGAGCAGATCGGTGGCCTCGGTGGCATTCATCTCGACAACGAGGCGCCCACCGCCGTCCACCGGGACGCGCATGACGATACCGCGCCCCTCCTTCGTGACTTCCATGGGACCGTCGCCCGTCCGGGGTTTCATCGCTGCCATCTGCCACCCTCATTCTCGCTCGTCGAATTGTGGTCAACACCATTATTCCGCATCCGGGCAATCAAGTTTTGTGCGCCCGCGAAACTCAGTCCGGCGACATGCCTCCGACAGGGGGTTCCACCGCTGGGGCTTCCTCGGCCTCGGTGGGGCGCTCGTACTCCGCGCGCAGCAGCACCTCATCGACCACCTGCATGTCGTACCCGCGCCGCACCACGTCGAACACCGTCTCGCACGCCGGCGGCGCCATGCCGTCGACGACGGCCCTGAGGTAGGAGTCGACCTGCTTCGGGGCGTAGCCCGTCCAGGCGGTCGGGATGCGCAGCTCGGCGAGGAACTCGTCGGTCACGGGCCCGGCCGGGATGCGGCCGCGGGGCCGGTCGACGACGGCCTCGGCGGGCATCTCACCCAGGCGGCCCAGCCCCACGAAGGCGGCGAGCCCGACGACGACGATGGCGACGGCCACCAGTGCGATCCACATGCCCGCTCCTCAGCTGTCGAACTGCCCGGGCGCGCCCATTGCGGCCAGCGCCTCGTCCGGATCGTCGGTGACGGTGAAGAGGTCGACGTCGTGCTCGCCGATGAAGCCGTGGCGCGCGACCGTGTCGTGGATCCAGTCCAGCAGGGGCGTCCAGTGGTCCCGGCCGAAGAGCACCATGGGGAAGTTCTTCACCTTGCCGGTCTGGATGAGGGTGACGGCCTCGAAGAGTTCGTCGAGCGTGCCGAACCCGCCGGGCATGGTGATGAACCCCTGGCTGTACTTGAGGAACATGGTCTTGCGGGCGAAGAAGTAGCGGAAGTCGATGCCGAGCGTGACGAAGTCGTTCATCGCCTGCTCGTGCGGCAGTTCGATGCCGAGCCCCACCGAGATCCCGCCCGCTTCGTAGGCTCCCCTGTTGGCGGCCTCCATGATGCCGGGGCCTCCGCCGGTGATGACGGCGAAGCCCCGGTCGACCAGCCCGCGGCCGAGGCCGACGGCGGTCGAGTACATCGGGTCCTCCCGGGGCATGCGGGCCGATCCGAACACACTGACAGCGGGGGGAAGCTCCTTGAGCGCGTCGAACCCCTCGACGAACTCGGCCTGGATCCGCAGCACGCGCCAGGGGTCGAGATGACTCCACCTGTGGCCGTCGTGACGCAGCAGCGACTCATCGGCCGTCGGCTGGGAGCCCTGCGACCCGCCGAGGATGATGCTGCCGGAACGGCGACGGCTGGGATCCTTCATCGGGGGTCTCTTTCCGCGGTGAGCCAGCGGCGCAGGCCCGCGGCGCAGGCCTCGAGGTCCCCGATCGGGCAGAACTCGTCGTCGCGGTGCGCCATCGACGGGTCGGCGGGACCGTAGTTGACCGCCGGAATCCCGAGTTCGCTGAACCTGGCGACGTCGGTCCAGCCGTACTTGGGGCGGGCCTCCTGCCCGATGGCGGCGACGAACTCGCGGGCGGCCGGCCGGTCGAGCCCCGGCCGGGCGGGCGGCGAGGCGTCGGCCACCTCGAAGCCGTAGCCGGGGAACCAGCCGCGCAGCCGGTCGAGGGCCTCGTCGACCGTCTTGTCCGGGGCGAAGCGGTAGTTGATCTGCACCGTGGCCGACGGCGGGATGACGTTGCCCGCCATGCCGCCGCGGATCGCGACGGCGTTGAGCCCCTCGCGGTACGTGAGCCCTTCGACCTCGACGTCCTCGGCCTCGTAGGCGGCCAGGGTCGCCAGCACGGGGGCGAGGTCGTGGACGGCGTTGTGGCCCATCCACGCGCGGGCGCTGTGGGCGGCGGTGCCTGCCGTGGTGAGGTCGATGCGGATCGTGCCCTGGCAGCCGCCCTCGATGCGGGCGCCGGTGGGCTCCATCAGCACCGCGAAGTCGCCCCGGAGGAGGTCCGGGCGGTTGCGGGCGAGGCGCCCGAGCCCGTTCCGCGCCGCCTCGACCTCCTCCTGGTCGTAGAAGATCCAGGTGATGTCGCGGGTGGGCTCGGTGAGCTCGGCCATGAGGGTGAGCATGACCGCGACCCCGCCCTTCATGTCGCAGGCGCCTCGGCCCCACACACGTGGTCCGTCGGGATGCTCGATGAGGCGCGAGGGGAGGTTGTCCGCGACGGGGACGGTGTCGAGGTGCCCGGCGATGACGACGCGCTCGGCGCGTCCGAGGTTCGTGCGGGCGACCAGGCAGTCGCCGTCGCGGTGGACGTCCAGGTGGGGAAGCGACGCCAGGCGCCGCTCGACGTCGTCGGCCAGCTCGCGCTCATTGCCCGACACCGATTCGATGTCGATGATCTCCTGCAACAACGCCGCCAGCTCACCCATGCCCCGAGCCTAGCCGGTGGCACGGCATCCGCAGCGGCCCGTCAGGTGAGGCGGGTCATCTCCACGGAGACGAACATCTCCGATCCGCCGGAGCCGGTGTAGATGCCGGTGAGGGGGGCGACGTCGGAGTAGTCGCGGCCGAACCCCACCTCGACGTGCGAGCCGCGCGGTTCGGCCTCGTTGGTCGGGTCGAAGCCCAGCCACTCGCCGTCGTAGTACTGGATCCAGGCGTGTGACTCCCCCACCATGGCCTCGCCGACCTCCGGCTCGTTGCGCTGGACGACGTAGCCGGAGACGTAGCGGGCGGGGATCCCGATGGCGCGCAGTGCCCCCAGCGTGACGTGGGCGAGATCCTGACAGACGCCGGCCCCGTGCTCCCACACCTCGGCGGCGGTGGTGTGCACCTGGGTGACGCCCGGCAGGTAGCTGACCCGCTGGCGGATATGGTGCGTGAGCTCGATGACGGCCTCCGTGGGGTCGGCCGCCGACCGGCGGACGCGCTCGGCGATCTTCATCACATCGCGGTGGGGCCGCACGTAGCTGGTCTGGCTGAGCAGTTCGACGTTGCGGTCGGTGAGTTCGGGGTCGGCGAGCCCGTCCCAGCCCAACGGGTCACGGGAGCGCTCGAACTCGTGGATGTCGACGGTGGACGTGGCGACGACGCTGAGGTCGTCGTGGGCCTCGTGGATCTCGAATGCGACGGCCGAGGTGCCCCAGTAGTCGCGGTAGGCGTGTGTCCAGGCCACCGGGGTGATGTCGAGCTTCGATGACAGGACGAGCTGTCGCCGGCTGGTCATGGGCGTCATGCGCACCTCGTTGAACGAGTCCGTGGCGCCACCCAGGTATCGGTAGCCCGTCTCGTGGACGATCCGGTACTGGCTCACTTGGGGCTCCTTCGCTGCGTGGTCACCATGCACCGCCGACCCAGGTCGCCGCGAGCGACCCCTCGAAGTAGCGCTCGGAGATGGATTCAGTGGTCTGGCTGCAGACCACCTGGAGACGCGCCATCTGCTCGGGGAGGTCCAGCAGGATCTCCTCGGCGGGGAGGAACTCGAGCGTCGCCTTGGCCGAGCCGAGCAGCCGGCTGGCCGGGTCGTCGGGGCGGATCCGCTGGAAGGCGGGGCCGAGGTGTTCGAGCGCGTCGACGGCCGTGCCGAGGGTGTAGATGAGCGACCTGGGGAACACCCGGTCCAGGATGAGGAACTCCGCGGCGTCGCGGTCCGCGGCCACCGCCCCGTAGCGCTGAAGGAACGCGTGGTGCGCGCCGCAGCCGCCGAGCACGTGGTCCCACGCCCGCGGCGTGTTGCCGGCCAGGGACGCGGTTGCGATGAGGCGCGACGTCATGTCGATCCGCTCGATGCTGCGGCCGAGGGTGAGGAACAGCCAGCCCTCGTCGTGGCTCATCGTCGAGTCGGCGAGCCCGGCGATGACGGCGCAGCGTTCCCGCACCAACTTGAACATCGACGCCGGGCGCATGCGTTGCAGACGCCCGCCGCGCATGGCGAGCCAGGTGGTGTTGATCGACTCCCACACCTCGGTGGGCACCGTCTCGCGGGCCCTACGGGCGGACTCGCGGGCGCTGCCGAGCGCGGAGAGGAAGGACACCGGCGACTGCTCGTTGTAACACAATGCGTCCAGCACGTCGGGCTCGTCCTCGCGGGTCTCGTGCCCCATGAGGAGCAGGAGGTTGCGGGCGGCCTCGCCCGGGGAGGACGGATCGTCGCTGCGCTGGTGCAGGTGGACCTCGACGATGCGGCACGTGTCCTCCGCACGCTCCAGGTAGCGCCCGATCCAGAAGAGGGAGTCGGCGATGCGGCTCAGCATGACGTCACCCCCTGGCTCTGCTGCTGTTGCTGTTCGTGCTGGTGGCGGATCACCCTCGACAGGACCTGCTCGGACATCTTCACCGACTGCGTGACGGCGGGTGGTGGCGCCGCGGGCTGCGGGTGGACCGGGGTGTGTTCGGCGAGCACCCATGTGTCCTTGGACCCGCCGCCCTGGGACGAGTTGACCACCAGCTCGCCTTCGGGGAGGGCCACGCGGGTGAGCCCGCCGGGCAGGACGTAGATGTCGTCCCCGCCACCGTTGACGATGAAGGGCCGCAGGTCGACGTGGCGGGGCCGCAGTTCGCCGTCGATCATCGTGGGGACGGTGGACAGCTGGACCACGGGCTGCGCGATCCAGCCGCGGGCGTCCTTGAGGATCTGCCGGCGCAGCCGCTCCAACTCCTCCTGGCTGGCCCTGGGGCCGATGACGATCCCCTTGCCGCCCGAGCCGTCGACCGGCTTGACCACGAGTTCATCGAGGCGGTCGAGGACCTCCTCGCGGGCCTCGGGTTCTTCGAGCCGCCACGTGTCCACGCTCGCCAGGATGGGCTCCTCGCCGAGGTAGAACCGGATGAGGTCGGGCATGTAGCTGTAGACCAGCTTGTCGTCGGCGACGCCGTTGCCCACGGCGTTGGCGATGGTCACGTTGCCGGCTCGGGCCGCGTTGAGCAGGCCGGCGCAGCCGATCATGGAATCGGCGCGGAACACCGCCGGGTCGAGGAACTCGTCGTCGATGCGGCGGTAGATGACGTGGACGGGCCTGAGCCCGCGGGTGGTGCGCAGAGACACGTGGCCACCGTGCGCGACGAGGTCCCGGCCCTCCACCAGTTCGACGCCCATCATGCGTGCCAGCATCGCGTGCTCGAAGTACGCCGAGTTGTAGACGCCTGGGGTGAGGACGACGACGGTCGGGTCCGCGACCCCGGAGGGGGCCGCCGCCCGGAGGGCCTTGAGGAGCTCGGACGGATAGTCGTCGACGGGGCGGATCCGGTGCTGGGCGGCGATCTCGGGGAGTGCCGCCGAGATGGCGCGCCGGTTGGTCATCACGTACGAGACTCCGGAGGGGCTGCGGACGTTGTCCTCGAGCACGCGGAACACGCCGTCGTCGCCACGCACGAGGTCGATGCCCGAGATGTGGGCCCGGACGCCGTTGGGGGTGTTGACGCCCCACATGGCACGGTGGAAGTGCGGGGACGTCACGACGACGTGGCGCGGGATGACGCCTTCGGAGAAGCAGCGTCCCTCGCCGTAGACGTCGTCGAGGAAGGCGTCGAGGGCCTTGACCCGTTGCCTGCTGCCCTGTTCGACGTGCGCGAACTCGTCCGCGCGGAGGATGCGGGGCACGATGTCGAGCGGGAAGGGACGTTCCTCGCCGCCGATGTCGAAGGTGATGCCCTGGTCGATGTAGGTGGTGCGAAGGTACTCGGCCCTGCCGCGCAGTTCCTCGAGGCCCAGCCTCGCCATGCCGCTGACTACGGACTCCGCCGTCTCCCGGATACCGCCCGTCCGGACCATCTCGTCAAAGGCCTCGCCCGGCGGATAGTCGTCGAACAGCGCTCTCATGAATGTCAGGCTAGGGCCTGGAGGGGGATCGGGTGGGAGACTGTCCGGATCCGTCGCGGATCTGTCACACAACTCTGACAGGGCCGAAATGCGGCGAATCCGCGTGGACCGGCGTGTCGGTTCGCCCCACTAGACTGGCCGCCATGACCAACGCGACCCGCACCGCCTGGGCCTGGGGCCTGGCCACCGTCCACACCACCGGAGCCGTGCTCGACGTCTGGTACCCCGAGCCGCGTCTCGGCTCCGGCGTCACCGACGAACCGCCGTCGCTGCTGGCCGAGGCCCAGCAGGTCGACGAGATCCGCCAGGTCGAGACGAAGACCGTGCGCGTCGAGATCGAACTCGACGAGGCCCCCGAGACCGTCGAGGACGCCTACCTCAGGCTGCACCTCCTCAGCGCTCGGCTCGTCGCGCCACACGGGCTGAACCTGCAGGGCATCTTCGGCGCCCTGCCGAACAACGCGTGGACGACGCGCGGCCCGGTGCGGGTGGCCGACGTCAACCGGGTCCGGACGCTGCTGCGTGCCCGCGGCGAGCACCTCACCGTCTACGGGGTGGACAAGTTCCCGCGCATGGTGGACTACGTCACGCCGTCGGGCGTGCGGATCGGCGACGCGGACCGGGTCCGCCTCGGCGCCCACCTCGCCGACGGCACAACCGTGATGCACGAGGGCTTCGTCAACTTCAATGCCGGCACGCTCGGCACCTCGATGGTGGAGGGCCGCATCTCCGCCGGCGTCGTCGTCGAGGACGGCACGGACGTCGGTGGCGGCGCGTCGATCATGGGCACCCTGTCGGGCGGCGGCCAGCAGGTCATCCGGCTCGGCGAACGCTGCCTGCTGGGCGCGAACTCCGGCGTCGGCATCTCGCTCGGCAACGACTGCGTGGTCGAGGCCGGCCTCTACCTCACCGCCGGCACCAAGGTGACGCTGCCCGGTGGGGCGGTCGTCAAGGCCCGGGAGCTGTCCGGGCAGAACGACCTGCTCTTCCTGCGGGACTCGGTCACCGGCGCCGTCCTGGCGAAGAATCGCCGGGGCTCCAAGGTCGAACTCAACTCAGAGCTGCACGCCAACTGATGAAGCGATCCGTGATCGCGGCGCTCGTCGCGGTCGCCCTCCTGGCCGGGTTGGCCGTGGTCGGGGTGCGCGGCTACCGCTATGTCACCGAGCGCATCACGCCCCAGCGGTGCACCGTGCTGATGGAGACCGGCACCACGAGCCTGTCGCCCGAGCAGGCCCGCAACGCGTCGATCATCGTGGCGTCGGCGCTCGAACAGGGCCTCGGGGAACGCGCCGCGGTCATCGCGCTGGCCACGTCCTACCAGGAGACGGACCTGCGCAACCTCGACTACGGGGACCGGGACTCGATCGGGCTGTTCCAGCAGCGCCCGTCGCAGGGGTGGGGCACCGAGGAGCAGATCATGGACCCCTGGTACGCGTCGGACGCGTTCTACGAGGCCCTCGTGGAGATCGACGGCTGGGAGTCCGGCGACATCAACGACGTCGCGCAGGCGGTGCAGATCAGCGCGTTCCCCGACGCCTACCGTCAGCACATCGGGAAGGCGACCGCCGTGACCGAGGCGCTGCTGGGAGTCCGGGAAGAGGGCATTTTCTGCCTGAGCTTCGACGACTCCCCCGCCCCGGACGCTGCCGAGTTCGAGCGTCAGGTGGCCGCGCTCGGTGACGGCGTGACGGTGACGGGCGACGGCTCCGGGATGACCTTCTCCTCGGACGACCCGGAACTGCTGTGGGGCGCCGTCGGCATGGCGATGGCCAACAGCTACCGCGGCGGCGTCACCGGGATCGTCGTCGGGGACCGGGAGTGGGTCCACGACGACGGGTCCGGCTGGGCCGACGCCCGGGACCCGGCTGCCGGCGGGACGGCCATGCTCATGCTCGGCTGAGCCCCGCCGGTTCCGGCGGTCAGACCGGCGCGGGGCCGATCCGGAAGGGGCGCCCACCGATCTCTCCGACGAGGAACAGTCCCGCTCCCGCCACGCTGGCGATGCGCAGGAAATTGCGTCGCGACACCTCGGTCCGTGTGGCCATGATTCCCCCGAATCACTTCGCCCCGCCCCTCGGGGCGAATCATGACCATCGTGCGCCTTGCGGGACCCTGTGGGAACCCCCTGGGGGACTTTCTTAACCCCCAGGAGGCTTCATGAGGAAAGCCAAGCTTTTTCTCAGTCCCGCCAGGTCCGCCACAGGTCGGCGTACTGCCCCTCGAGCTCCAGAAGCTCGTGGTGCGAACCGATCTCGACGATCCTCCCGCCGTCGACCACCGCGATGCGGTCCGCGTCGTGGGCGGTGTGCAGCCGGTGCGCGATGGCGATGACCGCCCGGCCGTCGAGCAGGGCGGCCATCGACCCCTCGAGGTGCCTCGCCGACGACGGGTCGATGAGCGAAGTGGCCTCGTCCAGGACCAGCGTGTGCGGGTCGGCGACGATGAGCCGGGCGAGCGCCACCTGCTGCGCCTGGGCCGGGGTCAACGGAGTCTTCCCGTGGCCAAGCTCGGCGTCGAGACCGCCGGGCAGCTTCGACACCCACCCCCAGGCGTCGACGGCGCGCAGGGCCTGCTCCACCTCGGCGTCGGAGGCTGTGGTCTCGCGGGCGAGCACGACGTTGTCGCGAACGGAACCGACGAAGACGTGGTGCTCCTGGGTGACGAGCGCCACCTCGGTGCGGAGCCGGTCGAGCGGCAGATCCATCACGTCGACCCCGCCGACGGTCACCTCGCCGCTGCGCGGCCGGTTGATGCCGGCCACCAGGCGGCCGAGCGTCGACTTGCCCGAACCGGACGGCCCGACGATGGCGAGCCGCTCCCCCGGCCGCAGGTCGACGTCGACGCCGTGCAGCACGTCGAGGTCCGGCCGGTAGCCGAACCGCAGCCCGCTGCCGGTGAGCTTGACGCCGTCGGGCTCGGCCTCACCCGGGGTCCGGTCGTCCTCGAGCTGCGCCACGCCGATGAGCCTCGCGGTGGCGACGACGCCGAGTTGAAGGTGGTCGAGGACCGCGATGACGCGGTCGAGCGGCCCCTGGAGCTGGGACACGTAGAGCGCCGCGGTGGTGATCTGCCCGATCGTCACCCAGCCCTCCGTGTGACCCCATGCGCCGAGCAGGACGATGCCGACCAGCGGGAGCTGGAACGACGAGTCGACCATCGCGAACAGCATGTTGCGCAGCGTCATCGTGTACCGCTCGGCCTGCGCCGACACCTCGGTGTCCTCGTCCAGCTGGGCGTTGCGGAGACCACCCAGTCCGAGGGCCTCGACGGTGCGGGCCCCCTCGACCGTCTCGGTGGTCGTGGTGTTGATCACCGAGTAGGTGCGCGACTCCGTGATGTAGCCGGCCGTCGCCCGGGACAGGTATGTGCGACCCCCGAACCACATGATGAGCGCGGTGCCCAGCATCGGCAGGGTCAGCAGCCAGGAATTGACCGCCATCGCGACCAGAGTCATGCCGATCAGCACCACCGACACGATGAGGTTCGGCAGTGCCCACCGGGCCGCGTTGGCCATCTTCGACACGTCGGACGTGATCCGGGTGAGCAGGTCGCCCGAACCCGACGACTCGACGTGACCGAGCGGAAGCCGCAGCACGATGCGCACGACCTCCTCGCGGGCGGCGGCCAGCAGGTCGTAACCGAGGACCGCCGACGAGCGCCGGGCGGCGAAGGTGAGGAGTGACTGCGCGACGATCACCCCTGCCACGAGCATGACGAGACCGGTGAGACCGGACACGTCGAGCGACCCTCCCGTGACCTGGTCGATGAGCCGGCCGAGCATGAACGGCGCGACGAGGCCGGCCACGGCGGCGCCGACGTTGAGCACGACTGCCCACGCCAGCATGACGCGGCGTCCCCGGATCAGCCCGCCGAGGAACCCCGCGGCCTGCCCGGACGTCGCCACGGGGAACCCCTGCCGGGGCGCCCGCGCGTCGGCGAACACCTCGCGGGCCGTGGCGGCCCGGATCCGGTGGCGCCGGGCCAACGCGGCCAGCCGGGCGCTTCGTCCCGCACCGGTGGGCACGTCGAGTCCCTCCGGCAGCCGGGACGGCGCCGGAGTGCTCCGCCACGTGTCGGCGGAGGTCTGGGAGAACAGATGTTCACGCATCGGATTCCTCCATGCCGCGTGCGATGACGCGGTGGTAGTCGGGGTTTCCCCGGAGTTGTTCGTGGTCGCCCCTCGCGGCCTCGCGGCCGTCGACGAGGACCGAGATGTCGTCGCACTGCCGCAGCAGCAGGGGCGACGCGGTGATCACGACGGTGGTCCGGCCGCGGCGGTGCGCGGCCAGCCGGCCGGCTATCCGCGCCTCGGTGTGCGCGTCCACCGCCGATGTCGGTTCGACGAGGATCAGGGTGTCGGGATCGAGCAGCAGCGCCCGGGCCAGGACGATCCGTTGGCGCTGTCCGCCTGACAGACCGCGACCCTTCTCGTCGATCCGGCCCTGCCAGCCCTCGGGCATGGCGTCGTAGATGTCCTCGGCCGAGGCGACGACCATGGCCCGCTCGGCCTGCTCACGGCTGTGGGTCCCCCAGGGGTCCACGGCCGTCTGCAGGGTGCCGGCGAACAGGTCGGCCCCGGTGTGGGACACGACGACGCGGCGGCGCAGGTCGGCGATGTCGAGTTGGGCGTAGTCCACGCCGTCGGCCGTCACGCCCCAGGGCTTCGCGGCCAGTTCGGCGTCGACGGCGGCCCGCGCGGCCCGGGCGGCGAGGCGTTCGCGCCGCGCGGAGCGACGGGCGCGCCCGCTGAGTTCCGGGTCGTCCGACTGCTCGGCGTCGGACTCGGGGAGGTAACGGCCCAGCCTGTCGGCCAGCGCGGCCGACGCGTCCGGGTCCGCCGAGACGATCCCGAGCATGCGGTGCGGCCGGACGATCACCCCCGACTGCTGGTCGCGGAGGCTCGCGCCGGCCGGCACCGGTCGGCCGCTGGTGCGCCAGGGCACGTCGGCCGCGAGGAGCGACATAGTCTTCTGAGCGGCCACGAGCCCCTGCACCCATTTCTGGGCGAACTCGAAGAACACCTGCATCGGTGTGGTGAGGAACACGGCGTAGCCGAAGAAGCTGACCAGCTCACCCACGGTGAGCGTGCCGTCCAGCATGTGCGTCGACCCCAGGTAGACGAGGGCCACGAGCAGGAGCCCGGACAGCAGGATGCTGATCGCCTCGACGACCGCCTGCCACGTGCCCAGCCGGATTCCCAGATCGCGGACCTTCTGCGACTGGCGCTCGTAGTTGCGCGCGAAGGTGCGCTCGCCGCCGATCCCGCGGAGGATCCGTAGCCCGGTGGCGATGTCGCTCGCCAGCGAGGTCAGCGACGAGTTCTCGGTGCGCTCGGCCTCCTGTGCCCGGGTGAGCGGGCGAAGCACGGGCGTCGACGCGCCGAGCAGCAAGGGCGTGGAGATGAGCACTACCAGGCCGAGGGTGGGCGACGTGGTGAGCATCAGCACCGAGGCGATCGTGAAGCTGACGGCCGCGGCGACGACGTGCCCGAAGGCCTCGACGGTGGCGCCGAACTGGTCGCTGTCCGAGGCGGAGACGCTCAGCACCTCACCGGTGGGGACTCGCCGGTTGAGGACGTGCCCGAGCCGGGTGGCCTGCCGGGAGACCCGACGCTGGGTGCCGTAGATGCCCAGCAGCCATTCGCGCACGGCGAAGGTGTGGTACAAGATCCCGCCGATCACCCCGACGGCGATGACCAGGAGAAGCAGTGCGATCCAGCCGAGGGTGGCGGTGGCGTCGCCGCGGCTCACCCCGGCGTCGATGGCGCGGCCGAGCAACCACGGCGTGAGTGCCGCCGGGACCATCCACGAGGAGGCGGCCAGTGTCATGGCGGGCACGACCCAGCCATAGGAGCGGATCAGCCAGAACAGGAACCGGCTCGGCGAGCGCAGGTCGGGGCGGGAGTCGGGGTCGATGGCGGGCGGGAAGTCGTAGCGGCCGCGGCGCGGGGCATGCATGGGTGTCGTCCTCGGTGGCGTCGCAGATCGACGCGGAGATACTCAGGGAGGTGGTGGGACGCGTGGCGTCAGGAGGGCGTGGGCCCGGGCGCAGTGCTGGTCAGCTGCCGAGCGCAGTGCGCGGCCGACGGAGGTACACGGCAGTGGTTGTGATCAACACGTACCTCACCTCTTTCACATCGACGACGAGGTAAGGGTATGCACCCGTTCCCGGCCTGTCAACCCCCGGGAGGCGGTCCTCAGGTGGGCGCGACCTCCCAGTCGAGCCGGGTCGAGTCGCCGTCGGGATCGGTGAGCGCCAGGTAGCCGCTGGTCGTGTGGCCGATGTTCCACACGTCGCGGAAGTCGGCCGTCCAGGTCTCCCCGACGGCGGGACGGATCTCCTCGCCGGCCACGCCGACGGCCCAGATACCGACGGTCAGGTCGCCCTCCCCGGTCGTCGAGCCGGCCACGATGTCGGCGTCGAGGTCGACGTCGGTGACGGTCAGGGCCGCCACGTCGAGAGTCTTCGTGTCCCCGCCCGCGCGCACCACGACGGTGCCGCCGGGCGCCAGGTCCGTGACCTCGGAGACATCGAACCAGAAGGAGCCGTCCGGGCCGGTGAGGGCGTCGTCGGCGACGTTCACGCCGTCCGCGCGAATGAACAGCGACGCCTCTGGCGCCCATCCGGTGCCCCAGACATAGTCCATGATCGGGTTGACGTGGAACACGGGCGGATCGGAGGCGGGGACATCGTCGGTGCCGCCGTCCCGGTTCGCCACGGCCGCGAGGGCAGTCGGCGCCGAGACCACGCCAAGCAGGACGGCGGCGAGGGCGGCCAGGCATGCGCGCACCCCGGCGGGATGTGTCGGGTGGCTCGTCGCTGACATGCTTCCTCCTCGACCGCACCTGCGCGGTCCGATACCTGAGGCATAGCACTCGCGCGAATCGGAAGCAATACCCCCACGAAGATGGTGGAGTCTCCGGGGGCGCGGCGGCGCGTCTAGGAGAGCCGGGCGGCGGCAGCCGCGATCCGCTCGTCGGACGCGGTGAGCGCGACGCGGACGTGCTGCCCGGCGGCGCTCCCGTAGAAGTCCCCGGGGGCTACGAGGATTCCGCGTTCGGCCAGCCAGGCGACGCTCGCCCGCGAGTCCTCGCCGCGTGTGGCCCACAGGTAGAGCGAGCCTTCCGAGTGGTCGATGCGGAAACCGGAGGCCTCGAGAGCCGGCTTCAACCGCGCCCGGCGGGCGAGGTAGCGCTGCCGCTGTTCCTCGACGTGTGTCTGGTCACCCAGCATGGCCACCATGGCGGCCTGGATGGGGGCGGGCAGCATCATGCCGAGGTGCTTGCGGACCGCGACCAGGTCCTGCACCACCGCGGGGTCCCCCGCCACGAAGCCTGCGCGGTAGCCGGCCGCGTTGGAGCGCTTGGACAACGACCCGACGACGAGCAGACCGGTGGGGTCGCCGTCGTTGATGCGCGGGTCAAGCACCGAGTAGGGCTCGCCCTCCCAGGCGAACTCGCCGTAGCACTCGTCGCTGGCCAGCACCGCGCCGCGTTCCCGGGCGGCGGCCACGAAGGCGCGCATCTCGTCGGCGGACATGATCCGCCCCGTGGGGTTCGACGGCGAGTTGATCCAGACCAGCCGGGCGTCGGCCGGGATCCGGGACGGGTCGTCGAGCGCCACGGGCCGCGCCCCGGCGGTCAGCGCCCCGACCTCATAGGTTGGGTACGCGCACTCGGGGTGGATCACGGCGTCGTCGGCGCCGAGCCCCAGCAGCGTGGGAAGCCAGCCGACCAGTTCCTTCGTGCCGACCACCGGCATGACCCCCTCGTCCGGCAGCGCGACGGCGTTCCACCGCCGTTCGAGGTAGTCCAGCACGGCCCGGCGCGTGGCGGGGGCGCCCCACACCGTCGGGTAGCCATGGGCGTCGCCGGCATCGGCCAGCGCGTCGCGGGCGAACTGGGGCGTCGGGTCGACGGGGGTGCCGACCGACAGGTCGACGATTCCGTCGGGATGCCCCGCGGCGACGCTCTTGGCGTTCCTCAGGGTGTCCCAGGGGAAGTCAGGCAGGCGGGCGCCGAGGCCCGCCATCACTCGCCCTGCGGCGGGAGCGCCTCGACGACGGGGTGGTCCTTGTCGATGACGCCGAGCTTGGCGGCGCCGCCCGGGGAGCCCAGCTCGTCGAAGAACTGGACGTTCACGTCGTAGAACTGGGCCTGCTCCTCGGGGACGTCGTCCTCGTAGTAGATGGCCTCGACGGGGCACACGGGCTCGCAGGCACCACAGTCCACGCATTCCTCGGGGTGGATGTAGAGCATGCGATTGCCCTCGTAGATGCAGTCGACCGGGCACTCCTCAACGCAGGCGCGGTCCTTCACATCGACACACGGCAGACCGATGATGTAGGTCACGATTCACTCCTTCAGGCGCGGACCCGAATAGCTTAGCGTGCTTGCCAGGGTCCGGTCCGCCGCCGGAGCCGCTCCGGACCGCCGTGGGGTTTCGCCGGTGGCGGAACCCGCGGTCAGGCGCAGGTGATCTCGTCGCCCGCTGAGTACTTCCAGCGGTAGTCCTCGCGCTTGACGACGTCGGAGCCCTGCCAGAACAGGCGCTGCCACGTGACGGTGAAGCCCTGAATGGGTGCCTGGGGCTCGCAGTTCTCCGCGTCGACGACGCGCTCCTCACCGCTGTAGAACCCCGACTTGACCAGGTCCGTGGAGGTGACGTTGGTGTAGGTCGGGCGCGACCAGATACGGAAGGTCAGGCTGCCGCTCTGCCCGGACGACGCCTTTCGGATGTAGCCCTGGATGATCGCCGGATACTCGGTGTCGTTGCGGAACCGCATGTCCAGCGCGCCGTAGTAGATCGTCGCCTCGCGGCCCGCGGGATAGCGGTCGAAGTAGAGGCTGTGCGGCTTGTGTTCGATGTCCTCGTAGCCGGCGAAGAAGGCCGCGTTGTAGAGCGTGGTGGCGGACTGCGAGATGCCGCCGCCGGACTCCTTGACGAGGCGGCCGCCGTTGATGACGTACCCGTCGATGTAGCCGTTGGCGACGGTGCGCTCGCCGAGGGTGTCGTTGAGGGAGAAGATGTCGTCGGGCATCAGCACGGTCCCGTTGACCGAGGAGGCGGCCTGCCCGAGGTTGACGTTGCGGTACTCGGCGTAGGGGAAGTACGTCGTGAACTCCCCGATCACCTCGCGCGGGACCAGCTGCTCGGCGTCCTCGGTGCTGAACTCGGGCTGCTTGGTGGCCACCGTGACGGCCGCGGTGCGCCCGTCGCCCTCCGCGGTGGCGGCGGTGGTGACCGCCTCGGTGAACGGCTCGGTCTCGAGCACCTCGCCCGACTTGGCGGGCACGACGGCGGGCTTGCCGTCGCTGAACGTGTACGAGGCATCCTTGGGCGGGTCGAGCTCGAGGGACTCCTGCGCCTCGACGGTGGAGTCGAGCGCCAGGAGCGCCTCGCCGTCGATGACGGGCGCCAGCTCGTCCCCGTCGACCTCGAACGTCGTGACCCCGGCGATGGCCTCGGGCGCGAGTTCCATCGAGTTGGACTCGTAGGTGAGGGTGACGGGCCCGCTGAGGATGGGTTCGGCGTAGTCCGCGACGGCGGCGGCGACCATCTCGTCCGTGACGGCGGGGTCCGCGGCGTCGACCACGGCCTCGGCCGAGGTGAGCCCGGTGGTGAAGGCGTCGGTGACGGACTCGACGGTGTCGTCGACGACGAGTTCAGTGCCCTGGACCGCGTCGGTGGTGACGATCTCGCCGTCCTCGAAGCCGAGCGTCGCGCTCTCCCCCTCGACGCTGAACTCGCCCGCCACGTCGCTGAGCGCCGCACTGAGGGCATCCTCGTCGACGACGCGGACCAGGGAGACGTCCTCTCCTCCGGTCAGGGCGTCGATGATGTCGAGCGGGTTCCAGCTGAAGCCGCCCCCGGCGGCGACGACGGTGGCTTCGTAGTCGGCGGACAGCCCGCTTGCGGCGGGGTCCAGGGAGGCCGACAGGTCACCCGCGGTGACGGGGTAGGGCTGTGCGAGCGAGTCCCCGAAGGCTGCTTCGAGCGTGCTCACGGCCTCGTCGGGGCTCTGGCCGCCGATGGCGACCCCCTCGACCGTCGCGTCCACCGGCACCTGGTTGCCTGCGACGAAATATGCCGCGACGTAGGCGCCGCCCAACAGCACGACGGCGCCGACTCCGGCGCCGATCGCGATCTTCGAAGCCTTCTTCACATCCACCCCTCATGCGGTGCGGCTGGTCGCACCGGCTCCCCATAGTACGTCAGCCGGTTCCTCACCGCCCAAACGAGGTCAGCGGATCTCGAAGTGCCAGGGCAGGCTGAGCACGCCGTCGCTGCGGATTCCGACGCGGCGCGCGAGGTCCTTGAGGAGCGATTCGGTGTCTGGCAGGCGGACCGTGGCGCCCGCGGCGACCTCGCTGGAGGTGGCCGGCTTGAGGAGGGCGAGCAGTCCGCTGTCGCCGACGTGGGCCGTCCGGACATCGTCGGGGTCGAGACCGGCGAGTTCCGCGGCGCGTCGCACGGCCAGCCCGCGACCGCCGATGTGGTCGACGAGCCCCCGCTCCAGAGCGTCGGCACCGGTCCAGACGCGCCCACGGGCAAGCCGCTCCAGGTCGTCGTAGTCCATGCCGCGGTCCTGAGCGGCGAAGGTGGTGAAGTCCAGGTACACGCGGTCGAGCCAGGCGTTGAGGCGTGCCCATTCGTCGTCGGTGAACTCGCTGGCGTCGGACATCAGCCCAGCGGCGGCGCCGATGGGGAGGGCCTCGCGGACGAGGCCGAGCTTGTCGTAGAGCCCGCGGGTGACGATCTTGCCGCCGAGCACGCCGATGGACCCGGTGAGAGTGGACGCGTGGGCGACGATCTCGTCTGCGGGCATGGACACGTAGTACCCGCCGGACGCGGCCAGCGCACCCATGCGGGCCACGACGGGCTTGCCCGCCTCCCGCAGACGGAGCACCGAGCGCCGGATGAAGTCGGAAGCCACCGCCGAGCCGCCGGGGGAATCCACGTCGAACACGACCGCCTTGATGTCGTCGTCGCGCAGCGCGGCACGGAGGTGCTCGTCGACGACGTCCGCCCCCGCCTGCTCGCCGCCCAACGGGCTGCGCTGGCCGCGGCCGGTGACGATGGCGCCGCGCAGCGTGACGACGCCGATCTTCGCCCGGCTGGGCCGGAGCTTCCTGACCAGCGCGGCCTTCGACGTGAAGCGGTGGGCGAACAGGAGGTGCTCCGGCGAGACGCCCCACTCATCGAGGACGGCGGTGTAGGCCTCGTCGCGGTAGCCGATACGGTCGATCAGCCCGAGTTCGAGGGCACGTTCAGGCGTCACGGGGGACCCGTTGACGCCCTCCCAAGCCTGGTCGGCGAAGATGCCGCGGCGGCGGGCGATGGCCTCGACGAGGGAGTCGACGAGCGACTGCCCGAGGCGCCCGGTCATCTCCCGGTTGGCGTCGGTCACCTCGGCGGCGGCGAACCGGTCGGCGGCGGACTTGTACTCGTGACGCTGCCCGAACTGCGGTTCGAGGCCCGCCTTGTTGAGCATGCCCTTGAGCAGCGTGATGCTGAGCTCGACGCCGCCGATGCTGAGCATGCCGGTGGGCTGGACCCAGATCTGGTCGGTGGCCACCGCGATCCGGTAGGCGGCCATGCCGCCGACGAGCTCGCCGAAGGATTCGGCCCACGCCATCGTCGGCTTCTTCGCCGCGAAGTCCTCGATGATGCCGGCCAGCTCCTCGACGTGGGCGAGCTGCAGCCCGGGCGGCGCGGCGTGCACGACGAGCCCGGCGACGCGGTCCTCGTGCGCGGCCTGCGTCAGGTTCTTCCTCAGCGCTGCCATGCTGGCGCTGTTGATCATCTGCAGCGCCTGCGCGGGCGTGGTCGGCCTGGCGACCAGCACCCCCCGCGCGACGTCGAGTTCGAGTACCACCGGCTTGTCGCCGACGACCTTGCCCAGCACGTCCTTGATGCTCATGGGCCCCAGCATACGGATGCACCAAGTCGGGCCCGGAACGCGCCGGAGGCGGCGCCCCTGGTGGGACGCCGCCTCCGGCGGGTGTCGTTGTGCGGGATCAGAGCACGGACTTGGCGGTGGCCACGACGTTGTCGACGGTGAAGCCGAACTCCTCGAAGCACTTGTCGCCGGAGGCCGACGCGCCGAAGTGCTCCAGGCTGACCGACGCGCCTGCCGAGCCGACGTACTTGGCCCAGCCCATGGAGATACCGGCCTCGACGCTGACGCGCGCCGTGACGGCGGCGGGCAGCACCGATTCCTTGTACTCGTCGGACTGCTCGTCGAACCACTCCTGGCAGGGCATGGACACGACGCGGGTCGCGATGCCCTCGGCCTGCAGGGCGTCCTGCGCGCCGAGCGCGATGCCAACCTCGGAGCCGGTGGCGATGAGGATGACCTTGGCCTCGCCGTCGGCCTCGCTCAGCACGTAGGCGCCGTTGGCGAGCCCCTCCGCGGAGGCGTACTTCTCGCCGCGCGCGACGGTGGGCAGGTTCT
>JAUHXZ010000120.1 GCA_030426725.1 Actinomycetes bacterium
AGCATCCGGTTGAACGACTTGGTCAGCTCACCGAGGTCGTCGCGGCCGTAGATGCGGATCGGGTTGAGCTGATCGGTCTGTGTGACGGACCTCACCGCCTGCGACAGCCGTCGGACGGGGGCGAGAACCGCCTGGGCCGCCCACAGGGCCGCGACGGTCGTCGTGAGGATGCCCAGGATGCCCGCGACCATCATGACCACCCACAGCGAACCAAGCGTGGCCTCGAGCGACGTCGTCGGCCGGCCGAACATCACGGCGTAGTGGTCGTCCTCCACGGTCATCGGGACCGACACCACGCGGTACGACGTGCCGTCCGCGTCGAGGGTACGGGCCGAGGACCCGGTCTGGATGCGGGCCACCGCGATCTCGTCGGCACCGGCCGGCAGAGCGGTCCGCTGCCCGGGGACCTGGTTCACGGCACCCTCGGCGGACACGAGCGCTAGCAATCCGTTGGAGGCCCCCAGTGCGTCGGCCGATATTCCGCCCATGTCGGAGACGTTGGACGCGATGGTGTCGGACGCCGTCTGCGCGACGCTCACGAGTTCACGATCGAGTTGCTGCAGCAACGACCAGCGGGTGACGCCGTAGGACGTGGCACCCACGAGGGTCACCGACACGGCGACGCTCACGCCCGTGAGCAGCGCCAGTCGCCACTGGAGCGACTGGCCGCTGACGAGCCTGCCGATGCCGCGACGGAGCCGGATCCACCAGCTACCGATCACGGGGGCGTTTCACGCAGGACGTAGCCGATGCCCCGCACGGTGTGGATCAGGCGGGGCCGGCCACCCGCCTCCAGCTTGCGCCGCAGGTAGCCGATGTAGACCTCCAGCGAGTTCGCCGTCGTCGGGAACTCGAAGCCCCACACCTCGTTGAGCAGTGTGTTGCGCTCCATGACGCGGCGCGGGTTCTCCATGAACACCTGCAGCAGGGCGAACTCCGTGCGGGTCAGCGAGATGTGCTGCCCCCCGCGGCTGACCTCGCGGTGCTGCGTGTCGAGCGTGACGTCCTGGAAGTTGAGCGACTTCGACTCCGCCTCCGGGGCCGGCTTGGAGCGCCGGGTGAGGGCCCGGAGCCGGGCGAGCAGCTCGTCGAGGGCGAAGGGCTTGACCATGTAGTCGTCGGCGCCGGCGTCGAGGCCGTCCACGCGGTCCCCGACGGCGTCGCGCGCGGTGAGGATGAGGATGGGGGTGTCGTTGCCGCCGTCGCGGAGCATCCGGGTGGTCTCGAGCCCGTCGAGGCGGGGCATCATGACGTCCATGATGATGGCGTCGGGTGTGTGGCTCACCAGCTTGGCAAGGGCCTCGACCCCGTCGGCGGCCGTCTGAACCTCGTCGCCGGTGTACGTCAGCGAACGGGCGAGCGAATCGCGCACCGCCTGATCGTCGTCCACCACCAAGATCTGCATGACCGTTCCCCCGTCACCTTCCTGCGTCCGGTGGCTCATCCTACCCGTCATGGCCCGACTCGGTGATCGCGGCTCGCGTCGGTATGGTGACCCGCATGCCAACGCTTGTTTTCGTCTGTTGGGGGAACATCTGCCGCTCGCCGATGGCGGAGCGGGTGGCCCGCCGTCGTGCCGAGGAGCGGGGCGTGGACCTCGCGATCGAGAGCTTCGGCGTCTCCGACGAGGAGACCGGGAACCCCATCGATCCGCGGGCCGCGCGGACCCTGGAGGACGCCGGCTACGACGCGTCCGGGCATCGGGCCCGCAAGATCGGTGCGGCCGACATCAAGCGCGCCGACCTGGTGGTCGCCGCCGAGCCCATGCACGTGTCGCGGCTGCGGCGGATCGCGCCGGGCGCGCACAACATCGCCCTCCTCAACGACTTCAACCCCGCCAAGCCGGCCGCGGAGCCGCTCATCGACCCCTGGTACGGGAGCGCGGACGGCTTCAAGGAGACCCTCACCGACATCGAGGCGGCCGTCGACGGGGTGCTCGACGCCGTGATGACCCCCGCGGTGAGCCGCTGAGGCTGGCGGCGCCGGACCGGACACGCGCCTGGGCGAAACCACCGCGACGGCCGTGGCCGCACGGCAGGATGGGCCCCATGGCCCGACACCAACTCGACATCCTGTTCATCGGCGGCAGTGGGATCATCAGCCACGCCAGCGTCGCCCGCGCCGTCGCCCTCGGCCACCGGGTCACCGTCCTCAACCGGGGCCGGTCCGCGCTGCGCCCCATGCCAGAGGACGTTGAGACCCTTGTCGCCGACGTTCACGACGACGCCGCGGTCGACGCGGCGCTCGCCGGCCGGGAGTTCGACGTCGTGGCCCAGTTCCTCGCCTTCACGCCGGACCACGTGGCCCGCGACGTCGCCAGGTTCGCGGGACGCACGGGCCAGTACGTGTTCGTCTCGTCGGCGTCGGCCTATCAGACTCCGCCGTCGCGGATGCCGGTCACGGAGTCGACGCCGCTGAGGAACCCGTTCTGGAGCTACTCGCGCGACAAGATCGCGTGCGAGGACCTCCTCGTGGCCCAGTACCGGGCCAACGGGTTCCCGATGACCATCGTGCGCCCCTCGCACACCTACGACCGCACCCTGCTGCTCACCACCGGCGGTTGGACGGACATCGCCCGGATGCGCGCCGGCAAGCCGGTCGTGGTGCACGGCGACGGCACGACGCAATGGACGGTCACGCACTCCGACGACTTCGCCGTCGGGTTCGTCGGGTTGCTCGGCCATCCGCAGGCGGTCGGCGACTCGTTCCAGATCATGGGCACTCACGCGCCGACGTGGGACCAGATCTACACGTGGCTGGCGGCCGCGGCGGGGGTCGACAGCCCGGACCTCGTGCATGTGGCCTCCGAGACCATCGCGCGCGTGCTGCCCGACGTGGGGGACGGCCTGTTGGGGGACAAGGCGCACTCGATGGTGTTCGACTGCTCAAAGCTGCGCACCCTGGTCCCGGAGTTCAACCCGACCGTCACGTTCGACGAGGCGGCCGTGGAGCAGGTCGCCTGGTGGGATGCGCATCCGGAGCTTCAGGCCGTCGATCCGGTGCTGGACGCGGGCTTCGACCGGCTGGTGGCGCACGCCAGAGGGGTGTGAGGCCGACCTCCCGTCAGCCGGGCCGCGTTCGAAACGGAACCGACGGGTCGACCCGGGGCCGGACACGATAGCCTGTGTCCTTCCGCCGACAACCGATGGAAGGGCGACGACGATGAGCCTGTTCGGCCGCAGTTTCCTCAAGGAACTGGACTTCACCCCCGACGAGTGGCGCAGCCTGCTCGACCTGGCCGCCGACCTCAAGCTCCAGCGCCGCGAGGGCCGCGAGGTTCGCCGTCTCACCGGCCGCAACGTCGCGCTTCTGTTCGAGAAGACCTCCACCCGCACCCGCTGCGCCTTCGAGGTCGCGGTCGCGGAGCAGGGCGGCATGACCACCTACCTCGACCCGTCGGGGTCCCAGATCGGGCATAAGGAGTCGGCGGCCGACACCGCACGCGTCCTCGGGCGCTGGTACCACGGCATCGAGTACCGGGGCGCCGGGCAGGATGTCGTCGAGACCCTCGCCGAGCACGCCGGGGTTCCCGTCTTCAACGGCCTCACCGACGACTGGCACCCCACCCAGATGCTCGCCGACCAGCTCACGATGATGGAGCACGCCGGCCGGCCGCTGGGCGAGATCGCCGTCGCGTTCCTGGGCGATGCCCGCAACAACGTGGGCAACTCGCTGCTCATCAGCGGCGCCCTCATGGGCATGGACGTGCGCATGGTGGCGCCCCCGTCGCAGCAGAACACCGAGGAGATCGTGGCGAAGGCCCGCGAAATCGCCGAGTTCACCGGGGCGCGCATCACCGTGACCGAGGATGTCGACGCGGGAGTGGCGGGCGTCGACTTCGTCTACACCGACGTGTGGGTGTCGCTGGGCGAACCCAAGGAGGTGTGGGCCGAGCGGATCGCCCTGCTGCGTCCCTACCAGGTCAACGCCCGGTTGATGGCCGCTACCGGCAATCCGGACGTGAAGTTCATGCACTGCCTGCCCGCGTTCCATGACCTCGGCACGTCGGTAGGTCGCGACCTCAAGGCCGAGTTCGGTATCGAGGGCGTCGAGGTGACCGACGAGGTCTTCGAGTCGGACGCGAGCATCGTGTTCGACCAGGCCGAGAACCGGATGCACACCATCAAGGCGGTCCTCGTCGCAACCCTCGCCGGTTGAGCCGACGGTCGCCAAGTCGACGAGGGGCCCGGGGAAGATTCCCCCCGGGCCCCTCGCGCTTCAGATCAGCGGGACGCCGATGCGGACGAAAGTCCCTAGTCAAGCCGTTCGGGTGTCGTTTACCCAGTCGCTACCGTCAGGTCATGGGGCGCTCGGGGCGGCTGATGCGGCCGGGGTCTGGCGTCGTCGCGGTTCGGTGGGTTACGGTGTCGTAAGCTACGCTCGCGTAAGCTACGGATACGTAAGTTAGCGGAAGGAGGCCGTGTGCGCGGTCAGAGCGACGACATGGTGCAGCTGCTCACCCCGGACGGCATCAGGGTCGAGCACGACGAGTTCGAGTACACCGGCAGCACAGCCGACCTGGTCGGCTACCTGCACGACATGATCATCGCCCGGCGATTCGACGCCGAGGCCACCGCGTTGCAGCGGCACGGCGAGCTGGGCCTGTGGACTCCCCTCATCGGCCAGGAGGCCGCGCAGGTGGGCTCGGCCCACGCCTTGCGCCCCGCTGATGTGGTGTTCCCCTCCTATCGCGAGCACGCCGTCGCGATGGTGCTGGGGGTGCCGCTGACGAACATGCTGTCCCTGTTCCGCGGCGCCGACTTCGGCATCTGGGAGAAGCTCGAGTCTTTCAAGAACTACCAGTTGGTCATCGGCTGCCAGACGCTGCACGCCACCGGGTACGCCATGGGCCTCGAGCTCGACGGCGCCGTCGGCAACGACAACGACGATGACAACGCGGGTGTCATCGTCTACCACGGCGACGGCGCCACCAGCCAGGGCGACGTCAGCGAGGCGTTCGTGTTCGCCGCCTCCTACAACGCGCCGGTGGTCTTCTTCTGCCAGAACAACCAGTGGGCGATCTCGGAGCCCCTCGCGCTGCAGTCGCGGATCCCGCTCAACCAGCGCGCCGAGGGTTTCGGGTTCCCGGGCATCCAGGTCGACGGCAACGACGTGCTGGCGGTCAAGGCCGTCACCGACTGGGCGA
>JAUHXZ010000034.1 GCA_030426725.1 Actinomycetes bacterium
GCGTGGCCTTGACCGCGCCGTTCGCGCTGACGGAGGTGACGGTCCAGCGGTCGCCGTTCTTGACCCAGTCGGTGTCGGAGACGCGGAGCCGGCGGTCGTTGAGGCGGGTGATGATGAGGTCGCCTGCCGAGGCCAGGTTCCCGTCGGCGAGCCCCACCGTGGCCCCGACAGGACCCTCCGGAGTGGTGAGGAGGCGGTGCTCGCGGGCGCGCCGGTTGAGGGTGGCGACCTGGTCGCGGGTGCCGGCCAGCATGAGTGAGGCGAGCCCGGCCGTGGTGTCGTGGATCCAGGCGGTGAGCGCGTCGTCGAGGGTGGTGTCGTCGGTGCCGGCGTGGAGCCGGTCGCGATCGAGGTAGTAGCCCAGCGCCTCGGGCCGGCCGTCGCGCAGCGCGACGGATGCCGCAGCCTCGGAGGGGTCGTGGAAGCGCATGATCTCGGTCAGGCGTACGGCGCCGAACCGGTCGGCGATGTCCCGGAGGACGCCGCCGGCGCCGATGGCGGCGAGTTGCTGATCGTCCCCGACGAGCCGCACAGACGCGCCGCGGTCCAGCGCGAAGCGGATCACCGTGGCGAGCGTCGGGGTGTCGGCCATGCCTGCCTCGTCGACGATCACCAGCGTGCCTGGCCGGATGAGTCTCCGGGCGTCGTCGGGCCGGTTGTCGAGGTCCCAGACGAGCTTCGCGAGGGTGGTGGCCGGGCCGATCTCGTCCTCGAGTCGGCGGGCCGCGACGGCGGAAGGGGCGAGGCCGACGACACAGTCCCCGGTCTCGCTCCAGGCGGTCGCGAGGACGGCGAGCGCGCTGGTCTTCCCCGACCCGGCGGCGGCGAGAGCGAGCTGCACCCTGCGTCCGCTGGTGGCCATCTCGCGGACCAGGTTGATCTGGCCGGGGTTGAGCTGGAGCCCGGCCGCGGTGGAGGCGAGCAGTGCCATGGTGACGTCGGTCTCGGTGGCGCGGGTGCCGTCGGTGAGGGCCGCGGCGGCGATGATCTCCTGCTCGGCCTGGATGACGGCTGCCGAGGTGTACCGGGCGGTGCCGACGGTGCTGTACATCGACTCCCCGCTGGTGCGCCGCAGCTCCTGCGGCTCGGTGATGGGGTCGGTCCAGGTGTCGACCGGCACACACAGTTCGGTCGCTGCGAAGAGGAGCTCGGCGGTGAGCTGGGCGGCGTGTTCGGGGTCGACGGCGCGTTCGCGGGCCCGTCGGGAGGCTTCGGCGCGAAGGTGCCACCGGGTCCACGACGCGCGGTGCCGGCCCATCGTGTCGACGATCTCGGCCGCGGTCAGCTCGACCCAGTCGCTGGTGGCCGCCGGGCGAGACTGCTGACCCGCGGCGTGGACGGACGCCAGCATGTGGCCGACCGCGTCTGTCCCGAGGGCCCGTTCGGCCTCGGCCCGCCATGCGGTGCGCTGCTCGTCGATGGTGCGGGGTTCGTGCTTCGGATCGCGGGTTTCGAGTGTGGCCTGCTGGGCCAGCTTGATGGCTTCCGCCGGCGTCGGGGGCCGGTGGTGATCGACCTGGAACCGGACGGCGAGGTCGGCCTCACGGATCTCAATCGCGGTGCGGCGCTTCGACCACGCCTCGCGCAACAGCGCCGGAACCCCGACGATCTCCCGGACTCCACGCTTGCCCGGATCCCGGTTCGACTCGGCCGTGAAGCGGACCCCGAGACGTTCGACGAGGTTGGCCTCAAGGCTCGTGTTGTACACCTCCGAGACGGAGACGAGCCCGGCGAAGAGGGGGCGGCCGTCGATGGCGAGCCAGTGCCCGTCGAGCGCCTGGACCTTGTTGGCGATCGCTACGTGGGTGTGGAGATCCGGGTCCCCGGCCCGCGAGTCCCGGTGCGTGAACGCGGTGCCGATCAGGCCAACGACATCGACCTGCCGAACCCCGCCCGCGCCGCGGCGCGAGTAGAGGACCTCGCGCTCGAGGTATGCGAGGGCGTCAGTGACCGCGGCGTTGTGGCACTCCTCGATCACGGCGGAGACGTGCTTCGGGGCAACGGCCCAGAGCGTCGAGACCGACTTCACGGGCGAGAAGGTGACGTCGAACCCGGCGCACGCCGTGTTCGGGTTCCGTGACAGCTTGGCCACCTCCGTCGACAGCTCGAGGCTGCTCGGGCGGCGCCCCATCCGGGACTGGAACGCCTCGGTGGCGAGGTCGTTGCGGATAGTGGCGCGCACGTCAGCGGGCACCCCCGCCTCTGGGCCCAGGCCCTGCTCGACTGCCCATGCCGAGCAGCGCTCAGCGACCTCACGCTGGAAGCTGGTCGCGTCCTTGTGGACGTGAAACGGAGACCCCAGACGGACCGCTTCGCGGATCTGCTCCCTGGTCGCTGCCGCCGGGAGCGCGGCGAGGCGGGCCTCCGCGTTCGGATGGGCGCCGATCCCGAACAGCGACTTCATCTGCGTGTCGTCCACCGGGTCGCCCACCGCCATGTCCAGCGCGGCGAGGCCGGAGCCGACCCACCGCCCGGGGGTCTCGCCCTTCTCCGAGTAGTACGAGGTCAAGGTGGCGTGGCCCTTCTCCGTCGAGTCCATCGCAGCCACCTGCCTGGTCAGGTAGTCATAGCCCGACCCGGCCGTCAGCTTGTGGAGAGACGCCGTCATACCCTTACTAACCCCGCGAAACCACTGATGGCGCGTGACTTGTGACCATAAGTGCAAGAGGTGTGATGCGCATGGGAACCTTCGGTTCCCCGTTCCGGGGGGATGAGAATTGGGGGGACCGTCCCGGCGACGTCGGCACACACTGGTGCGGGCGAGCCCGTAGAGGTGTATGGCGCGGGATTCTCGGGTTGCCCCGGAGCGCTGCTGGGAGCACGTGGGTCTGATTCCTGGCAGAGGTTCCTCCTTGGGGCGGTCCCTGGACCGCGACGGCCGCCGCCGGTCATCACGGAGGGCGGTGCTTCAGATGGAAGTGGTGTTCGAACGGGTCGCTGGGCTCGACGTAGGGAAGGTGTCGGTGACGGTCTGCGACACACGGCCCCTGGCCTGACCAGGGCCGGCACCAGGAGACGCACCTGCCATGTTCAAGGCGACGACCGGGTCTTTGAGGCGGCTGCGGGACTGGGTCCCTGAATCGAGCAGCAGGCCACGACGCGCTCGTCGTGCGTCCCTGTCCACGTCCACGCTTGGTCCGTGATGCGCAGCCTCGCCGCGCCCTGCTCGTCGCGATCGACCAGCACGTTCTCAGGCTTGACATCTCGATGGACGATGTTGACGGCGTGGACGGTGCTGAGCCCCGCGAGAACCTGATCGGTGATGTAGCACGCCGCTGCCGGGGTGAAGTTGCCTTGCGTGTTCAGTTCGCGCCGCAGGTCGGGACCGTCGACCAGGCCCATGACGACTCAAGGGTGGTGCCCTCGGCCACCAGGTCGCGCACTGTGACGAGGTTCGGAGAACTGATTCGCTTCAGGATCTGCGCCTCCTGGAGGAAGCGAGCCACGAAGGCCGAGTCCGAAGTGAACTCGGTTCGCAGGATCTTGATGGTCACGGGCACCCCCTGCCGTGAGTGAGCGCGCCACACCTGCCCCATCGCCCCGCTCCCCAGGACGGAATCAAGCAGGTACCCGCTGCCCAGTGGCCTCTCAACGTTCGAGGTGTCGTCCATGAATCCCCCAATATTCGAACCGCGGTCACTTGAGTCGTAGTGCCCAGGAGCCGCGACAGCTCACCCGGCCGTGGTCTTGAGGGCGAAATGGCACTGCTCCATGTCGCTTGTCCGTCGGCACGAGATGTGAGATCGGTTGGTGAAAGAGAATCGTAAGAATTGCCTGAGCCCCCCCGGGGTCTCGGCGCGAGGTTTGGGGTATTGCATGATCTCCCTGTAGAGAGTTCGGTGCACGATGCCTCGAGAGGTTCTCGCGTCCAAATCTCGGAAGCCCTATACAGGTAGTAGGCCTTTGGGCTAACCCCCCGTTTGGGAGCGATCCCGCGTCCGTCCTAGGGGGGAAGGGCGTATGAAGACGCGATGAGATGAGTCGCCCGTCCTCATATTCAGGTGTTCGGTATGCCTGGCTGACGGCGGTTCCATGACTATCTATCGACGCCCTCTCTTCATCTTCCTCTCTGCTCCGGCGATGGGTTGGACTCCCCATCCAATGCTTTCCGCACGGCGCCTCGACTCGGCGGCACGCCCGTCGGCACATCCAGATCGATTAGCAGGGCCACGCGTGCCCCACAGCACAGGGCTCGTTGTTGGGGTTCGCTCCAGCGGGAATGCGGTTGAGTCCGCGTCGGCGCCTGGTGCGCGGGCGCCGTCCCGTCTCAAGGAGTGAGCCCTTAACTTTCGGCTAGTGCATAACCCTGGCTAGGGGGGATGCTCAGGTCGATCGCCAGGGAGCTGACCTGAGCCGGGCCTCGTGTCGGATGGACCGAGTCGCCCCCTAGGCTTTGCTTCGTCGTCACCCAATATCGGGTGGCTGCTGATTTCAGTTCCGGGGGGAAAGGCTGATCGGATGGCAAGGTCACTCCGACGCCACATCGAGACGATTGTGGTCGGCGCGGTTGCGCTGTCCCTCGGAGTGCTCGCCTTCACTCACCAGGGCGTCCCTGCTGCGGAGCTGGACCTCAATGACGGGGGCATCTGGGTCACCAACCAGAACAAGCTCCTCATCGGGCACCTCAACTACCAGTCGCAGACCCTTGACGGCGGCGTCCGCGCCGCAGACTCCGGCTTCGACGTCTCTCAGGCCGGCAGCCACGTCCTGGTCACCAGCCCCGACATGGTGCAGCCCCTGGACACCGCCACCGTGTCCTTCCTCGGTGAGGCGACCATCAGCGGTCTCGCAGTCGAGCACGGGGCCGATCAGGTCCTGGTTGCCGACGCCTCCGACGGCAAGGTCTGGGCCGCGACGACGGACACCGCGGCAGGGTTCAGCCCCTCGGCTGAGCCGGCGCTTGAGGACCTCGACCAGCCTCGGATAGCCGTCGCCACTGACGGGACGGGGTACGTACTCGCTGCGGACGGATCCTTGCGCAGTGTCGAAGGATCCGGCGAGGATGCGGTGATCACCGATCTGGGGGACGTAACGGAGTCACAACCCAGCCAGGATGCTCAGCTGACGGTTGTGGGTGACACGCTGGTGGTTCTCGATGGGAACCGGTTGAGCTTCGGTGGGCAGTCGATGGAGGACGCGCTCTTCGAGGGAGGGGCTCTACAGCAGGCCTCATCCGGGTCGGGGGAGGTTGTCGTCGCGACGTCCACCGCGCTGCTCCGCGTCGATCTCAGCACCAGCGAGATCTCCGTCCAGGACGTGCCGAGTGGCGCGCCTGCAAGACCGGTGGCCCTCGACGGCTGCGTGTACGGGTTGTGGGCGGAGTCCGGCTACTACGTCCGCAGCTGCGGAGACCCCGACCTCGATCAGGCGGCCCAGTTCCCCGAGTTGGCTGCTGCCAAGGCGCCGGTCTTCCGCACCAATCGAAAGCTGATCGTCATCAACGACATGGTGGCGGGCACCACCTACCTCCCTCTGGAATCCATGCAGCGGGTGGACAACTGGGAGCTCATCTCCGCTCAACTCGACGAGCAGGAACAGGAGTCCGAGGAGTCCGACCAGACCGAGCTGTCGCAGGTGCAGGAGTTCTCCGAGGAGCAGCACGCGCCCGAAGCGGTCGATGATGAGCTCGGGGCCCGGGCCGGCGGCGCCACAACCCTCCCGATACTCCTCAACGACATCGACATCGATGGCGATGTGCTCACCGCCGTCCTCAAGGACGTGCCGGACGACATCACGGTTTCGCTGGCCAAGGACGGGCGCGCCGCGCGCATCGAGGTGCCCGCGGATCGGACCGGAACCGTCTCGTTCACCTACCAGGCCTCCGACGGGATCGACCTGTCCAACGTTGCGACGGTCAGCGTCCGCATTCGCTCCGCGACGGGGAACGACCCGCCGGAGCGGCAGCGGCCCAGCGTCCTGCACATCTCGGAGCGATCCAACGGCGAGTACTCGGTGTTGCCCGACTGGGTCGATCCTGATGGGGATCCGATCTTCCTCGAGAATGCTGTCGCCGAGGAGGGTCTCGCTGTCACCTGGCGGCCCGACGGGTTCGTTTCGGTGCGCGACCTCGGCACGGGTGGCGCCGGCCGGCGGATCGTAACGGTGACTGTGAGCGACGGGGAGGGGAGCGCCATCGGCGAACTCGTGGTGCAGGTGAGCCCGGGGGCATCGAACGTAGCCCCGGTGGCCAACAACGACCACTATGTCGCCACGGTGGGGGAGTCCATCACGCTCAAGCCCCTTGGCAACGACACCGACGCCGATGCGGACGACCTGAAGCTCGTCGAGGTGGGCCCCACCGCGCCAGAGGTCGAGATCAAACCTGACTACCAGCAGAACTCGATCCAGTTCACGGCGAGCACCGCAGGCTCGCAGACTCTCGTCTACACCATCAGCGACGGCCCACACACCGCGAAGGGCAAGATCCGCGTCGACGTCATTGACCCGGAGACCGCATCCCAGCAGCCCGCCGCCGAGAACGACCTCGCACTCCTGCCACCCGGCGGCTCGGTCGTCGTGGAGCCGCTCCTCAATGACTACGACCCGGCCGGTGGTGTGCTGGTCATCCAGGGCGTGTCGATGGGCTCTTCGGAGGGCTTGACCGTCGAGGTTGTGCGCCACGCCCTGCTCAGGGTCACGGCACCGTCCGGGCTCACCGAACCTCAGACCTTCGAGTACACGGTCAGTAACGGTCACGCCTCCACGTCGGCGAAGGTCCTCGTGGTGCCGCTGGCGGTCCAGTCGCAGATCCAGCCCCCCGTCGCCATTCCGGAGACGACGGTGGTGCGCACCGGCGACATCGTCTCGGTGAACGCACTGGCCAACGACTACTCGCCGTCGGACCTCGCAATCTCACTTCTGCCGGCTCTGGACGTCCGGTCGGACGCGGAGATCGGGGAGTTCTTCGTCTCGGACGAGCAGGTGAGGTTCAGGGCAGGGAACACCGCGGGGACAGCCGAGGCCATCTACACGGTCTCGGACTCGGAGGGCAACGTCGGGTCGGCAACGGTGACGATCACCGTGCGCGACTTCGACGAGCGCAACCAGCAGCCCGTCCCGAAGACCGTCGAGGCCCGAACCTTCTCCGGATCGACCGTTCGCGTCGCGATCCCCATGGACGGCATCGACCCCGACGGGGACTCCGTCGAGCTGGTTGGCGTCGGTGACCGCGCTCCTCAGTACGGTTCCGTCACCGTCGAGGGAAACTACCTCGCCTACGAGGCGGCGAGAGATGCCACCGGAACCGACACGTTCACCTATCGCGTCCAGGACCGCTTCGGCGCAGAGGGCGACGGCACGGTCCGGATCGGCGTGGTCCCCAGGCCCGACAGCAACCAGGCGCCGGTGGCGGTGCCCGACGAGATCGCGGCACGCCCGAACACGAAGCTGGAGATCCCCGCCACCTTCAACGACGTGGACCCCGACGGCGACACCATCTCCATCGTCGCCGGTTCCGTCGAGCCCGTCGACGACCGATGGGATCCCGTGACCGAGATCCAGGGCCAGAAGGTCGTAGTCCAGACGCCGGATGCGCTGGGCGTCTACCAGCTCTACTACTCGATCACCGACGGCGGCGGGGCGCCGGTCGTGGGTGTGATCACCGTCACGGTGGATGCAAATGTTCCGCCGGTCGCGCCGATCGCCCGGGACGACTACGTACCCGCCAACGCCACCAGCGGATTGGACGTCGTGGAGGTCCCCCTGCTGGACAATGACGAGGATCCGGACGGCGTGGTGGCCGATCTCGAGGTGACCATCGAGGCGCCGGCGGAGGTCAGCGGGGGAGTGGCGAGCGTCCCCCTCACCGACGACCGGCAGATCATCCTCTACACCGTCACCGACTCCGACGGGCTGAGCGCGAAGGCGGCCGTCGTCGTGCCCGGCAAGGACCAGATTCCGCCGCAGCTCGACCCGGCGAAGGTGCCCGCCACGGTCAAGGGCGGCGACACCCTCACCATCGACTTCGACGAGTACGTCATCACGCGAGACGGACACTCGGCGACCCTCACCGGCGTCGAGACCGTGGTGGCCGGTCCCGGAGGCAACACCGAGGATCCGGATCTGGGCCTCAAGGTGGTCGACGATCACACCGTCGAGTTCACGCCGGACACCCTGTTCATCGGCACCACCTCGGTGTCGTTCCAGGTCACCGACGGCGAGACCCTCGACGATCCGCGCGGACTCACCGCCACGCTCAGCCTGCCCATCACCGTCGAGTCCTCAGGGCTGTTCCCGCCCGAACTGCGGCCCAGTGAGATCAAGGTCGCTCCGGGAGAGGCCCCGGTGGAGGTCTCCCTCGCGGCCATGGTCGACGATCCCGACCCGGGCGACAACGAGAAGATGGCCTACGCGGTGACGTCGGCCTCGAGTGACGTGGAAGCCACCGTCTCGGGGCAGACCATCAACGTCGCCGTCCCAGCCGACACACCCGTGGGCAGTTCCGGAACCATCACCGTCAGCGTCCACGACGGCAGCACCGACCCCCAGGAGATGACTCTCCCCGTCACCGTCATCACCTCCACCCGCCCGCTCATGACGGTGTCGGACATCACGGAACGCGAGGGCAGGGTCGGCCAGGCCTCCACCTTCGACCTGTCCGAGGTGATCACCAACCCCTTCGCCGATCGTGACGGAGACATCGTGCTCGTCGGCCAGCCGGAGGTCACCGGTCCCGCGGACGTATCCACAGATGGACTCCGCGTCGTCGTCACCCCGACGGACAGCGGCGGTGCCTCGGACGCGGCCGAGGACGTGGTGGTCACCTACCGTGTCGCCGACGCGACCCGTGACCCCGCCCGTGAACGCACCGGCGTGATCCGCGTCACCGTCAAGGACACCCCCAAGGCCCCGGTCAACGTCACCGCCGACGCGGTGGGTTCCCGCACCGCCCGGGTCACCTGGACCCACTCCGGATGGCGGGGCGGAACCCCGAAGGGCTTCACCGTCTCCTGGGGCGGTGGCAGCCAGTTCTGCGGGCTCCAGACCAGCTGCGACATCACCACCTTGGCCAACAACAACACCTACCAGTTCACGGTGAGCGCCGAGGTGACCGAGGGAGACATCCAGCCGTCACCCGAGTCGACGCCGAGCAACGAGATCTTCGTCGACGTGCTGCCAAACACCCCGTCCGCCCCCACCGCGACCTTCGGGGACCGGCAGATCGACCTCACGTGGCCCGTCACCACCGTGCCCGACGGCGGGTCCCCCGTGACGAGCTACACGGTCGACATCACCCCGGCCGACGCTTCCGGGCGCACGCAACAGGAGGTCACCGGCACGTCGCTGTCCTGGACGAACCTCACCAACGGCACGGCCTACACATTCACGGTCACGGCGCACAACAAGCTCACCGAGCTCGATCCGCGGGTGGACGCCCCGACCGGTCCGGCGTCGGCGCCCGAGATCCCCGCCGGCGCACCGTCCAACCAGGGCGCGCCGCAGGTCGACAAGGATGCGGCCGCCGTCGGCGTCACTCCGAGGGCCAATGTGAGCTGGTCCCCCCCGGCCAACCCCAACGGGGACACCAGCTTCACCTACGAGATGCGCCAGACAGGCACTACAACGGTGCTGTACTCGGGCAGCGGCACCTCCACCTACATCGACATGGCGATCGGTACCGAGGACAAGACCTTCGAGGTCCGCAGCACGAACAAGTCCAGCCTCTGGAGCGCATGGTCGCCGGCATCCAACGCCGTGCGTGCCTTCCAGCCCCCGGGCGCCCCAACCAGCTTCACGTTGACACCCACCGGCGACGGAACCCGTGCGCGCTTCGACTTCGGCGCCGCAGCCGGGAACGGTGCCAAGCCCTCCGAGATCGCCTACCGCTGGAACGCCGGCGGATACTCCGGCCACGTCACGTCCGGCCAGGTGGTCAACAGTCCGGGCTTCCCGCTCGGCGTCACCACCTCGGTGCGCCTCACGGCCATCAGTACCGTCAACGGTGAGACCGCCGAGGGCGGCTCGGCGACCGCAAACGTCAACACCTACGCGCCACCCGCGCAGCCGAGCGTCAGCGCCTCCCGCGCCAGCGACGGGAACGTCAACCTGACCTGGAACATGAGCAGCAGCAGTAACGGGCGTCCGATCACCAAGGTGGTCGTCGACACCACGCTCAACACCCGCGACGGAGACCAGGGGCTCTCCGGAAGCACCCGCGAGGGGACCACCCACGACCAGAACATCTGTATCACCGCCTACTCGGTCAACAGCGAGGGCCAGCGGAGCAGCTCGGTGCAGCGTTGCGCAACGACCCGTGGCAAGGGGACCGCGACCGCTACCCACGGGCCGTCCGTCGGCGCTTGCTCCAATGACCCCAGCCAGCAGTGTGATCGGCTCATGCTCAACCTGTACAGCTGGTACCCGGGCTCCCGGGTGACGTGTTCGCTCGACGGAACCTGGACCGCATCCGGCACGATGACGGTGACCGTGGACGGCAATGGCAACTGGTCCGGGCAGTTCCTGAATTGGGTCATCGCGCAGGGGTTCGAAGAAGGCGTGCAGGACGCCACCGGCGACTGTCAGTACTAACAGGCACGAAAAGAGAGCACGAGAACACATGACCACCATGACGCCCGAACACGCGGGATTCTTCGCAGACATGTTCCAGCGCCTCACGGACAACGTCGGCCAGGCCCTGCTGGGCAAGGCCCCGGTGATCCGGCTCGCGCTTACGTGCATGCTGTCCGAGGGGCACCTGCTGCTCGAGGACACGCCGGGCACGGGCAAGACGGCACTGGCTCGTGCCATCGCCGCGTCGGTTCACGGCAGCCACAACCGGATCCAGTTCACGCCCGATCTCCTGCCCTCGGACATCACGGGCATCACGATGTACGACCAGTCGACCGGCCGCTGGGACTTCCATCCCGGCCCGATCTTCAGCTCGATCGTGCTTGCAGACGAGATCAACCGGGCCTCTCCGAAGACCCAGTCCGCGCTACTCGAGGTGATGGAGGAGGCGCATGTGACCGTCGACGGTCGGCGGCACTCCACGGAGCGACCCTTCATGGTGATCGCGACCCAGAACCCCGTCGAGCAGGCCGGTACCTACAAGCTGCCCGAGGCGCAGCTCGACCGGTTCCTCATGAAGACCTCCGTCGGCTATCCCGAGGGCGAGGCCGCGCTTCAGGTGCTCGCGGGGTCCGCGCAGCCCGACCGGTCCAAGAACCTCAGCCCCGTCATCGCCCAGCAGGCGGTGGCCGACATGATCGACTCCGTCCGCGACAACTACGTCGACGGCGCCGTCCTCGACTACGTCCAGCGGCTGGTGGAGGCGACCCGCGCCGACCACGACACCTCGATGGGCATCTCCACCCGTGGCGCCATCGCCATGGTCCGCGCCGCGCGGGTCTGGGCTGCGGCCCACGGCCGCAACTACGCCCTGCCCGACGACGTGAAGGACCTCGCGGCGCCCGTCTGGACACACCGCCTCATCATGTCGCCCGAGGCCGAGTTCGGCGGCGTCACCGCCACTGACGTCATCGCCCGCGCCTTGGCGGGGGTCGAGGCCCCCGTAAACCGGATGGCCGGCTGAACAGATGCCGCTTCCCACCCGTCTCCTGTCTCCGGACCTCGCCCGACGCGTCCGGAGCGCCGCCCTGCGCGTCGTCCGGCACCCGCTCATCGCGAGCGTCACGCCGGTCGGCTGGACGCTGCTTCTCGGTGGTGCAGTCGCCGCGTGGGCGGGCTGGGGTGCCGGCTGGATGGAGTTCCGGGCCCTCGCCACGATGGCGGCGGTCGTGCTGATCAGCGCCGCCCTGTCAGTCCTCCAGCGGCGCGAGCATTCCGTGCAGCTCGAGCTGGACCGGCCCCGGGTACAGGCGGGCGAGGAAGCACTCGGCCGGGTTCTGGTGACGGCGGCCGGAGCAAGGGCCTCCGGCCCCACCACCATGGAGTTCCCCGTCGGGCGGGCAGTCGCCTCATTCCGGGTCGGGGCGCTTGGCCCTGACGACGAGCACGAAGAGATGTTCACCATCCCGACACGTCGGCGTGGAATCGTCCCGCTCGGCCCCGTGCGGTCGGTGCAGGGCGATCCACTGGGGGCGATCAGCCGGCAGAAGATCCTCACCGAGGCCGTCGAGCTCTTCATCCATCCCCGCATCACCCACGTCGACGGAGGTGCCTTCGGGATCCTGCGCGACGTCGAAGGCGTCACCACCTCGAACCTCTCGTCGTCGGACGTCTCATTCCACGCGCTGCGTGAGTACGTCCCGGGCGATGACCGCCGCTCCGTCCACTGGAGGACCACCGCCCGCACCGGCAAGCTCATGGTTCGACAGTTCGAGGAGACCATGCGCGCGCACCTGCTGATCCTGCTCTCGACCCTCCCGTCGGACTACGCCACCGAGGACGACTTCGAGCTCGCCGTCTCCGCTGCGGGATCGCTCGCCGCCTCGGCGTTGCGGGACGACCGGCAGGTCACCTTGTTCACCTCGGCCGGCGAGATCCGGTTCCCGAACCTGCTCGGCATGCTCGACCGACTCTCCGGCGTCGAACTCACAGACCGGGGTATCGGGCTCAGGGAGCTGGCCGCGAAGGCCGGCACGACGCCCGGACTGTCCGTCACGGCCCTGGTCGCCGGCACCACGCCGCCCGCCGAGCTCCGCGGCGCCCAGCTCGCGCTGCCTCCCGGCGTCCACTCGTATGCCGTGAGGTGCTCGGCTGGCGCGGACCTCGCGCGCCGCAAGGTGGGCGACCTGGTCATCCTCGACATCGCCGCACTAGGCGATCTCCGACCCGCGGTGGCGAGCCTGTCATGACCCGGATCCCACAGTTCTCCCTGCCCCGCGTGATCGGCGCGTGGGCTCTGCTGCTTCCTGGTGTCATCGCCTTCCAGCCCGCCTTCGGGGGGCTGCGGGGCTACCTCGCTGCGTTCGCCGGGATCACCGTGGGATCCGGGATCGCCCTCCTCGCGGCCCGCTTCCGCTGGTCCGTGGCCGTCTGGTTCGGCGCGTTGTTGGGCTCATACCTGCTGCTGGGCGGGCCTCTCGCGGTCCCGGACACGACCATCGGTGGTGTGGTCCCGACTCTCGAGACGCTGCGCCGCCTGGCCTTGTTGATCTTCCAGGGCTGGATGGATCTGCTCACTGTGGCCACTCCGGCGGGCGACCTCTCCGGTCCCGCGGCGGTTCCCTTGCTTGCTGGCCTCCTCGTCGGTGCCGCGACCATGGGGATCGTGCGCTTCACCCGCGCGGTCCACTGGGTTCTTCTCCTTCCCGTGGGGTGGTTGGCATTCAGTATCGCCTTCGGCGTCCGTACTGCTCCGACGTCGATCTGGCTGGGGGCCGCTCTCGGCGTCGGAATCCTGGTGTGGCTGACCGCACACCGGCTGAGCCGGGCGAACACTGTGAATGCGGAGATCCTCGTTCGTAAGGACCGGGGCATGTCCCGTGCCACCGCGAAGGCGGTCTCAGCGGGCATCGTCATCGCGCTTGCGGCGCTCACGGCGGTGGGCGTCAACATCCTCACGGGGGACCGGGTGAACCGACAGGTGCTGCGTGACGCGGTCGCACCCCCGCTGCAGCTGCAGGAGTATCCGAGCGCTCTCACGAAGTACCGGTTGTACGAGCTGAACCTCAAAGATGAGGTGCTGTTCCGTGTGACGGGCATGCCGACCGGAACCCGCCTCAGGCTGGCCGTCATGGACACCTGGGACGGCACGGTCTTCAACGTCTCGCAGGCCAGTAGCGAGTACCTGCGCGCCGGCCGCGAACTGCCCTGGGCACCGGAGACGGACACGGCCGTCGGGACGATCACCGCCGTGGGCTACGACGATGTCTGGGTTCCCACTTTCGGCGACTCGAGCCGCATCGAGTTCGATGGCGTGCGCTCCACCGCTCAGGCGGGAGGGCTCTACTACAACCGGACGACGCACCAGGCCCTCACGACGGCTGGGCTGGACGAGGGAACCACCGCCACAGTAGAGGCGGTCCCCGTCGTCAACGTCGACGAGACCGAGCGTGCCGGCATGTCAGGCGCCGGGGCCGGGCAAGCCACGCTTGCGGACGTCACGCGCGTGCCCGACGTGCTTGTCAAGGCGGCGACAGACTGGACCGCGGACGCCACCAGCGCCTACGAGCAGCTCTCGATCATCGAGGAGAGACTGCGCGACGAGGGGTTCTACTCCGACGGCTCCGACGGGCTGTCCCGATCGGGGCACACGGCGGAACGGCTGGGCACCATGTTCGACTCTTCGCAGTGGGTGGGCGATGATGAGCAGTACGCCACCGTGATGGCGCTCATGGCGACACAGCTGGGGATCCCCGTTCGTGTCGTGATGGGTTTCTACCCCTTGGAGGGCGATATCCCCGCGGACGAGTGGGAGGTCACGGGCACGCAGGCGCATGTCTGGGTCGAGGCCGACCTCGACGGCGCTGGATGGGTTGCCTTCGATCCCACCCCGGACCGGGACAAGGTTCCGCAGACCGAGGTCCCCCGCCCCAAACCTCAGCCGAAGCCCCAGGTCGACCCGCCGCCGGATCCGCCCGAGAAGCTCCCCGACGAACCCATCGTCGCTGATGAAGAGGCCGTCAACGTCGACGAGGAAGACAACACGGAGTCCAACCTCGGGCTCATCCTCATGATCGCCGGGATCGCCGCCGGCGGGGGACTCCTGCTGGCCAGCCCACTGCTCATCATCGCCGGACTAAAGGCGCGGCGGGCCAGGCATCGACGGACCCGGGGTCCGGTCTCGGATCAGCTCTCCGGGGCCTGGGACGAGATCGTCGACCGGGCGCGGGACCTGGGATACCAGGCGCCTGCCAACTGGACCCGCCGGGAGGCGGCCGCAGGCCTGCAGTCGGAGTACCCGGAGGTCCCCCTTGAGCGGGTGGCCCACCACATCGACGCGTCGGTCTTCGGAGCCGCCGAACCCGGCGCCGACACCCGGGACCACGTGTGGGACGAGGCCGACCGGCTCCGCGGGGCGATGTTGACCACCCGTGCCTGGTATCTGCGGCCGGCCGCGATCTTTTCCCTGACCTCGCTCAGGAGACGCACAACAGAGTCGCGCCAACGTCCCCGCACCACGCAGAGGATCTTCCGTCTCCGCCGACGCTCTCCCGTCGGCGACACGACCCCGATGACCACGACCCCAGTACCCCGGCGCGCCATGGGCGATGCCACCGACCAGAAGGAGTCCTGATGCGCAAGCAATTCGGGAGTGTGACCGCAGTGCCAGTCGAGTTGGGTCAGCGGGTGATCGCTCGTCTGATCTGGGCGGGACTGGTCCTGGTCGCCTATGTCATCCAGGTAGCGGGCACTGCCTGGGCCCTCAACAACTACGCTTTCGACGCCTTGACGGTGATCAACGGGATTGCCGTTGTCTATGCGCTGGGTCTCACAGCATGGAACCTCATCACAATGGCCACCCGGTCCACAACCGTCGGGGGGAAGTTCCGGGGATTCCACTTCGTCAAGGACGACACCGGTGAGGACGCCAAGGCGCTCACGCTTGCGAAGTATCTCGTCGAGGGGGCATTCGAGGGGATCACTCTTGGACTCGGGATGATCTCCTACCTCGTGAGCTATCGGGACGGTCAGCACTGGCTCGATCGGGCATTCAAAGTCACGGCCGTCGGCACCGAGTCTGTCCTGCCGGTGGGGGCGTGGGCCGGTTCCCAGGCAGGTGCTCCGGATTCGCAACAGCCGCGGGTCATGCCCGTCACGATGCCTGCGCCCAGCGGCTCGCCCCATCCGCCGGCCACATCGGTGCCATCCGGCTTCGACCCCCGTAGGCCTGAGTCCACGGCGCAGCCAGTGCAGGAGGCCCACGTCCCGCACCAGGCCCCCGGGCAGCCCCCTGCAGAGGTGAGCCCCCCGGAGGCACCCGTCCAGCCCAATGTGCAGGCCTCAGCATCTTCCGAGGCCCAGCCGGCCCAGCCCGCGTTCGCCCCCGCCAACCCCTGGGCGCTTCCCGCACAGCAGCCAATGGGACAGCCGGAGCCGGCGCCGGCGCAGTTCCCCGTCGCACAGCCCGCACCTCAGCCGCCTCCGCAGGCGCCGGTGACGGCCCCGCAACAGGTGGAACCTCCCATGGCCCCCATTGGCGCGGAGGCAGCTTCCCAGTCGCTGCTCGACGACAAGACCGTGATCGACGCGGACATCGCGGCCGAGCACGCGCCCGCGGTCGTGCTGGACGACGGCCAGGTGGTTCGGATCGACACTCCCGTCGTCCTGGGGCGCAATCCCTCGGCGCCCGCCGCCTACCCGCAGGCCCGCTGCGTGAGCGTGACCGATGAGTCCATGCGCATGTCGAAGACCCACCTTGTCCTCATCCCACTCGAGGATGGGGTCGGGGTTCTGGACGCCGGGGCCACCAACGGTGTCCACTTCGAAGTGGACGGGGACCGCACCCGTATCCCGGCAGGGGAGGTTCACCCTCTCTCGCTCGCCACCGTGCTTCACTTCGGCGGTCGCACGCTCCAGGTGTCCCCGTGACGGAGCCCCGGCTGGACGTCAGTTATGGCGCCGCGACTCATCAGGGCCTCGTCAGGGAACATAACGAGGACTCGTACCTCACGGTGCCCCCTGTGTTTCTCGTGGCGGACGGGATGGGTGGACACGCCCAGGGAGAACTCGCGTCGAGGGCTGTCAGCGACGCCTTCCTTGAACTGTCGCGCTTCGACTGGATCGGTTCCGACGAACTGGTCGCGGGTGTGGCCAGGGCAGCGACGGCCGTGGCCGCACTGGCGGGGCAGGAGCGTCCGCCGGGGGCGACGCTCTCAGGCGCGGGCCTCTCGCTGCAGGCCGGGATGCCATGCTGGCTGGTGTTCAACATCGGCGACTCGCGCACCCACCTCCTCCGCGACGGCATTCTGACCCAGATCAGCGTCGATCACTCGGCCGCCACCCGCGCTACCGAGGAGGGAACCGCTGCACCCCGCAACGTCATCACGCGGGCACTCGGGGCTGGGCTGAAGCGTCCGGTCGCCGACCAATGGCTGATCCCCGCGAGCGTGGGCGACCGGATCATGATCTGCTCCGACGGACTCAGCAACGATGTGACGACCGAACTCATCACGGCCACGCTCCTCGCCGAAGCCGATCCGCGGCAGGCCGCGGCCGCCCTGGTGCAGGCGGCCCTCAACGCGGGGGGACACGACAACATCACGGTCGTGGTGATCGACTGCGAGCAGGTCATCTCGACCGCGACCGCAGGGTCAGGACTCGACGACGCTACAGAGTCACCTGACGACACAGTCCCCGACGTCCTGGAGGTGATCTCATGAGCCCGACGCGATGGACCGCGGGTGACCGCCTCGCCATCGTCTGGCCCGGCGGTGCCGCTCTCGTCGATGCCGCCGTCGGCCATGCAGCAGCCGAGCAGATCTGGACCCGGCTCCATCAGGAGTCCACTCTCGGCGCGTTCCTGCAGGCTTTGGCGGCCGGATCGGACTCCGGGTTCTTGGACCTTCCCTCCTTCGCCATCGTGGTCTCCGCAGGCGACCGCTGGCACCTCGCGGTGCGCGGAACCGTCGCTGCCGACGTGTGGGCCGGTGGCGCCGTCGAGGCGCTGTCCGGTGACGGGATCACCACCTGGGCCGAGCGCGTTCTCGCCGCGCCCGACGGGGTCCGTCTTGGAATGGCGCCCGAGGCCGTACCCGCTGGGCCGATCCTCGACGGCGTCGTCCCCGCCGGGAGCCTGACCGTTGGGCAGTTCGCCTCGGCGACGCCCCTGGACATCGATCCGGAACTCGCCTGCGAGGAGAAGTTCTCACAGGTCCGCACGCCCGAGACACCCGTACCCGTGGAACACGTTGAGACAGAGCCCCCCGAGCCTGAGCCCCAACAGGACGCTCAAGACTCGAGCGCGAACATCGGCACCGTCCCGGCTCCGGACAACAGCGATGAGCCTCCGGCTGAGGAAGATCCCCCGCAACCCCCGGCGACAGTGCCTGAGGCGCAGGAGACCTTGGCAGAGGAAGCGATTCCCCAGGAGCCGAACAAGTACGCATCACTCTGGGACCAGTCGGTCGCAGTGGACGTTGAGGCGGCCGCCATCCGGCCCGGTGCCGACGAGGGCGAGGGAGCCAGCCCCATGGCTCCCGTCACGGCCGCTGCGCCCGACAATTCTGCTGAGCAGCTCTTCGGCGAGACCGTGGTCGACGACGGTGCGGTGGAGGTGCGGATGCCCGCTCCGGCCTCGGATGCGCCCCAGGTGCTCGCCCGGTTCTGCGACCAGCACCACGCCAACCCTCCTGAGCGAGCCAGCTGCTTCGTGTGCGGCGGAGAGGTCTCCGGGGACGCCGGCCCAGCGCTGCGTCCACAGCTCGGCTGGCTTCGGGTCGAGGGAGGGGAGACGATTCCCCTGCGAGGCCCGATCATCGCGGGCCGCAACCCCAAGTCGAACGTCCTCAAGCTCGATGAGGCCCCTAGGCTGGTGGCCCTGCCCCATCCGCACGTCTCGGGAACCCACCTGGCGATCGTCATCGAAGGCTGGCGGATTCTCGCGCGCGATCTCCGCAGCAGCAACGGCACCTACCTCCGCCGCCACGGCAAGCCGCCCATCAAGCTGCCCGAGTCCTCAGTTCCGCTCGTACCCGGAGATCTCATCGACCTCGGCAAGGGGCTCTTCCTGCACCTGGAGGGGACCCCCTGACATGGCACAACGAACAACACCCCCCGACCTGCCCGGCTTCCAGTACATCGAGTACCTGGGAGGCGGTGGTTTCGCGGACGTCTTCCGCTATCAGGACTCGCTCGGACGCCGGGTGGCTGTCAAGGTGCAGCACCGCGGCGTCGACGGAGACGGGTCGGCTGAGTTCAAGGCCGAGGGCAATCTCATGGCCAAGCTGTCCAACCACCCCAACGTCGTCAGCATCTTCCAGGCGGGAGTCTCGGCCGACGCTCGTCCCTTCCTCGTGATGGAGGAGTGCTCGACCGTTCACCTCGGGGGTCGGATCGCGCAGCGGCCACTCACCGTGTCCAAGGCCATGGAGGTGACGATCCAGGTAGCCGGTGCCGTCGAGACCGCGCACCGGATGGGCATCCTTCACCGGGACATCAAGCCGGCCAACATTCTGTTCACCGAGTTCCATCGCCCTGCGCTCACCGACTTCGGGATCTCGGCATCCGGCGACCAGTTGCTAGCGAACAACGCCCTCAGCCCCCTCTGGGCGCCCTGGGAGCAGTACCCGGACTCGGGGCTCACCATGGGTCCTTGGAGCGACGTCTTCTCTCTCGCCGCGACCATGTGGGCAATGCTCGGCGGGCGGAGTCCGCTGGGGGCCCAGGGCGACAGTGACCGGTTGAGTATCCGTCGGCGCATCCCGACGTTCGTGGCGCCGCGTACCGGCCGTCACGACGTTCCCGAGACCCTGGAGCGCGTGCTGACAACAGCACTCGCCGCAGACCCACAGCAGCGGTACCAGTCGGCGCTTGACTTCGCCCGGGCCATCCAGGGCGTCCAGGGGCAGCTGAACGAGTCCGTCACGCAGATCGACGTCCTGTCCGACAACGACGATTCGGGATCCGAGGAACCGGAGCTCGCCGAGACGGGCACACGCGTCAGCGGCTTCATCCTCATCGATCCGGATGACGTCGGCGACGCCGGACACACGGCGACCGCGACCGGTCCAACCGGTGGGATCACCTCTCCCCAGGGCGACACGTCGAGGCGGGAGCAGGCCGCCGACGTCCTCTCGGCCCCCGTGATCCAGCACGGCAGGGGGTTCGCCCAGCCCGGCATCCGGGACTTCACAGGTCCCGCCATCCCTGACGTCGCCGACCACACCGTGCTCGATGACCCTGGGGTCCCCAAGGCCCATGCCCCCGTCGACGAGTCCGAGAAGAGACGGTCTGTGGTGGGCGTGCTGGCGGGTGTCGGCGCGGTGGTGCTCGCCGCGGCGGTGCTCCTCGGTCTTTGGCTCACGGGGGCGCTCGGCGGGGTCTCGACGGCAACCGAGCTGACAGCCGCAGCAAGCCCGACCTCCGAGGCGCAGGACCCCGTGAGCCTGCGGGTGCCTCCAGTCGAGGATGTCGAGGGCGCAGCGTCCGGAGCCGACGTCACGTTCACCTGGACCAACCCTGACCCGAAGACCGGGGACAAGTTCCTGGTGCAGGAACTGAGCACACCCACCGAAGTGCCGCCGCAGGTCGTCGAAGAGAGCACCGTCACGGTGCCGGCCCAGGACGGACAAACGTGCATTGAGGTGCAGCTCCGCCGCTCTGGTGGCACCGTCTCCCTGGATCCGGTCAGGGCGTGTGTGACGTCATGAGTGGAACGAGCGGCGGCCTTGAGGTCGAGTTCGCAGGCGAACTGTACGAGCTCGCACCCGGGCGCGACTTCACCATGGGGCGGGTGGGGGACCTGATCTTCGACGACAACCCGTACCTGCATCGACACTTCCTGAGCCTCGCCTACTCGGACGGGTTCTGGTGGATCGCCAACGTCGGCAGCCGCGCGGCCGCTGTTCTGGCAGATCCCGGTGGCCTGAGTCGCAGCACCTTGGGCCCCGGCGCTCGGCTGCCGCTGGTTTTCGGGCACACCGTGGTGACGTTCAGCGCGGGACCCACGACCTATGAAGTGAACCTCACGCTCGACGCGCCCGCATGGGAGTTGTCAAGGGAACACGACATGGACACCGACGGCGAAACGACAATCGGGCCCACCACGTTCACCGACTCTCAGATGCTTGCCATTCTCGCGTTGGCTGAACCGCTTCTCCGGCGCACGGGAACCGCAAGCTGGCACGTGCCGTCCGCGGTCGACGCCGCGAGGCGACTTGGCTGGACGCAGACCAGGTTCAACCGCAAGCTCGACAACGTCTGCGACAAGCTCGACAGGGTCGGGGTCCGCGGACTCAAGGGCGGTCCCGGACGTCAGGCGCTCGGCCGCCGGGTGGTCCTCGCCGAGTACGCGGTCAACGCCAGGATCGTGACGCCATCACACCTGTCGGCGCTGGACACCGAGCATCGACGCAACCACGAGGGGAACGAGCGATGAAGATCCGGGCGACGTTTCGAACGGGAGCCCAGCTTCCATCCACGAACGTTGAGATCACGGCGGATGGCACCGCGACGGTCGCCGATGTTGCCAGTGCCCTCGCAGGGGCACCCGAGGCCGGGGGCGCCTGGCCGGAAGGACGGCCCGTCACGCTACGCGACGACTCTGCAGGGCGTGGCCGAATCCTGGCTCCGGGGCAGAAGCTGGTCCACTCGGGCTTGCGTTCCGGAGCGTTGCTGGAGTTGGCTGCCCCGGTCAGGGAATCCAGCGACGTGCCTGGGGCACGTCTGATCGTGCTCGAGGGGCCTGATGCCGGCACAGAGATCCTGGTGCGTGTGGGGCGGTCGGAGATAGGCCGTTCATCCACCAGCGACGTGCGGTTGAATGACCCGCGGGTCTCGAAGAAGCATGCACTGCTTGAGATCGATGATCGGATTGAGGTGGTCGACCAGAACTCGGCCAACGGAGTCCTTGTCGGTGGCATGCCCGTGGCCCGTGCGGTGCTCGGGCCCGGGGACCAGTTCGTGCTCGGTTCCACGAAGCTGCAGGTTCAGCCCATGCAGACGTCCCGTGGGCCTTCAGCGGCCACCACGGACATCGAGTTCGTGCGGTCGCCACGCGTCGTCAAGCGACCCGACGAGCGCGAGCTCGACGCTCCCAAGGTCCCCAGCGACCCGCCGCCTCAGCCCTTCCCGCTCCTGGCGATGATCGCCCCTCTCATCATGGGCGCGGTGCTGTACCTGTTCACCCGCAACGTCATGAGCATCATGTTCGTCGCGCTGAGCCCCCTCCTCATGATCGGGACGTGGGCGTCGCAGGCCATACAGAACCGCAAGCAGAAGCGTCGTGCCCGCGAGGCCTTCCTCGCCGAACTGGAGGCGATGGACGAGACGCTGGGAGGGCTGGGCGATGCGCAGCGTTCGCAGCTGGAGGGCATGTTTCCTTCCCTGGCGGAGTGCGTGGCATCGGTGGGGACTTTGGACGACAAGGTGTGGTCCAGGCGTCCCGAGCATCCCGAGTTCCTGAGCTTGCGCCTTGGTATCGGCGACGTTGCGGCCGCCGTTCGGCTCAAGGAGGAGTCGGGCCGCGATGGGCTGCCAGACCTTCGTCACGCGCTCGACGAGGTGCGTGCCAGGCGGGCCCTGGTCCATCGTGCCCCGGTCACGGTGAGCCTGCCGGACGCGGGGAACCTGGGCGTCTGTGGTGCTGGGCGCCTGGCTCCCCAAGTTGCACGCGGCCTCGCGCTGCAGTTGGCAATCACACACTCGCCTGCCGAGGTCGTCGTCGCCTGCCTCACATCTCCCGCCGGTCTCGAGCACTGGCGCTGGTTGGAGTGGCTCCCGCACACCGATTCGCTTCAGTCCCCGATTGGCCCCGCCCAGCTGAGTGCCGACGGTGTCAGCACGCGGCGCATCGCCGATGCGCTGGATGAGTTGATTGCCCAGCGGCTCGCCGGCGCGCCGACCCGTTCCGTGCGCGGGCCCCGAAGGGGCAGTGCCGCCGAGGCGCTGCAGACGCTACCGGCGCTTGTGGTGTTCGTCGACGATCCCCAGATCGAGCACAGCCGCTTGGCCCGGATCGCGGAGCAGGGGCCCGACGCCTCGGTCCACCTTGTGTGGACCGCGCCCTCCAAGATGGATCTTCCAGCCGCCTGCCGTACCTACATCGAGGTGTCCGAATCCGTTTCGCATGTCGGCATGGTGCGCGAGGAACGGTGGGTGACGCCGTTCGAGGCGGAGGGCACCGACACTGAAACCGCCCTCTACGTCGCGAAGCTGCTCACGCCGGTGGTGGACAGCGCGGCATTTCTCGATGACGAATCGGACCTTCCCGCATTCATCTCCATGGGCTCCCTCGTCGGCGCGGAACTCATGGATGACCCGGAGCTGGTGCTGAGCCGGTGGAGGGAGAATTCCTCGCTGGTGGACCATGACGGCCCGGCAGTAGCTCGACATGGACGTCTGCCCTTGCGGGCGCTTGCGGGCCACACCGGTCTCGAGCCCTTCGCGCTGGATCTGCGAAGCCAGGGGCCCCACGCGCTGGTCGGCGGAACCACCGGGGCGGGCAAGTCCGAGTTCCTGCAGGCCTGGGTGCTGGGCATGGCTCAGGCAATCTCCCCCGACAGGCTGACCTTCCTGTTCGTCGACTACAAGGGTGGTGCCGCGTTCGCTCACTGTGTGGAGCTCCCCCACACCGTCGGCCTCGTGACCGACCTGTCGCCGTACCTTGTGCGTCGAACGCTGACCAGTCTCAAGGCGGAGATCCACCGCCGCGAAGTGCTGCTCAACGCGAAGTCCGCCAAGGACCTCCTGGAGCTGGAGATGCGAGGTGATCCGGAGTGTCCGCCGAGCCTGGTGATCATCATTGATGAGTTCGCCGCGCTCAAGACCGAAGTTCCGGAGTTCGTCGACGGAGTCATCGACATCGCGCAGCGGGGGCGGTCTCTCGGCATGCACCTCATCATGGCGACGCAGCGTCCGGCAGGGGTCATCTCCGAGAACATCCGCGCGAACACCAACCTGAGGATCTCGTTGCGGATGAACGATGAGTCGGACTCGAACGACGTTCTGGGAGACCCGATGGCGGCGTACTTCGATCCTGCCCTGCCCGGACGGGGCGCGGCGAGGGTGGGACCGGGCCGCCTCCTGAGGTTCCAGGGGGCATATCCCGGGGCTCGCACGAGCCCGGTGGCCCGACGCGCACCCGTCGATGTCGCGCAGTTCGACTTCGGCCAGCGAGCCGAATGGCGGGTGCCTCGACACGCGACGGCCACGGATGACGTCGACAAGGACATCGAGCGCATCGTGCGGACTCTCCGCGAGGCCTGCCGACGCGCCAACGTGCCTGCCCCCCACCGTCCGTGGGTGGAGGGCCTCGCCGACGCCTACGACCTCGTGAAGCTCAGGCAGAGACGCGACGACGAGATCCTGCTGGGCGTCGTGGACGACCCCGAACACCAGCGCCACTTCACGGACTACTTCCGACCCGATGTGGACGGAAACATCCTGTACGTGGGCGCCGGCGGCGCGGGCAAGACCACAGCGCTCAGGTCCTTGGCGCTCGCTTCGGCAATCACTCCACGCACAGGCCCCGTTCACGTCTACGGGATGGACTTCTCAGGCCGCGGGCTGGCTGCGCTCGAGGTGATGCCCAATGTGGGGTCCATGATCGCCGGGACGGACGGGGAGCGAGTGGCTCGCCTGATCAGGCTTCTGGCCGGAATCGTGGACGAGCGGGCCGTCCGCTTCGCCGCCGCAAACGCGTCCAGCCTGCCCGAGTACAGGGAACACAGCGGACGTAAGGACGAGCCCCGCTACTTGGTTCTCATCGACGGGTTCGGGAACCTCGCCAAGGAGTACACCGACGGCGGGGCGCAGAACTACGCCCTGTACGGGACCTTGGCGCGGACGATGGCGGAGGGCCGAGCCGTGGGGGTGCACTTCGCGGTCACCGTCGACAGGCCGAACGCGCTGCCCACCTCCGTGGCGTCGGCCTTCCAGCGACGGATCGTCCTGCGACAGTCATCCGAGAACGCCTACCTGGACCTCGGGGTGCCGCGGGACGTGCTCAACGTGTCCTCCCCGGCAGGAAGAGCCTTGCAGGTCCACAACCCGCAGGAGCTGCAGATCGCCACTCTCGGGGGCCGCGCCCAGGTGGCGGACCAGGTGCGTGAGATGGAGGAGCTTGCACGCTCGCTGGACAGCCGGCACCCGGCCCGTCCCGCCCCGGTGCGATCCTTGCCAACGTTCCTCAGACGCAGCGACCTCCCCAAGTCGGAACCAGGTGCCCCGATCATCGGCATGTCCGACGAGACTCTGGAGGCGGTGCCCGCGATTGCCCAGGGCGCCGTTCTGGTCGGTGGGGGCGTCGGCGGTGGCAAGTCGAACGCGATGGCTGTCTACGCGACGTCCCTACGAGAGGCCGTGCCCGGAGTCCGGCTGGTGCACATGATGCCCCGGAGCAGCTCGATCGCAGGCTTGAGGCTCTGGGACCAATCGGTCATCGGGGTCAGCGAAGTCGCGTCGCTGGCGGACACGCTCGGGTCCGGCGACACCGGGGGCAGGCCCTCCCTCCCGCGCCACGCGATCTTCGTAGAGGGCGCGGCGGAGATGGTGGCGGCAGGTTTCGGCGATTCCCTGACGGGCCTGGCGCGTCGATGCATGGCCAACGGCGACCTCTTCGTGGCGGAGAGCACCACTGAACAGTGGGGCAAGGCATACGAGCTTCAGAATCTCTTGAAGTCCAACGGGACGGCACTTCTGCTGGAGCCTGGCGAGGACGACGGTTTTCCGCTGGTCAATGCGCAGTTGCCGAAGTTCAAGAAGTCCGAGATGGTGACCGGTCGCGGGTTCTGGATCCATCGAGGACGAGCGATCAAGATTCAGGTGCCGATTCATGGGCAGTGACATGGGGACTTCAACCCATTGCAGGAATTCAGGCTCACGGGTTAACTACGAAGCACAGGATGGAAAGAGGTGGGTATGTCGAACCAGATGATCGGCGCCAACGTCGACGAACTCGACGCGCTCGGGCAGCAACTCGACTCAGCTGCTGACGATTTGCGACGGATCGTCCAGCAGTTGAGGGGCCTGCCGCGGAATGTCTGGGTCGGTACCGACGCCACCCAGTTCTTCAGCGATCTGGATTCAACCCACATCCCCGGCGTGGGAAGGGTTGGTGACGCTCTTCGGATCAGCGGTGCATCCGTCAAACGAAACGCGGCTGACCAGCGCAGCACCTCGGCCACACTCGAGGGCGGTTCTGGGACTTCCCACTCGGGTTCGATGAGTCCGGGTGCTTCGGCACCGAGCGCCTCATCGGGGGACAACAGCGGGCACGCGGGGGACATGATGGAGGGCATCGTCGGCTACGGAGTCACCGCTGCGTCGGCCATCGACGACCTCGCAGGGGGGCGAGTTCTCGGCGATTTCGGGACAGCCTATGGGGCCGTCATGGACACCGGGCACCTTCTGGAGAACGTCTCGGACGGGGAGTGGTCAGCGGCAACACTCGACGCACTCTCCTTGGCATCGAATGCGGGGGGGCCTGTCGTCGGCTCGCTCTCGGGCGTTGCCCGTGACTCCTTTGAGATGTTCGTACCGGTGACCTCGGAGCGCCAGGACGCAGTCGTCGACTGGGCCTCAAACCGCTTCCCGGACCAGAACATTGCTGAGCGGTACAGTTCGCCGCTCGGCGCACTGAATATGTTCTATGACTCGGTGTCGGAGGCCACGGAGAATCCGCGGAACCCGCTGACCTTTGGTATCAAGGCCGCTGGGGATGGCATCGCGGATGCGATCTGGACGGTGATCAAGTGATGACCGTCGACAGCGAAAGGTCTGTTCTCTCGGTCTCCGTAGGAGATGCACTGATGCTGCTCTCCGGATCCGACGCCGCGCGGTCGTTGCTCGAGCGGGTGGGAGTGGAACTCGGAGTCGAAGTTCCTGAAGGTGTTGCGCGCCTTCGGTTCGAAGCAGGAGTTCCTGAGTGGCGGCGTGAGGACCTGCGCGACATGGCGGGCGTCGCAGATGGCGCCACCTTGGCGTGGGTGGGGTCCCACCATGCGACTGATGCGCCCCATCTTCTGGCCGTCTACGCGGATGGCCAAGCGTTGATCGTCTACCTCACCGGACCAGGGGCGATCGTCAGCAAGGTCCCATTTGGCACGTTTTCGGAGGCGGTCGCCTCATATCTTCTTTCCGCCGAACGGGCGGGGAGCGATTGGTCGTTTGTGCGTCTCGGCCCAGATGGGGAGTTCGCCATGCAGCGCCAAGGCGACACGTATGGGGCGGTCTTTCCGTCCAACTTTCCTGCGCCTCAAGATCTTGCCGAAGGACTTCGCGTCCTGATGGACACCGAACCGCGCCTCAACTAATCCGTACCTAACCGGAAACAACACAAGGAGAAGAAATGTCCCAGTTCCTCGGAATGAACACCGCCGAAGTCCGTGCTCTTGCCAGCCAGCTGAACCAGAAGGCGGGCGAGATCGAAGCCATCAAGAGCCAGCTGACCGCCAAGCTTCAGGGCACGTCATGGGTGGGCCAGGACGCCACCCGGTTCCGCTCCGACTGGGACTCGTCGCACGTGCCGGTGATCAACCGTGTGGTGGAGGCCCTGCGCACTGCCTCGCAGACCGCTACCCGCAACGCTGCCGCTCAGGATCAGACCTCCTCTGGTCTCTGACCAGGGTCTACCAGGTCCGTTCGCCTTCGGTTGGATAGTCGGCTCGGTCGGGGGGATCATGCATCGGCGACTGACCGATGGAGCAAGAATTGTGGGGCGCCCATCTGATGGGCGCCCCACAAGCGCACGGGCAGCCTCGAGCTGACGTGTGGCTCGGCCGGCGGATTCGAACCGCTCGGACGATCGGGCCCGCCATGAGGTTCGGGGTGCGCAGATTCGAGAGCAGCCCCCACCTAAGTGCGCGCGCGGGTGGTGTGTGAGACCTGTTCCTTGTGTGTGCATCTCGGGAATGTGCTGCATCCGAGGAACTCGCCGTAGGGGCCTCGACGCAGGACCATGACGCCCTGCCGGCACTCGGGGCAAGGCCGGGCTGTCGTGGGCGACCCGGATGAGTCCTGCAGCCTCACCCCGGGGTCGTGGAGGAGTTCGACGATGAACGGGGACTCGAGGCCCTCAGCAGTGAAGATCGTCACCCCGTGTCTCGCGCGGGTCAGCGCGACGTAGAGCAGCCTGCGTTCCTCGGAGTGTGGGTAGTCGTCGTCCCGACTTGGCTCATTTAGTGCCCATCGTTCGGGGTGGGTGAGCGTGGTCTATCGGCGGCGGTGGATGTGGTCTAGGAGGGCGGTGACGTTGTCGGGTAGGGGGTCTTCGGCGGTGACGGTCTGGTCGCCTGCCTGGATGTCGATGGTGCGGTAGCGCCGCAGGGTCTTGACCAGTTGCTTGATGCTCACCCCGGTCGTGGTTTCGAGCCATCTGGCGACGGCCAGGGCGGCGAACACGATGGTCAGGTGCGCTTCGATGGAGTCGCGTTTGTGGTGGTAGATCGGTCTGGCGCGTAGGTCGGACTTGGACATCCGGAATGACTTCTCGACCTGCCAGAGCTGGTGGTAGGCGTCGATCACCATCTCCGGGGTCGGGTCGGGCAGGTTGGTGATGTAGCCCTTCCAGCCCGCCAGCGCGCGGGCCTTCGCTTCGAGTTCGAGGTTGATGCTCTTCTTGCCGCCTTCGAGGCGGACGAACCGGTTGCGTTTGACCGCGGTGCGTCCGGCGACGGCGTCGGCGGCCTTGCGGACCTGCTCGTCGATCCCGCGCAGGCTCCGGCGGGCCCGATCGGCGCGGTACTGGTAGTAGATCGTCTCCGGCTGTTGCGCCCCGAGAGGGCCGCGGGCCCACGGCTGCGTGAGGATCATCTGGTCCGTGGGCTGCTGACCAGGGTGGGCCTTCTGCCACTTCTCCAACTGGTAGAAGATCTGCGGGATCCGTTGCCCGACGATGAACCGCAGCCCCGCCCCGCCCAGCGCCTTCAGGTTCGTGTCGGACAGCATCCCGGCATCGGCGACCACGGTCACCTCGGGGAGCCGGTGAGCGGCCATGAACTCCGTGAGCACCGGGATCATCGTGCGGGTCTCGGCCTTGTTCCCCTCGAACGCGTGGACCATCAACGGGAATCCCGTGGCGTCGGCCAGGAGGCCGACGGTGATCTGTGGTTCGAGGCGTCGTTCCTTCGAGAACCCGGACTCGCGGAACCCGTCACCCTCATCGGTCTCGAAATACAGCGTCGTCACGTCATAGAGCACCAAGGTCGCCGGCCCCAGACCCGCGTGCGCGGCGAACCCGCCAGCGATCCGGCGCCGCCACTCGCCCGTCGCATACGCAGGAAGCCGACGCTTGATCGTCGGATACGACGCGGGCGTGATGCCGATCTCATCGAGGACCCGGATCGTGTCCAGCTTGCTCGTCGGCTCGATCAACCTGGCCAGGACAAGCTGCTTGAACACCTCATCCCCAGCACAGGTCTGCTCGAGCCCGACGGCCCGATACCCGGCTGACAACGCTTCCCACAGATGCTCGGAGCGTGACGCCTGGATCGTCAACGCCCGCCCACGCGGCCTCCCGTCACCGAGATCCAGCTCGTCCTGACCAGCCGTCATCCGCTGCCGGGCAACCGTCTTGAGGACCTCCAGATCCTCCGGGCTGTGCGCCGAGCCGATGTGGTCCATGTCCTTCTTCCCGCGCTTGTTGGACCAGACCACCTGCACGGCGGTCGCGCCGCTGGCGGTCTTGACCGTCCGCACGTAGGGAGACACGCCCCAAGGCTAGAACCAGCACCCGATTAGTGCACACCCTGCGGACACGAACACCTAGTCAACGCCAACCCGACCCCCAGATCAGGCAATAGTGAGCCAAGTCAGGT
>JAUHXZ010000035.1 GCA_030426725.1 Actinomycetes bacterium
TCTCGCACCTTGTGGGTCAGTCAGGACCGCGTTGTCAGCGGGCGCCGAAGCGGTAGGCCCGCACGAGCTGCGCGATACCAAGCAGGATGAACGACACGCCGATGAGGATGAACAGCACCGTGGCGGCGAGCAGCGGCGAGAAGAGCAGGATGACGCCGGCGAGGAGGCTGAGGATCGCGTAGACCAGCCCCCAGCCCTTCGATCCCGCGGCCCCGAGCATCGTCAGCGCGACGATGCCCTGGACCACCCACGCGATGCCGACGATGATGCCGAGCAGCGCGGACAGGGCGGTGGCGGCCGTCCCCAGGTTGGCGAAGGCCCAGACCGAGAAGCCCAGCAGGAGTGCGCCGCCGGCGAAGTGGCCCACACGGGGCCAGGTGCCCAGTTGACGGGAGAACAGACCGATGGCGACATTGACCAGCGCCGCGATGAGCGCCCAGATCGCGACGATGGCGGTGACGACCATCGCGGTCCTGTCCGGCCAGACCAGGATCAGGATGCCGATGACGAGCGCGAGCAGGCCACCGACGCCGAACGCCGCGCGGATCCCGTTCGTCGCCGACTCGTTGAGTTCGATCGTGACGCGGTTGGTGGACATTTCCATCTCCTTCATGCTGGACAGCACAACTCTGTCAGACCCCACCGCGCACGGGCGGCACATCCGCGTCGTGTCAGCCACGAAGGAGCCCGGTCCCGGCTCACAGTCCATTCACAGGTTGACCCCAACCGAACGACAGCCTCGGCCACGAGGATCGTGGTTGCCGGACCGATGAGGGGATACGAGATGACAGCCCAGGTGGACACGACCCACTCCCGCATTCCGAGTGCCACCCCGTCGGCCCCACCGTCACGGCCCGTCCCGGCGCCGCGCCCCGGCAGCCGGGCGCTCGTCCCCGCGTGGTGGCGCGACGCGGTGGGCGTGGCGACGTGGGCGAGCGCCCTGTTCGTCGCCGCCCTCTGGGTCGCCGGCGGCGGGGTGCAGGACATCGCACGCGGAGGCGCGGCGGCCCTCACGACACTCGGCCGGCTGACGGGCCTCGTGTCCGCCGACCTGCTGCTGATCCAGGTGCTCCTCATGGCCCGCATCCCCATGGTGGAGCGAGTCTACGGGCAGGACGAGCTGGTCCGCCGGCACCGGCTGGTGGGGTTCTGGTCCTTCTGGCTCATGCTGGCCCACATCGTCGCGATCACGATCGGCTATGCCGCCGGCGTCGGGCTCAACCCGCTCGTCCAGCTCTGGGAGCTGGTCGTCGACTACCCGGGCATGCTGCTGGCCACCGCGGGCACGGCCGCGCTGGTGATGGTGGTGGTCACGAGCATCAGGAAGGCCCGCCGGAAGCTGCGCTACGAGTCCTGGCACCTGCTGCACCTCTACGCCTACCTCGGGGTCGGCCTCGCGCTGCCGCACCAGCTGTGGACCGGTCAGGAGTTCCTGGCCAACCCCATAGCGACGGCGTACTGGTGGACTCTCTGGGCGGCGGCGGCCGGTGCGATCGTCGTGTTCCGGCTCGCGCTGCCGATCTACCGCAGCCTCGCCCACGACCTGCGCGTCGAGCGCATCGTGCCGGAGACCGCCGACATCGTGTCGGTCGTCATGAGCGGGCGTCGCCTCGACCGCCTCGACCCCCTCGCCGGGCAGTTCTTCAACTGGCGCTTCCTCGCCGGTCGGGGCTGGATGCGCGCCCACCCTTACTCACTGTCGGCCGCGCCGAACGGGCGCACGCTGCGCATCACCGTCAAGGCCCTGGGCGACGGCAGCCGCGAACTGGCGGACGTGAAACCCGGTACCCGGGTGCTCATCGAGGGCCCCTACGGCCGGCTGCATCCCGGGGTCAGGACGCAGCGCCGCATTACCCTCATGGCCTCGGGCATCGGCATCAGCCCGATGCGGGCCCTGCTCGAGGCCATCCCCGCGGACCCGGGGGACCTGACCCTCATCTACCGGGCCCGAGACGCGCGGGACCTTGCCCTCCGTGACGAGATCGACGAGCTGTCCCGGGAGAACGGCGCGCGGGTCGTCTACGTGCTCGGCCGGCGGCTCCCGGGCCGGGACACCTGGCTTCCCGAGAGCGCCTCGGGACTCAGCGACGCCCAGGCGCTGAAGCAACTCGTACCCGACATCGCCGAACACGACCTGTTCATCTGCGGCGCCGCCCCCTGGATGGATGCCGCCGCCGCGGCCGCCCGCGAGTGCGGGGTGCCCGACCGGCGGATCCACCTCGAACAGTTCAGCTGGTGACGCGGACCTCACGGAGGAGAAATCATGCGAAGAATCATCGCGGCGCTCATGGGCACCGTCAGCGGACTCGTCATGCTGTTCAGCTATCACACGAGCACGAACACGGTGGCGGCGCCCGCCGGCGACTCCACCTCCGACGGAGGGGCGACGGCGGGCTCGCCAGACACCGGCAGCGTGGCGTCGGGGAGCGGATCCGCGGACCAGGGCGCCGCGGCCACGGACTCCGCTCCGGCGGCGTCGGGCACCTACACCGGTGACGCCGTCCAGACCCGTTACGGCCCCGTCCAGGTCCAGATCACGGTCGAGAACGGGGTCATGACCTCGGCCGACGCCGTCCAGTACCCCGACCGAGACCGGCGGGACCAGCAGATCAACGGTTACGCCGTCCCGGTGCTCAACGCGGCGGCGGTCGACGCGCAGAGCGCGCAGATCGACGGCGTCTCGGGCGCCACCTTCACCAGCATGGGCTACGTGCAGTCACTGCAGTCCGCGATCGATGAGGCGTTCCAGTGAGCAGCGCACTCGTCGCCCCGAGCCTCATCCCGAGCGGCGGACTGCCCCGCCGGGCGTTCGTCGAGCAGATCATGGGCCTGCCGATGAGCATCCACCTTCGCGGCCCCCGAGTCCGGGGCGAGGCCGTCGAGCGGGCCGTGGAGCAGGCCTTCGCCGAGCTGAGGGCCGACGACGACATGTTCAGCCTGTGGAAGACGGACAGCCCGGTCAGCAGGATCCGCGATGGGCGCGACACCCTGGCCGACGCCCATCCTCGGATCCACGAGGTGGCGAACCTCTGCGACATCGCCCGCCGGCGCACCGTCGGCTCGTTCTCGGCCTGGCTTCCCGAGGCCGACGGAGAGATCCGCTTCGACCCGACCGGGCTGGTCAAGGGATGGTCGGTCGAGCAGGCCTTCCGGGGACTCGTTGAGCGGCTGCGGGACCTGGGCGACTACGACGTCATGATCAACGCCGGCGGGGACATCGCGGTCCACAGCGACCGGATCGACACGCCGCCGTGGAGCATCGCCGTCGAGGATCCCCGGGACCGCGACCGCGTCCTGGCCAGGATGGAACTGCGCACGGGCGCCGTGGCCACCTCCGGCACCGCGGCGCGCGGCCGGCACATCACCGATCCGCTGACCGGCGCAGCCGTCAACCACCTCCTGTCGGCCACCGTCGTCGGACCTCGCCTCTCCTGGGCCGACGTCTACGCCACGGCCGCCTTCGTCAAGGGGCCCGCGGCGCTCGGGTGGCTGGCCCTCATCCCGGACCACGCCGGGATTCTCGTCGGGCACGACGGCCGGGTCACCACGGTCAAGGCCGGCCCCGGGGTCACGCCGACGGCACCCGCAGCGTGAACACGCACCCGCCGTCAGTGTTGGCGACGGCGACCGTCCCGCCGTGCGCCTCGGCCACGCCCTTCGCGATCGCCAACCCGAGCCCGGCCCCGGCTCCCTCGCCCGGCGTGCGGGCGTCCGTGCCGCGCCAGCCGGGCTCGAACACGTGGGGCAGGTGGGCGTCGGGGATGCCGCCGCACGCATCGGCCACGGAGACCGACGCCGTGCCCTCGGACTCGTCGACGGTCACCCGCACCTCGCCGCCCGCGGGCGTGTGCCGCACCGCGTTGGCCACGAGGTTCGTCACCGCCCGGGACATCTCCCTCGGGTCGACCCGGACGTGCGCGGAGACGCTGGCCTCGCCAGCCAGCGCGACCTCCCGTTTCGCCGCGACCGGACCCGCCTGCTCCAGCACGCCGGAGACGAGGTCGCGCAGCGACACGTCGTGGCGCACCGCGGCGGCGCCCGAGCCTTGGAGCCGGGACAGGGCGATGAGGTCGCCGACCATCGCGTCGAGGCGCAACGCCTCCCGGTTGAGCCGGGCGAGGTAGTCCTGCGGATCCGGTGCGACGCCGTCCTGCAGGGCCTCGCTCATGGCGGTGATGCCTGCGAGCGGGGTGCGCAGGTCGTGAGACATCCACGACACGAGTTCGCGTCGCCGGAGCTCGACCTGGCGGTCGCGTTCCAGCTCGGCCTCCCGGCGGGTGATCTCCCGGTCGCGGACCCCCAGCTGCCGCGCCAGCAGCAGCCCCACCACGACGGCGACCGGCACGGTCCCGACGAGGATCATGACGATGGTGGTGGAGGCGGCGTCGCTCAGGGCCATGGTCTGCACGCTCGCCGCGACGCCCGCCGCGACGCTCACCACCACGACGATCGGCGCCGCGATGGCGGCCGCGCGCATCCAGCGCCGTGCGACGGCAAGGACAACCGCGCTCCCGGCCACGCCGACGAGCGCGGCCACGACGGCCGACGTCAGAACGGGGCTCATCGGGCGGGCTCCGCGTCGGCCGCGTCCCAGCGGTATCCGGCGCCGAAGACGGTGACGAGTCTCGTCGGGTTCGCGGGGTCGGCTTCGACCTTCTCCCGCAGCCGGCGGACGTGCACGGTCACGGTCGACGCGTCGCCGTACTCCCAGTCCCACACCTCGCGCATGAGTTCCTCGCGGCCCGCGACACGCCCGGGGTGGGCCACGAACCAGGCCAGCAGGTCGAACTCGCGGGCCGTCACGGCCACCTCGTGCCCCGCCAGGACGACGCGATGGGCGGCCCGGTCGACGGCGAGGTCGCCGTCGACCAGCACGTCCGGGGCCGCCTCCGCCGACTCCGGGCGGCGCGCCACCCGGCGCAGCAGCGACTGCGCCCTCAGCACCAGTTCCCGGGGGCTGAACGGCTTGCCGAGGTAGTCGTCGGCGCCCACCTGGAGGCCGAGGATGCGGTCCTCCTCGTCGCCCCGGGCGGTGAGCATGATGACGGGCAGGTCGGCGCGGATGAGGCGCAGCCTGCGCATCACCTCGAGCCCGTCCATGCCAGGGAGCATGAGGTCGAGGACCGCCAGATCGGGCGCCGACTCCGCGGCCAGGGCGAGGCCGTCCTCGCCGGTCGGGGCATGCCGGACCGCGAGGCCCGCCTGGCCCAGGTACAGGCCCAGCACCTCCGCGACGGTGGGGTCATCCTCCACCACGAGCACGTCCGTCATGCTGTCATCGTAGGCCGCGTCCCGGCGGGGGGAGAAGGGCCGTCAGGCGCAGTCAGCGCCCTGTAAGGAGGCCGTAAGGTCACCGATATTGAGGCGGAGACGGGTCCGGCGTGGACTGAGAGGCAAGCCGGCAACAAGGCCGGCGGTCACCGAAAGGTCACCCATCATGCGCACCCTCACCCGACTCGCCGCCGGCGCCGTTGTCGCCGGTGCGGCCATCGCCGCCCCGCTCACCGCCACCGCGGGAGTCATCGGCCCCGCCTTCTACGTCGACGGCGAGCTCTACCGCACGGTCATCACCAAGACCGACCTGCCAGCCAAGGCGCCGGCCCACTCGTTCGACAACATCTACGACTTCGGTGGGGCGCAGATGTTCAACGTCGCCGACGCCGCCCCGGGCGTGGGCGACTACAACGGTGGTCGCTGGGAGGTCCACGCCCTGTCCTTCCCGGAGGGCTACGACGCTCTCGTGGTAGAGGCCGATGCCAACGGCAGCGGTGACATCGACTCGATCGCAGAGCTCCATGACGGCATGGACGCCGGCCTCGTCACCGACGAGGGCGTCGTCAAGCGGTTCGTCTGCACCGTCAACAGGTTCCCGCAGAACGCCTGACCGGTCGGCCGCGGCCCCGCCGGGCTGACAGGCTGTGTGGCGACGAGCCGCACCACCCTGACAGCCCGGCGGCGCGCGGACGGAGGAGATCACCGTGGAGCACACCTGGCGCTGGTTCGGCCCGTCGGACCCCGTCACCCTGGCCGACGTCAGGCAGACCGGCGCCACCGGGATCGTCACCGCCCTGCACGAGATCCCCAACGGCGAAGTGTGGCCGGTCGACGACATCCTCGCCAGGAAGGCCGAGATCGAGCGCGCCGGCCTGACCTGGTCGGTCGTCGAGTCGATCCCGGTCCACGAGGACATCAAGAGCGGCGAGCCCGGCAGCGGGCGCTACGTCGACGCATGGGCCGAGACCGTCCGGAACCTCGGACGCTGCGGCATCGACACGGTCTGCTACAACTTCATGCCCGTCCTCGACTGGACCCGCACCGACCTCGCCCACGCGCTGCCCGACGGCTCGTGGGCGCTTCGCTTCGACCACCTCGACTTCGCCGCCTTCGACCTTCACCTCCTCCGCCGTCCGGGCGCCGAGGCGGACTACTCCGACGCGGACCTGGCCGAGGCGGAGCGCCGGTTCCAGGGCATGTCCGAGACCGCCCGGGACCGGCTCGTCGCGAACGTCATCGCCGGCCTGCCCGGAGCGGAGGAGAGCTACACGCTGGAGTCCCTGCGCCGCGACCTGGCCCGCTACGACGACGTCGCGCCGCAGGATCTGCGTGACAACCTCGCCGGGTTCCTGCGGACCGTCGTCCCGGCTGCGGAGGAGGCGGGCGTCCGGCTGGGGATCCATCCCGACGATCCGCCGCGACCGCTGCTGGGCCTGCCGCGCGTCGTCTCCACCGCCGACGACGTCCGCGGGATCCTCGGCGCCGTCGACTCACCGGCCAACGGACTCACGTTCTGCACCGGCTCGTTCGGGGTCCGGGCCGACAACGACCTCGTGGCGATGGCTCGCGAGTTCGCCCCGCGCATCCACTTCGTCCACCTCCGCGCGACGCGCCGTGAGGCCGACCCGCGCTCGTTCCACGAGGCGGTGCACATCGACGGCGACGTCGACATGGTGGGGGTCGTCGGAGAGCTCGTCCGCGAGGAGCGGCGCCGGGAGCGCGACGGTGGGGCGCGCCTGCCGATGCGGCCGGACCACGGGCACCGGATCCTCTCCGAGCAGAGGAGCGATCGCCGCAGCAACCCCGGCTACACCCTCCTCGGCCGCATGAAGGGCCTCGCGGAGCTCCGCGGGGTCGAGCTCGCCGTGCGCGCCCTGAGCGTGTGAGTGCCGCGGTCAGCCGCGCGGTGGTGCGCTGGACTGGCGGATGCTGAGTTTGGGGGTCACGATCACGCGATGGATCGGCCGCTCCGGGTCGCGGAGGCGTTCGGCCATGAGTGCGAGGGCGGCCCTGCCGATCGAGGTCCGGGGAGGCCGCACCGCGGTGAGCGGTGGGCTGAAGAGCCCGGCGATCTCGTCGTCGTAGGACACGATCGACAGGTCGTCGGGAATGGAGATCCCGTGGCGCTGGCAGTACTGGGCGATCGCGATGGCCTCCCGGTCGGCGTGAACGAGCAGCGCCGTCACGTTGCCGTCGAGACAGTCCTGCACGACGCGCTCCAGTTCGGGGACGGTCTCGAACGATCCGGGGCTGGTGAGCAGGCGCTCCGGCACGTCCCTGTCCAGCCCGCACTCCTCGAGGGCGGCCCGGTAGCCGCGCCGGACGTCCTCTGCGTGCGGGCTGAGACCCAACACGATGCCGATGCGGCGATGGCCGAGTTCGACGAGGTGACACACGGCCGAGCGGGCCCCGCTGTCGTGGTCGGTGTTGACCGACTCGAAGGGGGTCCGGTCGCCCTTGTGCGATGCCTCACGCTCCACAAGCACCACCGGCACGCCGGCGGCCCGGAGCCACGCGAGGGTGTCGTGCGTTTCGGCGAGCGCGACGTCGGGTGCGGCCAGCACACCGTCGACGCCCGAATTGAGCAGGTGGGTGATCTGTGCCCGGTCGTCGCTGGACTCGTACGACGTGCCCCGCAGCAAGAGCTGGATGCCGCGCTCCTCCGCCTCGGCCTGGACGCCCTGGATGACGCCGGGCCAGTAGTAGTCGAGCGACGGCGCGAGCATGCCCACGCGAAACCTCGCCGCGGGCGCCGGCAGGGTCGGCGTCTCGGGCTCGGGCACGGCGGTGGGGGACGCGGGCGGTGAGGTGGGCGTCTCGGAGACCAGGGCGGCACCGCCGTGGACCCGGCGAATGAGTCCCTCGTCGGCGAGTTGCCGGATGTCGCGCCGCACCGTGACGGGGGCCGCATCGAGCGTGGCGGCGAGGTCGCTGATCCGGACGGTGCCGCGCCGCCTCAGCTCGTCCAGGATCTGCTCCCGGCGGTTCTCGGCCAGCAGTTGACTCACCTCGCCCCCTCTTCCACGGAAACGGAGATCGCGCATGCTCCGCGAGCCGAGCGGCCCACGTCGCAGCTCAGACGGAACACCCGGGGTCCCCACACAGCCCTCAGGATAGGGTCGTCGACCGACTTGGGGGCACTTTTGACCGGCAGGGGAGCCCGAAGCCGGAGCGTGCGGTTCCCCTCCACCGGCCGGATGAGCACGTCCGTGGGGCTGAGCTGCGTGACGTCACCGGCCACCACGAAAGCGATCTCGCTCGAGGCGTCCGGTTCCTCGTCGAAGCGCCACTGATCGACGAGTTCGACGGTTCCGTCGGCCAGGGAGAGCGACCGCCGCCAGGAGGCGAGGCCGGGGACCTCGTAGGCGCCTGCCAGGTCGAGCGACATGGTGGCCCGGCCCGGATCCGCCACGACGTCCCGCGCGGCGAAGGCCCGTCCCGGTGGCTGTGCGCGGCCCGCGATGCGGGGAACACTGTGCCAGGTGCTCTGCATCGTCCAGATGGAGTACCGGTCCGGTGAGAACGTCCGGGCGGTGTAGGTGGGGCGGCCGAGATCGATCAGGACCGGCACGCCGTCGAGGGCGACGATGACCGATCCGACGTCGTTGTGGTTGTGGTTCTCGTCGTTGTGGCCGCCCTTGATGACGGCGGTGAGGCCGACGCCGTCCGGGTGTTCGCGCGCCACGAGGAGCTCCACCGAGGGGAGCCAGGTGGTCGCCGGTCGTGCGGGGGCCGCCGGGGGTTCCGCCGACCACCACCGGCGGTCGTGCGTCTCCAGCAGCAGACGGCCGAGGCGGTGGTCCTCGGAGACCACCGTGTCCGTCCGGTGCGCCAGGGCGAGGGCCTCGCCGTAGGCGTCGCCGAAGCCGCGGGCCAGTCGGAACAGGGTCCGCCAGGCGAGGTCCGTGCCCGGCCGGGCGCTGCCGTCGGCGACGTTGACGAACCAGCCGTCCGCGAGGTGCATCGATGCCGGGAAGCGCACCGTCGCCCGCAGTGACGGATGGGCCCGCCACCGGTCGAATCGGCCGCCGCTGGCGTGTTCGAGGATCTCCAGGGCCTCGAGCGCTCGGCCCGCGCCGTTCCACCAGTAGGAGAAGCCCTCGTCGATGGCGCCGTCGGCGGGCAGCGCGTCGGCGAACCGCTGCAGTCCGTCGAGTGCACCGTCGAGAACCCGGATTCTCACGTCGGGGTCGCCCTCGAGCGCGAGCGCCGCGACGGCGACGTTTCCGCAGATCCACGGCAGCCAGTTGTGGACGTGGCCGTCCAGCCCGAGCCAGTGCCAGTCGCGGCGGGTGAGGAACGGGTCGACGATGCGCCGTCGGACCTCGGAGCGGATTCGGCGGCGCAGCCCGGGGGCCCGCTCGTCGAACTGCGCGCCGAGCACGTGATCGGTCCAGGCCAGTGCGGCGGCCACCTCGCCGGCGCCGAGGTCGAGGTAGGGGCGGTCGACGTCGGGCAGCCGTTCTCCCCGCCGGGAGGCGTCGTCGTGTGCGGACCAGCACCACGTCGACTGCTCGCAGAACACGACCACGCCGTCGATGACCCGGTCCAGGGCGGACTCCTCCAGCGTCGCGGCGGCCAGCAGCACCGCGCGGCTGAGCATGGCGTGCCGCTCGAACACCGGTGTCTCATAGGATTCGCGGTCGCCGTCGCCGGTGAATCGCAACCAGGCGGTGGCGGGGACCTGCGGCCATGGGGCGCCGAGTTCCCCGCGGGCACGTGCAATCAGGTCCCGGAGATGCCCGGCCTCGTTCGCCTGCGACCACGCGGCGCGGTCGGACGCGGGAGGGGTCGGCAGTCCGCCGGAGGGTGGGTGCAGGCCATCCGTCGCGGCCGCCCAACGACGCTGATCATGTTTGATCACTTTGCAGGCTCCTTGTAACGAAATCGTGATACAACGATCTTCGGTCAGGGTAGACAGGCTGGACCGTGTCTGCTTTGATTTGATCATATCAGGTACTACTTGATCAATTGTGATCAGAGAGTCAGGGATGAAGCACTGATGCTTGACATCGAACCGTCGTGGAACCGCGAGCAGTTGGGCGCGTACGCCGACCGTCTGCTGCTGGGTGTGCGCCCGCATGCATCCGCGGGCAAGGCGCGCTTCCAGCTGCCCGGTGAGCCGGGCGGCTACGGCTACGACATCGACGGGCTGGAGGGGTTCGCCCGTACCTTCCTGATGGCCGGCTTCCGCCTCGCGGGCAACAAGGGGCATGATCCTCTCGGGCTGGCCGAGTGGTACGCCGAAGGCATTGCGACCGGCACGGATCCCAACTCTCCGGAGCGCTGGGTCCGCCTCTCCGAGCACGGCCAGGCCAAGGTCGAGGCCGCGTCGACGGCGCTCATCCTCGACATGACCCGCCCGTGGATCTGGGACAAGCTCGACTCCACCGTCCAGCGCAACGTCATCACCTACCTCGCGGAGGCCGTCGGCGACGACACCTACCCGCCCATCAACTGGCTGTGGTTCCGCCTCGTCGTCGAGACCTTCCTGCGTTCGGTCGACGGTCCCCACCTCATGTCGGACATGAAGGCCGACCTTGCCCTGCACGACTCGTTCCTGCGGTCCGACGGCTGGATGTCCGACGGCGCCCAGCGCAACTACGACCACTACGTCGGCTGGGCCCTCAACCTGTACCCGGTCCTCTGGGCCCGCATGCAGGGTGCCGAGGACCTCGCGGCGCCCCGACGCGACCGCGACGAGGAGATGCTCGACCGCTACCTCGTCGACGCCGTGCGCATGGTCGGCGCCGATGGTGCCCCCATGATTCAGGGCCGCTCCCTCATCTACCGCTTCGCCGCGGCCGCTCCCTTCTGGGTCGGCGCCCTGGCCGAGGTGCCGTCGACGCCGCTGGGTCAGCTCCGGCGCGCCGGGTCGAAGATCGTGCAGCACTTCCACGACCGCGACGTGCCCGGCGACGATGACCTGCTCACCATGGGCTGGTACCACGAGTGGCGCACCATGGCGCAGTCCTACAGCGGAACCGGATCGCCCTACTGGGCTTCGAAGGGCCTGCTCGGCCTTGCCCTGCCCGAGGAGCATCCGGTGTGGACGGCGCCTGAGGTGGCGCTGCCGACCGAGACCTCGGACGATCTGTTCACCGTGCAGCCCGCGGGCTGGGTGATCAGTACCACCACCGCCGACGGCATCTCCCGGATCATCAACCACGGCACCGACCACACCCTGCCCGGCAGCACGGCCGGCGACAGCCCGCTCTACGGCCGCTTCGGCTACTCCACCGCCACCGCGCCCCTCCTCGACCCCGAGGCCTGGGCCGAACCGCTCGACAGCGCTGTTGTCCTCCTGGACGCGGACGGGCACGCCACCCATCGGGCCGGCATGGACCTGCTGGAGACGCGCGTCGAGCAGACCCCCGGCGGCCCGATGGGCGTCGCGGCCTCCCGCTCCCGGGCGCACTGGGTGGTTCCCGAGGCAGGGCAGTTCGCTCACGGCACCGGCTACGTCGGCGACGTCACCGACGCGGGCACCGTGGCATCCATCTCGCTGGTCCGCGGCTCCTGGGAGCTCAGGCTCGCGCGTGTCGAGGCGGCGGCCGAGGTCGCCGTCGCGCTGCGCGTGAGTGGCTGGCCGGTCGTCGGCCCCCTCACCGAGGACGGCCCCGAGGGCGTCGCGGAGGCCCTCGACGGATCCCTCACCTCCCGCATCATCCCGGTCGGCACCGCACGGCTCGCGGTCGAGCAGCGCGACGACGCCAGCCCGATGGGCTCGCCCGTCCACATCCCCACAGCCACCTTCGATGTCGACCCGTCCCGCTGGGTGGGCGGTCTCATCGAACTCACGGGCCAGGCGGCACCGGTCGTCGCCTGTTCCGTCAAGGCGGTGACGGCCCCGCTCGGGACCACCGTCACCGTCACCTGGCCGGACGGTCTCAAGACCAGCACATTCATCCGAGTCACCGGCCCGACGACGGGTCGGGACACCAATGAAGGAGATACCGAATGAATCGCCGCATCGCCGCCACGGCGGCCCTGGCCAGCATGGCCTTGTTCCTGACGGCCTGCTCCGGAGGCACCTCGTCCTCCGAGGGCGGTGAAACCGCTTCGGGCGGTGATGGTGAGGCCATGGGTGGCACCATCACCATGTCCGCCTGGAACGTGGCGTCCACGCCCGAGTTCCAGTCGCTCGTCGATGGCTTCAACGCCACCAACCCCGACTACACCGTCGAGATCGTCGAGTACGACACCAACGAGTACGACACCCAGATGGTCGCCGACCTCGCCGCCGGCACCGCACCCGACGTGGTCACCCAGAAGAACCAGGCGTACTTCTCCACCTACGCCGACGGCGGCCAGCTGATGGACGTCTCCGATGTCGCCGCCGAACTCACCCCGAGCCAGGCCCTCGACAGCTTCACGGTCGACGGCACCACGCTGGCCGTTCCCTACCGTCAGGACGCCTGGGTCCTGTTCTACAACAAGGACCTCTTCGCCGCCGCCGGCGTCGAGGAGCCCGACGGCACCTGGACGTGGGACGACTACGAGCAGGCCGCTGCCGACCTGACTGCCGGCCTCGAGGACCAGGGCGGTGCCTTCGGCACTTACCAGCACGGCTGGAACGCGGCCGTCCAGGGATTCGCCAACGCGCAGGTCGACGGCGCGGACCCGCTGAGCGGTGATTTCGAGTTCTACAAGCCGTACTACGAGCGCGCGCTGCGCATGCAGGAGGCGGGCTCGCAGGAGACCTTCGGCAACATCTCCACGAACCAGCTGCACTACACCTCCGAGTTCGGCACCCAGAAGGCCGCCTCGACCATCATGGGCAGCTGGTACGTGGCCTCGCTCATCGCCCAGCAGGCCTCCGGTGACGCCGACGAGTTCGAGTGGGGCATCGCGCCCGCGCCGCAGCTCGACGAGTCGACCGTCTACCCCGACGGAACGCCGCGGACCTTCGGCAACCCGACCGGCCTGGCGATCAACCCCGCCATCGACGAAGCCAAGGTGGACACCGCCAAGGCATTCCTCGCCTGGGCCGCCTCCGCCGAGGGGGCAAAGGCCGTCGCCAGCATCGGAATCACCCCGGCCGTCGTGACCGATGAGGTCGTCGAGACGTTCTTCGCAGCCGAAGGTGCCCCGCAGGACGAGCTGTCCAAGTGGACGTTCAGCAACGAAGCGATCACGCCGGAACACCCGACCTCGTCGCTGACCCCGGCCATGTGGACCGTCCTGGGCGACATGCACTCCGCCATCATGGCCGAGACCGAATCCATCGACGACGCGATCGCCGCCGCCGAGGAACGCGCCGCCAACGAGGTGCTCAGCAACTGACCGCCTGCGGTGCCGGGGCCGATCCTCAGGGTCGGCCCCGGCGCCCCGTGCCCAAGGAGTAACCATGTCGTCGACCGTTGCGGGCGCGCCTCCGGCCCGTCGCAGAGGCACCCTCAAGGTGCGCAACGCGATCATCGGATACAGCTTCATCGCCCCGAACTTCATCGGATTCGCGCTGCTGACTCTCGTCCCGGTGATCCTGCTCTTCTACTACGGCTTCACGGACTGGAACGTCTTCACGGGCGCCACGTTCACCGGCCTCGACAACTTCCAGAGGCTGCTCAGGGATGCCTCCTTCTGGAAGGCCCTGACCAACACCCTCTACTACAGCGCGCTGCACATCCCCTTGACCCTGGTCACCGCACTGAGCCTCGCGCTCCTGCTGAACACCGGGCTGCGCGGCCGCAGCTTCTTCCGGACCGTGGCCTTCTTCCCTTACATCACATCGATCGTCGCGATCGCCGTCGTGTGGAACATGCTCTTCAGCGAGACCGGGCCGATCAACCGGTTCCTCGCGATCTTCGGGCTCACCGACCTGCCCGGGTGGACCGCGTCGGCCCAGTTGGCGATGCCCGCCGTCATCCTCGTCGGCGTCTGGCGCGAGATGGGCTACTACATGCTGCTCATCCTTGCGGGCCTCCAGACCATCCCCTCGCAGCTGTACGAGGCCGCGGCCATCGACGGCGCCAACGCCTGGAAGCGGTTCTGGAACGTCACGATCCCCGGACTCCGCCCCACCCTGTTCTTCGTCACCGTGATGCTCACCATCGGCAGCCTCAAGGTGTTCGACCTCATCCTCGTCATGACCGACGGCGGTCCGGGCCAGGCGACGCTGGTCCTCAGTCAGTTCATCTATCAGAAGGGCTTCATCGAGAACCAGTTCGGGTACGCCTCGTCGTCGGCCATCGTGCTGTTCCTCATCTGCATCGCGATCACGGTCTTCCAGTTCATCTGGAATCAGCGGAAGGACTCATGATGACGGCCACAACGCTGCAGCCGCCCCAGGTCGAGGACGAGATCCCGGCCTTCCGTCCGCGCAAGCGAACCGCCCTCGGCACGATCAGCCGGATCGTCCTGTACGTCGTACTCATCGTTGCCTCGGCCGGGATCCTCCTGCCGTTCTACTGGATGATCGTGAGCTCGCTCAAGACCAACAACGAGGTCTTCACGGTCCCGATCCAGTGGCTCCCGAGCGTCCCGCAGTGGCAGCACTACGTGGACATCTTCGCCCGCACCGAGATGATCACCTGGCTGCAGAACACGGCCTTCCTCGCGGTGGTCATCACCGGCCTGCAGCTGTTCACCGGCAGCTTCGCGGCCTACGGCTTCTCCAAGGGGCGGTTCCCGGGGCGCAACATCCTGTTCCTCGCCTACATCGGCACCATCGCGGTGCCGTGGCAGTCGTACATGATCCCGCAGTTCGTCATCATGACCGACCTCGGGTTGGCCAACACCCTGTGGGCCATGGTCGCCCTCCAGGCGTTCACGCCCTTCGGCGTCTTCCTCATGAAGCAGTTCTTCGACACCATCCCCGAGGAACTGAGCGAGGCCGGCCGGCTCGACGGCCTGAGCGAGTACGGTATCTACGCGCGCATCATGATGCCGCTGTCGATCCCTGCCATCGCCAGCCTCACGCTGCTGTCGTTCACCTTCGTGTGGAACGACTTCCTCGGCCCGCTGATCTACCTGCGCAACCCGGACATCTGGACAGTCCAGCTCGGCCTGCGCACGTTCATCGGCCAGTACAACGCCGACTACTCGATGATCATGACCGGCGCCGTGCTCTCCGTGCTGCCCGTGGCGATCATCTTCCTGCTGGGTCAGCGCTTCTTCGTGGAGGGCATCGCCAGCACCGGAGTGAAGGGCTGACCTGATGTTCGGCCGGGCCTTCACCACGGTCTCGGGGACGCTGTACCTCGGGCTGATGACCAACGTCCTGTTGGCGCTCGGGTGCCTCCCGCTCCTGAGCCTCGTGCTGATCACCGATCCGCGTGACGCCTGGCTGATCTGGGCGATCGCCGCCGTCGCGGCCGTCCCGGCGGTCGCGGCCGCTTTCGTCATGTTCGCGCGCCACTCCGACAAGGGGGAGACGGCGGTCGTCCGTCCGTTCCTCTCGGCGTGGCGTCGCGCGCTGCGTCGGGGGCTGCCCGTGGGGGCCACCGGGATCATCGTGACCGTCATCCTCATGGTCGACATCACGTGGTTCACCACCAGCGGTGCGGGAACGACCCTGGCCGCGGTGGCCGTTCCGGTGCTCGTCACCCTGATGGCCCTGTGCGGGATCACGACGCTCGGCTGCCTGGTCGCCGCGGTCGAGCGGCCCGACGTCGGGCTGCTCCGCCTGGCCAGGGCCGCCGTGTACCTGATGCTCAGGCGCTGGTATCTCACCGCCCTGTCGGTTCTGTGTGCGGCCGTGTATGTCGCGGTGCTCATCGAGCGCCCGGCGATCGCCGTCGGGTTGCTGGCCACCCCGCTGCTCTACGTCGTGTGGGCCAACACGCGGCGCGCGATGCGGCCCGTCCTCAACTTCTCCTGACCGTTCCACCGAAAGGACCTCCCATGATCACCGCCACGGCCGTCACCGCAGCGCTCGGCACGCTCCGCCAGCTGAGCGACGAGTTCGGCACGAGCTACCCCGACGACACGTCCGTCGACAACCGCTACCGGCCGCGCCTCGCCCGGCGGGGTGTCGAGGAGGGCGGCAACGTCGACTGGACCACGAGCTTCTACCCCGGCATGCTCTGGCTGGCCGGGCAGCTCGAGCCCGAAGGTGACTGGTGGACCCTCGCCCGCGCGCACGTACCCAGCTTCGTCCGCCGCATCGACGGGCACATCGACGTCGAGACCCACGACCTCGGCTTCCTCTACACCCTGTCGCTCGTCCCCGCCTGGGTGCACGACGCGGACCCGGAGGCCCGTCGCGCCGCCGTCGCCGCCGCCGACCACCTCCTCACCCGCGTCCTGCCCGCCGCCGGCATCATCCAGGCGTGGGGCGACCTGGACAACCCCGTCGAGCGTGGCCGCGCCATCATCGACAGCCTGATGAACATGCCGCTGCTGTACTGGGCCAGCGCGACGACCGGCGACGACAAGTACCGCGCCGCCGCCCATCGGCACGCCGCCCAGCTGCGCGACAACATCATCCGCGACGACGACACCACCTTCCACACGTTCTACTGGGATCCGACCACCGGTGAGCCGCTGCGCGGCGATACCGCACAGGGTGCTGCGGACGACTCGACGTGGGCGCGCGGCCAGGCCTGGGGCATCTACGGCTTCATGCTCAACTTCCTCCACACCGGCGACGAGACGTTCCTGGCCTCGGCCGAACGGTGCGCCACGCGCTTCATCTCGCTGCTGCCCGAGGACAAGGTGCCGTACTGGGACATGATCTTCACCGCGGCCGACGGTCAGGAGCGCGACAGTTCCGCCGGCGCCATCGCGGTGTGCGGGCTCCTCGATCTCGCCGCGGCGACCGGCAAGAGCGAGTACCGCGAGGAGGCGATGGCCATCCTCGACGCCCTCGCGGCCACCTGCGCCGGCAGCGGAGAGGACACGACCCTGCTGCCGCACAGCGTGTACAACAAGAACCACGACGCCGGCGTCGACGAGGGCTCGATGTGGGGCGACTACTTCTACCTGGAAGCGCTGCTCCGCCGGGAGAATGCCGGCTGGACCTCGTACTGGATGGCGCGGGCCTGAGCATCATGATCAGCCGATTCGAGCACTCACCCTGGGCCTTCTGGGCCGAGGCGGACGACCAGCAGCGCGACGAGCAGCGCGCTCACGTGGCCGCCCTCCTCGAGCGGTACCCGACGTGGACGGTCGGTGAGAGGTGCTTCATCTCGCCACTCGCCTCGGTCCACGCCGACGATCTGCGCCTGGGGGACCGCAGCTACATCGCGGCGTCCTCCTACGTGACCGACACCATCACCATCGGCAGCGACTGCAGTGTCAACCCCTTCTGCGTGGTGCGCGGCAACGTGACGATCGGAAGGGCGGTGCGGATCGGCGCCCACACCTCCATCCTCGGGTTCAACCACACCATGGAACCCGGGATCGAGGTGTTCCGGCAGCCCCTGGTGTCCAAGGGCATCACGATCGGCGACGACGTGTGGATCGGCTCACAGGTCATCATCCTCGACGGCGTTCACGTCGGCGACCACGCCGTCATCGGTGCGGGCGCCGTCGTCACGAAGGACGTCCAGGCCGGAGCCGTCGTGGTGGGGAACCCCGCCCGGCGGGTCAACTGGCGCGTCCCGCCCACCGACGTCCCCGCGACGCCGCTCGAACGGCGCGTCGCGGACCTCGCGGAGCGGGCCCGCGCGCAACTCGCCGACATCCTCGACCGCTCCTGGGATCCCGGGGCCGGGCTCTTCGTCGACCACCCCGGGGCGCCGCCGACGGTGCGCGCCCAGTGCGACGCGATCGAACTGTCGATGCTGCTGAGCGAGGCGCCACCACCCCAGCGCACGGCCGACGAGCACCGCGCCCTGCTGGGGAACTGGCAGGACCCGGCCACCGGCCTCGTTCCCCTCCTCGATGCTGACGGGCGTCCGGCCGCGATCGATCCCACCGACGGCGGCGTGGCCTACCACGTGCTGTGTGTGGGCTACGCGCTCGACCTGCTCGGCTCCGGCTTCCCACACCCCCTGGCGGTCGTCACGGAGGGAACCCCCGAGACCCTCGCCGGGTTCCTCGACGCCCTGCCCTGGCGGGACGACGCGTGGGGAGCCGGTCACTGGACCGACATGCTCGGGACCGCCCTTCACTGGACCAGGCTGCGCGGCGACGACGTCACCGCGGGCTGGGCCGAGACCCTCTTCGGTTGGTTGGCCACGCGCGCGGACGCCCGCACCGGCATGTGGGGTGAACCCACCGCCGGCGAGGGCCTGCTCCAGCCGGTCAACGGCTTCTACCGCGCCTCCCGCGGGACCTTCGCCCAGTTCGGAGTCCCCGTCGGCCACCCGGAGGCTGTCATCGACACCGTCCTGCGGCACGCACGCGACGACAGCTACTTCGCGCCCGACGCGCAGAACGCGTGCAACGTGCTCGACGTCGCCCACCCGCTGTGGCTCACCCGTGACACCGGCTACCGGACCACCGAGGTACGCGCGCTGGCGGAGCGGCTGCTGACGGCGGCGCTGGACCGCTGGACCGACGGGCAGGGCTTCGGCTTCCGCGCGGCCGGTGACGGCGCCGGGAATCTCAGTTCCGGGCCGGGGCTGCAGGGCACCGAGATGTGGCTCGCGACGATCTGGTACCTGGCCGACCTGGCCGGTGTCTCCGCGTCCCTGGGCTACCGCCCGCGGGGCATCCACCGGCCGGAACCGGCCACCGGGCTCTGACGGGGCTCACGATGACTTGCGCCGCCGGGCGCCGGGCGGGATGGGCCCGGCCCCCGGCCGCGGTTCTCGGCCACTGCCGCCGAAGCGGGGCCGCAGGTCGTCCGGATAGCGGCCCAGGTGCGGAAGTCGCCGTCGGGCAGTTTTCCCGTCAGCGCGCCACCCAGCAGCGCCCCTCGTCCGCCCCGCCGGAGGGCGAGTGAGCGGTCGAGTTCGGCCACATAGGCGGCCTCGACATCCGCGGAGACGGGGCCGGGATCGACCCCGGCCGCCCGCGGCGTACCGTGTCGCGCATGGAACGTGACACGCCGGACGGGTCGACGGAGGCGGAGGCGCTGCTGGAACCGCGCGAGCTGATCCGGCTCAGCGAGCTCGTCACCCGGGCCGGGATCGACATGCTCGCTGCCGGCACCAGCGGTCTGCGGGTGCGCGAACTGATGCGCGCCGCGGCCTCGGCGCTCCGCCTCGACTCCTTCGCGGCGCAGGTCACCTTCACCGACATCGTCGCCACCGTGGGCAAGGGTGGCATCTACCGCACCCAGGTCGCCGAGATCGGCAGCCCCGGTGTGGACGCCAACCGCATAGCCCAGCTTCAGGCGTTGAGCCGCGACCTCGCCGAGCCGAGCACTCCCGATGCGCTCGAGGCCCGCCTCGACGCCGTCGAGGACACCCCGCCGCTGTACCCGTTCTGGCTCGTGGGGGTGCTCGTCGCGCTGGCGTGCGCGTCGGTGACGGTCCTGACCGGCGGGTGGGGCCGGGAGGTCCTCGCGGTTCTGCCCGCCGGGGCGGCGGGGTTCGCCGTGCGGACGCTGCTGGGGCGATGGCACATCAACCACCTCGCCAGCGTGCTCATCTCCGCGGCTGTCAGCTGCGCCGCCTACGTCGCCGGTGCCGAGGTGTTCACCCTGATCACCGGCGAGCCGAGCACCCGCCTGGCTGCCGGGTTCATCTGCGCGGCGATCTTCCTCATCCCCGGCTTCCCGCTGGTCACCGGAGGCCTCGACCTCGGTCGCATCGACCTCGGCGTCGGGATCCCAAGACTCGCCTACGCGCTGGCGGTCCTCCTGGCCATCACGATCGGCGTGTGGCTCGTGGCGGTGCCCACCGGAATCTCGCCGGATCCCGTCCCGGAGCAGACGGGGTCCGCACTGGTGCTGTGGGCGGCCTGGGTGGCGGCCAGCTTCTTCGCCGTCTTCGGCTGGGCGATGATGTTCAACTCGCCGTGGGCCGCAGCGCTCACGGCTGGTCTCATCGGGGTCCTCGGCAACGTACCCCGCCTCCTGATGCTGGAGGCCGGGGTCCCCGTCCACGTTGCGACCTTCGTGGCCTGCTTCCTCATGGGCCTGGCCTGCGCCGCCGCGGCCAGGGCGTTCGGGATCGAGAAGATCATCATGACGGTCCCCACGGTGCTCGTCGCCATCCCCGGGTCGTCCGCGCTGCGCACACTCCTCTACTTCGACCAGCGCGACGTCGTCCTCGCACTGGACAACGGTGTCTCCACGGTGCTCGTCGTCATTGCGATGGTCGCGGGCCTGGCCGGGGCCCGCATGCTCACCGATCCGGAGTGGGCCTTCACCCGCCTCGACCCGCCCGTGTTCCGGGCCCTGCCCGGGTGGTCGTCCTCGCGGGCGCGTCGCTCCTCGTGACTCATCACCCCGCTCACGGCACCGGGCCTCAAGGTGGCCGGAGGTGTCAGTTCTTGCCGGGAACCCGCGGCAAGAACTGACACCTCGCATTCATCAGGCGCGGCGCCAGGCGTTGCCGTCCTGGTACCACTCGCCTGCCGGTCCGCCGACGGTCTCGATGTAGCGCTCGCCGGTGGCCTGGGACAAGGGGAGCCGGCAGATCGTCAGCGAGTGCGGGGGCAGCGTGGTCACGCCGGCGTCGAAGGTCACCTGTGTCGTGCTGGGCGCCACGCGGTCGGGAGCGTCGACATCGTTGAAGGCGTCGGCGTCCGGGCCTTCGAGGACGGTCGCGTCCAGCGTCGCGCTGAGCGTGCGGCCGGAGACCGAGACCGTGCAGGGCAGCGGGTTGACCGGGTCCCGGTTGATGAGCGCCAGGACCAGCGAGTCGTCGCTGGAGTCGTGGGTGACGATGTGGTCGAGGACCGGCACCTCGGCGCCCGCGAGGTTCGCCGACGTCGCGCTCGTGCTGAGCACCGTGTCACCGAGAAGGTTCGCGTACATGGCCAGGGCATGGAAGGTGGTCCGCCGGACCACCCCGCCGTCGTGGACGAACAGCGGGCCGCGGGCGTTGACGCTCGGCGCGATGTTGGCCATGGTCACGGCGTCCGCGTTGCGCAGGCAGATGTTGAGAAAACCGGCGGTGAACAGGGCGTCCGCCATGGTGTAGGTGCTGTTCTCGTCGTTCTTGTCGCGCGCGGCGATCGCCTCCGGCTTGTTGCCGACCGGGTGGTGCCAGCCGCGCAGGTTCCACTCGTCGAACGCGATGCCCACCTTGCCGGTCAGCCCGGTGGCGCCGATGATTTCGCGGGTGCGCTGGATGTCATCCTGCGGCTCCAGAGCGTGCGACAGGGCCGTGAGGTAGTCGGCGGGCTTGTTGACCTGGTTGAGGGTGTCCCAGTAGCCGTGGATCGACAGGGCGTCGAGCTTGCTGCCCGCGCGCTGCAGCAGCGGGAGCATCCAGTCCAGATCGGCCCGGGCGGCGGTCAGCAGGACGAGGTCCTCGTCGACGTGGCGCATCATCTTGGCGGACTCCGTCACGAGCCGGGACCACTCATCTGCCTCCTTCGCGCCGATCTCCCAGTCGCCGTAGTTCTCGTTGCCGATGCTCCAGTACCGCACGTTGTACGGCTCGGAATCGCCGTTGCCGCCGCGCATCCCGGACCAGCGCCCTTCCGCCTCGGGAAGGTTGCAGTACTCGACCCAGGAGGCCATCTCCTCGGCCCCGCCGGTGCCGGCGTTGGTGCAGATGTAGGGCTCGGCGCCGATCTCGGCGCACCACTCGACGAACTCGGCGGTGCCGAACGTGTTCGGGTCGGTCACCCGCCAGGCCATGTCGTAGTGCGGCCTGCGGTCCGGGCCCACGCCGTCCAGCCAGTGGTAGCTCGACACGAAGCATCCGCCGGGCCACCGCACGACGCTCGGCTTGAGTTCGCGCATCGCCTCGATGACGTCGGTTCGGAGACCGCGCTTGTCGCTCAGAGGCGACCCGGGGCAGAAGATGCCGCCGTAGATCTGGCGGTGGAAGTGTTCGATGAAGTGGCCGAACAGGTTCCGCGAGTAGGCGAGCGGCCTGGCCGCGAGAGAGACATCGATGGAGGCGGATGAGTCAGCGCTGATCATGGAACCAAGGTAGAGCAGCTTCGAGAACGTGAGGCCAACTGCACCCGGCCTCATGGCGTTCCACCCCGCGGCCCCGCTCAGGTGGTGGATCCCGGTCGGTAGACCAGCACACATCCACCACTTGAGCGGCCTGTCAGGTGCAGTCCCGCGCGATGCGGGCCGGTCGGATCAGAACCTGATCATGACCTTGAGCGCCTCGCGGTCGTCCATGGCCTTGTAGCCGGCGGGGACCTCATCGATGCCGATGGTGCGGTCGAACACCCGGCCGGGGTCGATCTCGCCGTCGAGCACCTCCTGGATGGCCTGCTCAAGATAGGCCCGGACCGGGGCGGGGCCGCCGGCGAGCCGGGCGTTCTTCCCGAACAGCGAGGTGAAGCCGACGGGCGCCATGTCGTACTGGGGAACGCCGACTCGGGAGATGACGCCCCCGGGGCGGACCACACCGACGGCCTGCTCGTAGGCGGGCATGTGGCCCACGGCCTCGAGGACTGCGTGCGAGCCATAGCCGCCGGTCAGCTCGAGGACCTTGCTGATGCCTTCCTCACCGCGCTCCTCGACGACGTCGGTGGCTCCCCACTCGCGGCCCAGGTCCGTGCGTGCCTTGTGCCGGCCCATGAGGATGATCTGCCCGGCACCCATCCGCTTGGCCGCCAGGACGGCGGACAGACCGACGGCGCCGTCGCCGATCACGGTGACCGACTGGCCGGGCTTGATCTCGGCCATGTACGCGGCGTGGTACCCGGTGAGGTACACGTCGGACAGCGCCAGCAGCGACTTCAGAAGCGACTCATCGGCCGTGGCCGGGTCGACCCCCGGCACCTTGACCATCGTGCCGTCGGCCCAGGGGATGCGCGCGGTCTCGGCCTGCTGGCCGCCGACGCCGGGGCCGAAGAAGTTCACGTGCGGGCAGGCGGTCTGGAAGCCGTCCTGGCAGATCGGGCAGGTGTTGTCGGACGCGGCGAAGGGCACGATGACGAAGTCACCGGGCGTGAAGTCCTTCACCTCGGCGCCGACCTCCTCGACGACGCCGATGAGTTCATGCCCCATCGTCGCGCCCTGCGGGAGTTGCGGCAGCGAGTGGTAGGGGTGCAGGTCGGAGCCGCAGATGCAGGCACGGACGGTGCGGACGATGGCGTCGGTGGGGTTCTGGATGGTGGGGGTGGGGACGTCCTCGACGCGGACATCGCCGGCGCCGTACATGAGGGTTGCGCGCATTGTTGTGGGAATCTCCTGAGTGTGAGGTGCTGGGCGTGTGGCGGTCAGCGGCCGAGTTCGGCGTCGGTGACGTGTTCCTTCCACACAGTGGTCTCGTCGGGGTTGTCGCCACCTTCGAGGATGGCGATGTGCTCCATGAAGTTCTTCTCGCCCGCGGCATGCCAGTGGTCCTCGCCGGGCGGGGTGTAGAGGGTCTGCCCGGGGTGGACTTCGATGATCTCTCCGTCACGGGTGCCGAAGTAGGCGATGCCCTCGGTGACGTGGCAGTACTGGCCGCGCGCGTGGGAGTGCCAGGCGGTGCGGGCCCCGGGGGCGAAGCGGACCTTCGCGACGACGGTGCGCTGCTCGGGGCCGTGGGGTGCGGCGATGAGGTCGACCCACGCGTCCCCGGCGAACTGCTCCGGGGGGTTCTTCATGGAGCCGAGGTTCGGTTCGATGTTCATCCTGATTGTCTCCTTGACGATGGCGGGTGGTCAGGCCTGCTGCGCGAAGAGTCGCTGCGCAATGGTGAGGGCGGAGACGGCCGGCGGCCACCCCGCGTAGAACGCGATGTGGGTGATCGCCTCGATGATCTCCTCCTGGGTCAGGCCGTTCGCCAGACCCATGGGGATGTGGGCGTTGAGCTGATCGAAGTTGCGCGAGGCAACCAGCGTGGTGATGGTGACGAGGCTGCGGTCGCGCGGGGAGAGGGCCTCGGTGCGCGACCAGACCTGGCCGAACAGCACATTGTCGGTGAGGTCGACGAAGGTCGGAGCGAAGTCGCCCATCAATTTCTGCATCGGGGTCTGGTCGTCGGACATGTTCTGGTCCTTCCAATGGGATGGGATGCGCCTCGACCCAGTGGGTTTCCGCGCGCTGACATGAACCAGTGAACGCGACAATCCGGTGGTGCGGGAGTCTCTATCAGGGGTACTACCGGCAGTACCCCCTTCGCACACTGGATCTGTTAACGGCGACTGCCGGAGACCCTCAGCCTCTGCTTCATCTGGTCGACGCGATCACCGAGGGTTCCGCGGTGCTGGGGAACCATCGGGGTGACATCATCGCCACCAATGAGTTGCGGTGGGCGTTGTATGACCCGGGGTTCCCGTCGCAGCCCGACCGGGTCGGACCCTGCGGCGGGAGCCTCAGCTGCCGGTGTTGCCGACGTACTTACCTGGATCCGCGTCGAAGGCCTCGCGGCACTCCACCGAGGAGAAGTAGTAGGTCTGCGCCTCGTAGGGTGGAAGTCCGCAGACAACGGAGGAGGCGCCATGCCTGGCAAGGATCCGGGTCCGTCGGTCAAGGACCCCGAGATGTACGAAGCGCTGCGCGACGACGGCGCGAGCAAGGAGAAGGCGGCGAGGATCGCCAACGCGGCCGCCGGCTCGTCCCGGTCGGAGGTGGGTGCCAAGGGTGCGTCCGCCGAGAACTACGAGGACCGCACCAAGAAGGAACTGCTCGAACGTGCGCGCGAACTGGACATCGAGGGGCGGTCCACGATGACCAAGGACGAGCTGATCGAGGCCCTGCGAAGTCGCTGAGTCACAACGGCGCCGCGGCGCGGCGGGGGCTGGCGGCTGGACCTTCCGGTGCCTCCCCGTCGATGCCGGCGAACAGCCGGTCGAAGACCGCCCCACGGTCGAACCGGAGGCCATGGCCGCGTGCGCGGTTCTCCCAGTCCAGCCGCTCCGACGGCGACATGGTGAGCGCCCGGTCGAGCGCCGCCGCGATGTCGTCCGGGCTCTCGATCCCGATCCGGAGAGCATGGTCGCCGACCGCCTCCGGGATGCCGCCGGTGTCCGTCGTGATCACCGGCCCGCCGCCGGCCAGCATCTTCTCCACGAGCGCGATGCCGAACGTTTCGGTGAACTCGGGCATCGGCTTGCTCGGCAGCACGAAGGCCGAGCATCCGGCCATCAGGTGCGGCTTGAGCGCGTCGTCGACGTCGTGGAGGAACGTGATCCGGTCCGCTGCGGGCGAGGCCGAAGCGAAAGCGTGCAGGTCCGGTACAACGACATGCACACGGTGGGAACCCCGTCGGTGAACAGTTCGACGAGGCGGCCGGTGAGTCCCGCCTGATAGCGGCCATCGAGCACCTTGTCGTTGCCGATCGGGGCGGGGCGCTCGACGACGATGCCCGGGCTGTAGGGCAACACCGCGTCGAGTGGTTTGAGCGGCAGCCCGGACCCGAGGAGTCGCTCCATCGGCCAGGTGACGATGCGCACGTCGTCGAAGCCGCGATCCAGCGCGGCCTCCGCGAGATTGCGTGCCTCGCCGGAATGCCCGCAGATGACGGGATCGGCGCGCACGACGATGACGAGTCGGCGGTTCGGCGTTCTGGTCATGCGGAGCAGGCTAGGTGCCCCAGGTAACGAGCAGACGACAGGTCGCCGACGACGGTCCTACGGTCAGATTCCAGGTGATCCGGACGAACTGCCACGCAGAGACGCCCGTCCCTGGCCGGGAAGGGCCGATGAGCCTGATGCATGCCTCGACCGCCGATCTGGCCGGAATCCCGGAGTTATTGACCTCCGGCCCCGGATCAGGCTCAAGGCGGGTCGGCGCGCAGGCATCGAGGCGCCGCGGCGCGTCTGGCTCCGAGTGGTCGTGAAACAGCGATTCCCGCCCCGGAGGGGCGGGAATCTGATCGGCGGAGGATACGAGATTCGAACTCGTGAGGGCGTGAACCCAACCCGCTTTCCAAGCGAGCGCCATAGGCCTCTAGGCGAATCCTCCAAGGCGGAACCCTACCCGAGCGGGTCACCCCCGCTCAAATCGGGCGGGGGCGGGGTCAGAGCACCATCGCCGCGATCCAGCCGGCGGCCAGCAGCGGCAGGTTGAAGTGCAGGAACGTCGGGATGACCGTGTCGCGCATGTGGTCGTGCTGACCGTCGGCGTTCAGACCGGCCGTCGGGCCGAGCGTCGAGTCCGACGCGGGCGAGCCCGCATCGCCGAGAGCACCTGCGGTGCCGATGATCGCCACCGTCGCCACCGGGGAGAAGCCCAGGGACGCGCAGAGCGGAACGTAGATCGCCGCAATGATGGGCAGGGTCGAGAACGAGCTGCCGATGCCCATCGTCACGAGGAGACCGACCAGCAGCATCGCGATCGCGGCGACGCCCCGGTTGCCGGCGAAGAGATCGGCCGTGCCCTCGACCAGCGGCGCGATCTCCTCGGTGGCCACCATCACCGCGGCGAACCCCTGGGCCGAGATCATGATGAACCCGATGAGCGCCATCATCCGCATGCCGCCGGTGAACACGGCGTCGGCGTCCTGCCACTTCACCGTCCCGGTGATGATGAACAGGCACAAACCGATGAGGGCGCCGACGAGCAGCGGGTCGGCCGCCGAGTCGGCCAGCGTGAGCCAGGTCTGTGCCACGAACGACACGACGATCGCGCCCAGCGCCACGATGATCCTCCGCGGCTTGATCTGCGCCGGCGCGTCCTCGTCGACGACGGAGAAGGGGTCGTAGTCGCGGGGCCGCCGGTAGGTCACGAAGACGGCGATGAGCAGACCGAGCACCATGCCGAGGGCCGGGATGCCCATGGCCTGCATGACCGGCACCCCGGACACGTCGAGCCCGGCGGCCTCGATGTTGCCGTAGAGGATGTCGTTGAGGAAGATGCTGCCGAAGCCGATCGGCAGGAACATGTAGGTGGTGACCAGGCCGAACGTCAGGACGCTGGCGACCGCACGACGGTCGAGGCGCAGCCGGGTCATGACGATGAGCAGCGGCGGGATCAGCAGCGGGATGAACGCGATGTGCACCGGGATGAGGTTCTGGCTCATGATCGCCATCGCCAGGATGCCCGTGAGCAGGCCGAAGGTCGTCCACCGCGTGATCTTCTGCGTGTGGGACAGCCCGTCGTTGTCCAACTTCGCGATGAGCCAGTTGGCCAGCAGCTGCGGAAGGCCCGAGTGCGCCACGGCCATGGCGAACGCGCCGAGCAGGGCGTAGCTGAGGGCGATCTTCGCGCCGCCGGCCAGGCCGTCCTGGAAGGCCACCATGGTGGTCTCGAAGCCCAGCCCGGCGAGCAGCCCACCCGTCAGGGCCCCGAGGAACAGGGCCAGCACCACGTGGACACGCAGTACCGACAGGACGAGCATCACGATGACGGAGACCACGACGGCGTTCATGGAGGTCCTCGGGTGGGGGGTTTGGCGGGCCCCGGCAGCCTATCGGACGGCGCCCGGGGCCCGACGCGGGGTCAGGAGAGTGCCCGGGCGATGCCGGTGGCGAGCGCGGTCCCGACGACGACCCGCCCCACGGGCTGCCCGTGGCCCAGCACCGGGTGCGGGTCGAGGGAGGCCAGCCCCGGCGTCGCCAGGCCGAGCGCCTCGAGCACCGCGACCACGGGCGGCACGACGCCACGGTCGTGGCCGTCGGACACCTTGACCGCGATGCCGGATCCGTCCGACAGTCCGACGGCCAGGCAGCCCTCGGCGCCCACCTTGCAGACCAGCCCTGGCACCTCGCGGTGCAGTACCACCTCGGCGCGACGGGTGCCGGAGGCGTACTCGGGGTGGGTGCGGAACGCGTTCGCGACGCGACGCTCGGGACCATCCGTGGCCGAGGCGATGGACCCGAACGCGCGGGCCAGGCCGGTCAGGCCGACGGCGAACGCCGGGGCGCCGCACCCGTCGACCACCGGCCCGCCGCACTCCTCGCCGGTGAGATCCGCGACGGCGTCGGCGCACGCCCGCTGCAGCGGATGGGAAGCGTCGAGGTACCCGTCGGTCGGCCACCCGGCCCGCACGCAGGTGCGCAGCATCGCGGCATGCTTGCCGGAGCAGTTATGGGGGAGCGGTGCGGGGCCGCGTCCCGACGCGAGCCAGGCGGCCTTGGCCGCGTCGTCGAGGGGGAGGCCCGGCGTGGTCCGAAGGTCGTCAGGGGAGAGGCCGGCGCCGTCGAGGATCCTTCGCGCGCCTTCCAGGTGGAACGGCTCGCCGGAGTGCGAGGCGCCGGCCAGGGCGAGCAGGTCGCCGTCGAGGTCGAGGCCATGGCGCAGCATGCCGATGGCCTGCATCGGCTTGAGCGACGAGCGGGGGAGCATGGGCGTGGTGGTGTCGCCTGCGGAGAAGCGGACCTCGCCCCCGGGGCCGGTGACGACGAGGGCGCCGAAGTGGATGCACTCGAGGAGGTCCCCGCGCCACACCTCGACCAGCAGGGGATCCGTTCGCGACACCATGCGGTGAAGCCTAGGGCCCGGAGCCCGTGGCCTGCCCCCGCCGGATGCGGTAGAGTTGTCAGAGGTTCCCCGCGTGGCGGTATCTCGCCCAACTCCCCCAGGGTCGGAAGGCAGCAAGGGTAAGTGAGCTCTGCCGGGTGCGCGGGGGGCCCTTTTTCTTTGCCCTGGAAAAGTCTGGCCTCTGGAATAGGGTGGGCGCGTGGACGACGAGTACGACGAGGACGAGTACGCCCCGTTCCAGGATGAGGGGTACGGGTCCGCGGATCAGCCGGGGTTCGAGCCGATGGACGGGCCGGGGCTGTTCGACGAGCCCGAGGAGACCGTCGAGGAACCTGCCGCGGCGCCGGCCACTGAGGCCGTGACACCCCCATTGTCCACGCAGGCGCGCCGGCCCGAGGCCCCGCCCGCGCCGCTGGCGCTCTACCGGCGCTACCGCCCGGAAACCTTCGCTGAGGTCATCGGTCAGGACCACGTGACCGTGCCCCTGCAGCGCGCACT
>JAUHXZ010000121.1 GCA_030426725.1 Actinomycetes bacterium
TGTCGGAGTGGGGGTCGGTGTCGGAGTGGGGGTCGGTGTGGGGGTCGGCTCCGGCTCCGGGGCCGTGATGTTGAACCGGTACAGGTTGTACCGGGTCATCAGATTGATGATCTTGTCGGTGTAGCTCGGGTCGGTGGCGTAGCCGGCAAGGTGCACCTCGCGGATGAACTGGTCGGGATCGTCGCTGTAGAGGAACGCCGCCGAGTACCGCGACCGGCTCCACAGGAAATACCCGTGGTCGATGAAGGAGTTCTGGTCGGTGGCGTAGTTCCGGAACCTCGCCGTGGTCGTGTACGGCACGCCGTCCGAGTCGTACTCGAGCGTGGTGATCTCGTAGCAGCCGTCCTGCCAGGGGCTGACGCTCGAGAAGCACTTGATGCCGAACCAGTTCTTCGCGTTCTTGGTCAGGGTGGATTCGCCCCAGCCGGACTCGAGGATGGCCTGCGCCATCGTGACCGAGGCGGGGACCCCGTACTCGCGCTCACCCGCCTGTGCCCAGGCGGCGGTCTTCGAGATGAACGTCGAGGAGCTCATCGCGTTCGCCGGCGGGGCGGCGGGGAAGAGCGCGACCAGCATCGCCAGCGCCACCAGTGAGAACACCAGTGCCGCGCGGGTGAGCAGGCGCAGGGGAAGCATGCCCGCCATTCAACCGAGGTACCCCCGGTTCCGTCACCTGCAAGCTGAGCCCGAGGTTGAGGTTCCCCCCGCATCCGGGCGTGTGATCAGTGCACCAGGACGATCTTGCCGATGTTGTCGCCACCGGTGAGCTGGGCGTGCGCCCGGCGCACGTCCTTGAACGGGATGCGCGTCTCGGGAGAGAGCTTGACGCGTCCGTCCGTCAGCATGGGCCACACCTTCTCCTCGACGGCCGCGCAGATCGCGGCCTTCTCGGCGGCCGGCCGGAAGCGAAGCGACGTGGCGCTGATAGTCGCCTGCTTGGCGAGCAGCGCGCCCAGGTTGAGGGTGCCCTTCACCCCGCCCTGCAGGCCGATCACGACGATCCGGCCGCGTCGCTTCAGCGCCGAGACATTGGACTCGAGGTACTTGGCCCCGATGATGTCGAGGATGACGTCGGCGCCCTTGGTGGCCGCCTTCAGCTCCGCCACCCAGTCACCGTGGTAGTCCAGCGCGTGGTCCGCGCCGTGCGCGAGGCAGTGCTCGAGCTTCTCGGGGGACCCGGCCGTGGCGACGACGGTCGCGCCGAGCGCCTTCGCGTACTGCGTCGCGAACGTACCGATGCCGCCGGCGCCGCCGTGGACGAGGAACACCTCGCCCTCCGTCAGCCGGCCCTCCTCCAGGTTGGACACGACGGTTGCGGCCACCTCGAGGACGCCGGCCGCGGACACCAGATCGACCCCCGGCGGGGGTGCGACGAGCTGGCCTTCGGGTGCGACGAAGTACTGGGCGTAGCCGCCGCCCGCCAAGAGGCCGACGACCTCGTCGCCCTCCTTCCAGCGCGTGACGCCCGGCCCCACCCAGGCGACGACGCCCGAGGCTTCGAGCCCGATGACGTCCGTGACGCCCTTCGGTGGCGGGTAGTGGCCCTGCCGCTGCAGCACGTCGGCCCGGTTGACGCCGGAGGCGACGGTGCGGACCAGCACCTCGCCCGGGCCGGGTGTGGGGGTGGGGAGTTCACCGATGCTGAGGGCATCGACGTCGCCGGGGGTTTCCACGATCACTGCGCGCATGCCCCAACCCTGCCACAGGGGGCCCCGCGCCGGACGGCGACCGCCGTCAGTCGGGCCAGGCCAGCTCGCGGCGGCTCGTGAAGCGCCTCGGGGCGCCGTCGACGGGGTCGGGGAACTCGAGCCGGTGGGCGAGGAGCCGCAGCGGGGTGGAGAAGTCGTCGATGTGGGTGTCGGTGATCTCCGGGTACAGCGGGTCGCCCAGCAGCGGGATGCCGAGTTGGTTGAAGTGCGCGCGGATCTGGTGGGTGCGGCCGGTGAGGGGGCGGATCTCGTAGAGGGCCCAGTCGCCGCGGCGCTCGAGCACCGTGATGTCGGTGACGGAGTTCGGCGGCAGGTCGAGCGTCTCGGCCTGCAGCGTGCCCACCCGCTTGACCAGGTGGGACTCGACGCGTGCCGGGAAGTCGAGGCGTGGGTCGAACGGCGCGATGGCCCGGTAGGTCTTTGCCGCGACCCGTTCGGTGAACACCGAGTGGTAGGCGGCCCGCCAGCGTTTCGCCGTCGTCATGAGCAGGACCCCGGCGGTGCCCCGGTCGAGGCGGTGCGCCGCGGACAGTTCGGGCAGGTCGAGGGCGGCGCGGCCCTTCACCACCGCCGACTGGAGAACGTGGCGGCCCCTCGGGATCGTCGACAGGAAGTGGGGCTTGTCGAACACGGCGATGCGGTCGTCGAGATGGAGCAGCGTGAGCTCGCCCGGCACCTCGGCCTCGTCGCGGAGTTCGCGGTGGAACCAGACGAAGGTGTGCGGCCGGTAGGGCTCGCGGCCGGTGAGCGGCCTGCCCCGCTGGTCGACGAAGACCTGGCGCGACAGCATGTCGTCAACGTCCTCCGGGGACGGGGCGAGCTTGTCGACGAGCCAGTCGCGCATGCTGGGCCAGGGTTCGGGGTCGAGCGGGTCGCGGTCCGGTGTCCGGACCCAGGCGGCCTGCAGCCCGTGGCGCGGCGGCAGGGGAGACTTCGGCGGCATCGTCGGTCTCCTTCCGCCCGGCCCGGCAGGCGGCCACGATACCGGGCCGCGGTGGAGGCGCTAGCATGGTCGGGCACTGGCGAGGTCGCATAGTGGACTAGTGCAGCCGCCTTGAAAGCGGCCGAGGGGCAACTCTCCGTGGGTTCGAATCCCACCCTCGCCGCCACCCGGACACGGCGCCGCACTGGGGCAACGCGCGCCCGCCGCTGGCTACCCTTGGGCCATGGCCGAGTCCACCCACGTCATCAAGCCGCGCCCTCCGGTCCGCGCGTTCGTCATCGCCGCAGTCGGATCAGTCGTCGGAGCTGTCCTCCTGGTGCTCGGGCTCGGTCAGGATCTCCCGATCGCCGTGCCCGTGGCCGGCGGGATCGTCCTGGCGAGCGCTGTGGCACTCCTCCTCGGCGCACTCCTGTCGATGAGGCGGCTGGCCGTGACCCTCACCCTGGATGACGACGGCTACGTCCTCAAGGGGCCGGGACTGGAGCACGCGGGCCAGTGGTCGGATGTGTCGAAGGTTACCCAGACGGCCGAGGGCTCCCACGTGACGATCTACCACGGGTCCGTGCGGCGGACCCATCTGCTGTTCCCCGGCGGCGACCGCCAGCAGATCGCCGACGTCCTCAACGACGTGAGGGCACGCCTCGACGCGTACCGGGGCTGACTCAGCCCCCGAGGTCGTCCCCCTGCCAGGCGCAGGCATCATCGACGTTCTGCGCACCCTGCTCGGGTACCGTCGGTGTGCTGGGGCTCGGGGAGGCCTCCGCGGTGGCCGTCGATGACGCGGACGGGGTGACCGTCGTGGAGGGTGCCGACGTCGACTCGGCAGGTTCGGGGGAGGCCGTCGAGGCCGTGATCGCCTCGTCGACGGCGGCCCTCATGGTGTCGAAGTCCGGGTCCGCGTAGGAGTAGCCGTTGTGGCCGGGCGTGAACGCCAGCCGGGACACCTCGGCGTCCTTGACGCGCAGCGCCAGTTCGACGATCGCTGGCAGGTCCTGCTGCGGGATGTCGGTGATGACCATGTCGGACGATGCCTGTGCGATCGCTTCGTAGCGGGTGAGCATGGTGGCCGGGTTCGCCTGGGCGATGACGGCATCCACCAGGCATGACTGGCGCGCCATCCGGTCGTAATCCGAGTATCCGAGGCGGCTGCGGGCGTACCACATGGCCTCGCGGCCCATGAGGTGCTGATCCGGGCCCGGCTCGAGGTAGCCGGAGGGGGCGAGCCCCTCGCTGTTGCCGCCGATCGCTAGCCTCTGGTTGATGTTGACCGTGACACCGCCCATCGCGTCGATCAGCTGCTGCAGGCCGTCGATGTTGAGCATGACGAAGTAGTCGACGGGGAGCCCCGTGATCCCTTCGACTCCTTGCTTGAGCGCCTCGGCGCCCCGGTAGGTCGCGCCCTCGAACAGTTCCGGATGCGCGAGTTCGACCGAGGCCCAGATGCCGTTGATGTAGTAGTCGGCCTCCGGGGCGCCCCGGAATCCGTACGGGAAGGCCTCGGCCATCTCGCTGCCCTCGGGGAACGGCGTGTACTGCAGGTTCCTCGGGATCTGGATGAGCGTCGTATTGCCGGTCGCCGTGTCGATCGACGCCAGCATGATCGAGTCGGTCCGCACGCTGTACTGCGCGACCTCGTCGGCGCGGGACGCATCGCCGTCGGCGCCGAGCAGCAGGATGTTCAGCCGCGGGATCCCCTCGAACGGGTCGACCGCCTTCTCGGTGGCCAGCGTGGGACGCGAAGTCGACTGCACTTCCTGGTCGCCCGTCGCGAAGACCCTGTCCACCAGCATCATCTGGTCGCGCGCGTAGCGCGCCCCGACTGCGGTGGGTGCCGTGACGCTGAACGCGAGGGCGGTGACGACCACCGCGCCAAACGCGCGCTTGCCGGTGGTCAGCGCCCGCGGACGCGTGGCCAGGTGGGTGAACGCGATGAGGGCAGCCCACACCACGCCGACCGCCATGAGGGCGGCGCTGGCCGCCAGCAGCACATCGGGGGTGACGGCCATCACTGCGATGCGTTCGGGGGACACCAGGGCCATGCGGCCCACGTATGCTCCCGCTGCGATGGCCAGCAGCGCCGTCGTTAGGCCGAGGATCCGGGTGGCGGTGCGCCGGGCCCCGAGCAGGCCTGAGCCGGGCAGAACCGTCGAGGCGGCGGTCAGGCCGAGCGAACCGCGGAAGGAGCGGCGGTCGCGCCGCTGCTTCTCCGCTCGCGGGGGAGGATCGGCGACGAAGTCCACCGAAGGCGGGGCGTCGGCCGATCCGTGCGGCGGGTCCGTGGGCGGAAGGTAGGAGTCCGAGGAGGACGCACGCGACCAGATGGTGCTGCGGCCGTCGTCCGGCCACCCGTCGTCAGGGTAGGCTCGCGCCGGCCTCGGTGCGTGGCTGGCGGGATCGTCATGG
>JAUHXZ010000122.1 GCA_030426725.1 Actinomycetes bacterium
GCGAGGAACAGGCCGTGCGCGTAGCCCCGGTGCGCGAGTTGGGGCCCCGCGACGAGGTCCCCGGCTGCGTAGACGCCGCGGATGCCGGTCTGGAGCTGGTCGTCGACGGAGACGTGCCCGGTCGCGGTGATCTGAGCACCGGCCTCCGCGAGTCCGGTGCCGTCGGTGTTGGGGCGGCGGCCGACGGCCACGAGCAACATGTCGGCGGTGAGGGTCTCGTCCGCGAGTCGGACTGCGACGCCGTCGTCGGTGGTCTCCGCGCCGTCGACGGCGGAGCCGAGGCGGATGTCGACGCCCCGGGCCTTGAGGGCGCGGTGGAGGACGCGGGACATGGACGGCTCCTCGCTGGGCAGCAGCCGCTCCATGGCCTCGACGAGCGTCACCTCGACGCCCAGGTCCGCCCACAGGGAGGCGAACTCGACGCCGATGACGCCGCCGCCGAGGACGACGGCCCTGGCGGGGAGGGTGTCGAGGCGCAGGGCGTGTTCGCTGGTGAGGATGCGTTGGCCGTCGACGGGGAGGCCGAGGGTGACGGGGGCCGCGCCGGTGGCGACCACGACGGCCCGCGCCCGGTGGACGGCGCCGCCGGTCTCGATGCCCGGGCCCCGCTCGTCGACGACGAGGGCGCCGCGTTCAGTGATGACGGTGATGTCGCGCTTGGCGATGAGGCCCTCGAGGCCCTTGTGCAGGCCGGCGACGGTGTCGTCGGCGTAGGAGCGGATGGCGGCGGCGTCGGTGTCGCCAAGGGTGGCGCCGATGCCGAACGACGGGGCCTTCGCGACCGTGCGGCGCACCTTGGCTGCCTGCAGCCAGGCCTTCGTCGGGATGCAGCCGCGGTGCAGGCAGGTGCCGCCCAGCGGGGTGTCGTCGACGAGGGCCACGCGCAGGCCCAGCTGTGCCGAGCGGATCGCGCAGGCGTAGCCGGCGGAGCCGGCGCCGAGGATGGCCACGTCGAAGGGTTGCGTCATGGGTGCAAGTCTTTCACGTCTTGCCCGAGGGACCGGCCGATGTTCCGCTGCGGTCGTCGGGCACTAAGCCTGGCGGCGACGTTCCTTCTTCTGCCGCAGCCCGTACTCGCGCATCCGCTTCGGATACGGCACCACGCCCGCGTCGTAGCACGGGATGTTGTGGCTGGCCGCGAACTGGTACCCGTACTGCGCGCTGGGAATCCCGCGCCGGGTCGACTCGCCGCTGGCCGCGATGAGCAGGATCGACGGCGGGTTGAACGACGTCGGCTGCTCGACCCACGCCTCGACACCTCGACGGGTGGAGACGAAGGCGGTCAGGTGCTGGCGCATCGCGTCCGGAACCTGGCGCTCTTCCTTCGCCACTTTCATTTCGCGTCGCCGCCGCCCGAACCAACCCACGTGGCCATTATGCCGATCGACCACAAGGCGGCGCGGGCGGCCGCGCCCGTCAACCCTCGATGAGTTCTGCCAACGCCACCAGGGTCCGCACCGCGACACCGGTGCCGCCCTTGGGCACGTAGCCGTAGGGGGCCTCGGGGTTCTCTGCCGGCCCGGCGATGTCGAGATGCGCCCACGCCACGCCGTCGGGCACGAACTTCTCCAGGAACGCGCCGGCCACCAGGGCGCCGCCCCAGCGCTGGCCCGTGCCCGAACGCATGTCCGCGACCGTCGACTTCAGGCTTTCGCGCGTCGCGTCGGTGAGCGGAAGCTCCCAGAAGTCCTCGCCGGCGATCTCGGCGGCGTCGAGCAGGAGGTCGGAGGTCTCCTCGCCGTTCGTGATGAGCCCGCCGGTGCGCAGCCCGAGGGCCACCATGCAGGCGCCGGTGAGCGTGGCGACGTCGACGATGAGGTCGGGCTTGTCCAGCCCGGCGCGCCCGATGGCGTCGGCCATGACGAGGCGGCCCTCGGCGTCGGTGTTGTAGTTCTCGACGGTCTGCCCGTCGAACATGGTGAGCACGTCGCTGGAGCGGTACGACGACCCGGACGGCAGGTTCTCGGCAAGCGCCGCGTAGGCGGTGACCCGCACCTTCAGCCCGAGCGAGGCGACGGCGTGGATCGCGGAGACCACGGCCCCGGCCCCGGACATGTCGAACTTCATGCCGGCCATCTGACCGGCGGGCTTGATGTCGAGGCCGCCGGAGTCGAAGGTGATTCCCTTGCCCACGAGCGCGATGTGCGCGGTGGCGCCGCGTGGCGAGTAGCTCAGCCGCACCAGGCGCGGGCCGCGGGCCGAGCCGCCGCCGACGGCGAGAATGCCGCCGAAGCCGCCCTTCTCCAGCGCCTTCTCGTCGAGGATCTCGACGGCGATGCGGTCGTCGCGGACGAACGTCCGGGCCGCCTCTGCGAACGTCTCGGGGAACAGCAGGTTCGGGGGAGTGTTGCCCCAGTCGCGGGCCTGGCACACGGCCTCCGCGATGACGCGCGCCCGGTTGACGGCCTCCTTCTGCTCGGAGCCGGTGACGGCTGACATGAGCGACACCGAGGCCACGGCCGTCGCCTGCTCCTTGCCGGTGACCGGCTCGAACTTGTACGCGCCCAGCAGGGCTCCCTCGCCGGCGGCCTGCAGCAGTTCGGGATCGGTGACCTCCAGCGATACCGCCACGTCGAGCCCCTCGGCGCCCGGCAGGCCCGCGACGGTGCGCAGCGCGGCGCCGACGGTGGAGCGCACGGCGTCGGGCGTCACGTCCGCATCGCCCAACCCGACGACGACGATCCGGGTGCCGTCGACCGGCGGCAGAACGGTGACCTCCTCGCGCTTGGCGGAGGCGGACATCGACGTCGCGACCTCCGCGACGCCGTGTCCGTAGGCCTTGGAGAACGGCTTGTCGAGGTCGGCGGTGACGCCCACGAGGGCCGGGGCGCTCTGGCTGATCGTCGCCATACCGAGCACGACGACGTCGGCGCCCTTCGGGAGTCCACGGGTGAGGTTGAGGGTGGGATTGCTTCGAGTCACGCCGTCAGCCTACCGACTCGTCGCGGGTTGGGTGCCCCGCGTCGAGGGGGTACCTTGTCCGGCATGAAGCGGTTGGGCGTGTGGGTGTTCATCGTCGCCGGCGTGGCCATCGCGGCGTGGGGGCTGGTGTCGTGGATCGCCCCGTCGACGTCCTGCCGCGGCGTCGAGATGGGCCCGGGTGACACCTGCGGCTACTCGAGCCTCACCAACGAGGACGGCGGCCAGGTGCAGACGTACGAGGACCGCATCGCGGTGGCCAGGGAGCAGGCGCCGTTCGCCGTCGCCGGGGGCCTCGGCATGGTGGTCTTCGGCTCCGTGCTGGCCTACCAGGCCGGCACGCGCCCCGTCGTCACGGACGAAGCTGCATCGGGCCGTACACCAGGCGGTCCTCCTCGTAGAGGCTGACCTCCTCGACGCCCTTGTCCAGCAGTTCGTCGTAGAAGAGTCCCAGCCAGTCCTCGGCGGCCTCCTGGGTCTCGAAGTGGTGCACGAGACCGTCGTCGGCCAGGTCCGACAGCGAGAACGTTCCGGACTCGGGCTTCCACAGGTATGCCATCAGATGGTGTCTCCTCGGTTGATGCGCGGCCCCGGCTGGCGGAACCGGCGGATCATCAGCGACCGGTTGAACATGTACATGAGCAGGCCCTTGAGCGGCACGCCGGGGTGACGCTCCGCCATGAGGCGCTTGAACCCGCGCCACATGAAGCCGATGTTGATGATGGTGATGAACATGAGCACCCACAGCGACATCGAGATCCAGCTCGACAGCACCACGTTGTTCATGGTGAGCATGACGGCCACCATGATGAGGATCATCGCGGGCAGCATGAACTCGGCGACGGTCCAACGGGTGTCGACGAAGTCGCGCAGCAGCTGACGCTCGGGGGCGCGCTCGGTGCGCTCCCAGGAGTCCAGCCGCGCCTTCTGCTTGGCGACCGAGTCCGCCTTCCGCTGCTGCTTGCGGGTCAGCGACGGGTGGAGCCGCTCCATGCGCGCGGCCTCGGCGTCCTTGCGCTTCGGGGTGGGGCCCTGCTTCTTCTTCGGGCCGGCCGGGGTGGCGGTCGCGGCCGTCTCGGGGGCCGTCGCCGGTTCGGCGGACACGGGAGTGGTGGCCGCGGCCTTCTCGGTCTTGGCTGCCGCCTTCTCGCCCTTCGGGGTGAGGGAGGAGATGCGGTCCGTCTTCGTCGACGAGTCGGTGCGCTCATAGGGGCGGAACAGGGCCACGGTACTGGTGTCCTTTTGGGCGATGGTCTTTCGGGCCCACCCATTCTACCCCGGGACGATTCAGGGTGATGTCAGGGACCGCACGGGGCCCGTGCAACCCTGTGCCGCGCTACCGTTGAGACGAACATCGCACGTTCCTGGAAGGACACCCCGTGGCCAGCATTTTTGAACGCATCGCCCTGGTCTTCAAGTCGAAGGCCAACAAGGCGCTCGACAAGGTCGAAGATCCCCGCGAGACCCTCGACTACTCCTACCAGAAGCAGCTCGAACTGCTGCAGAACGTGCGCCGCGGCGTGGCCGATGTGGCGACGAGCCGCAAGCGCGTGGAACTGCAGGCGTCGAAGCTCAACCAGGAGGTCGAGCGGCTGCAGTCCGCAGCGCAGCGGGCGCTGCAGACCAACCGCGAGGACCTGGCCCGCGAGGCGCTGACCCGCAAGGCCGGGCTCCAGACCCAGCTCGAGGACCTCCAGACGCAGCACGCGCAGCTGCAGGCCGAGGAGGAGAAGCTGGTGCGCGCCAGCACCCGTCTGCAGGCGAAGGTCGACGCGTTCCGCACCCGCAAGGAGACCATCAAGGCCACCTACTCGGCGGCCGAGGCGCAGACCCGCATCAACGAGGCGTTCACCGGCATCTCGGAGGAGATGAGCGACGTCGGTCTGGCGATACAGCGTGCGGAGGACAAGACGCTGGAGCTGCAGGCCCGCGCGTCCGCCGTCGACGAGCTGCTCGCCTCGGGCGCTCTCGAGGATCCCACCGGCCTGGCCAAGGACGATCTCACCCGTGAGTTGGACGCCCTGGCCGCCGACTCCTCGGTCGAGCTGGAACTGGCTGCCATGAAGCAGCAGCTCACCGGCGGGTCCGCGC
>JAUHXZ010000123.1 GCA_030426725.1 Actinomycetes bacterium
ATGGCGATGAGACGCTCGATGACCGAACGTGCCGTCGTGCGCTCCAGCACCGTCTGCCCCAGCATGGACGCAGACTTCTGCGCGGTGCCCAGCAGATCCATGTCGCCCCACGTCGACTTGTACTCCAGCAGCAGTGCCTTCGCGACCAGCTGCAGCAGCACCGTGTTGTCGCCCTCGAACGTGGCGAACACGTCCGCGTCCTGGCGGGCCATCGTAATGCCGTTGTCCGACATGAACCCGGCGCCGCCGCACGCCTCGCGCGCCTCCTGCATCGAGTCGAGCGCCCAGCGCGTGAGCACCGACTTCATGCCGGCGGCACGCGTCTCGAGCTCGCGGGACCTCCGCGAGTCGCCGTCGCCGTCGGTGACGCGCTGCAGCTGCATCGCCAGCTCGTTCTGCGCGAACCCGTAGGCGTAGGCCCGTGCGACATGCGGCAGCAGCCTGCGCTGGTGGGTGAGGTAGTCGAGCAGCACGATCTCCTCGCCCAGCCCCGGGCGGCGGAACTGACGGCGACGGTCGCCGTAGCGCACCGCGATGGTCAGCGCCTTGCGGGCCGCGGACGCGGCACCGCCGCCGACGCAGATCCGGCCGCGCACGAGCGTGCCGAGCATCGTGAAGAAGCGGGCGTTCTTGCTCTCGATGGGCGAGCGGTACACGCCGCTCTCGTCCACGCCGCCGAATCGGTCGAGCAACATCTCCCGGGGGACGCGGACGTGGTTGAACGCGATCGTGCCGTTGTCGATGCCGAGCAGGCCGCCCTTGTGGCCGTGGTCGCCGGTGGTGACGCCGGGCAGGTCGTTGCCGGCCGCGTCGCGGATCGGGACCAGGGCGACGTGTACGCCCTGGTGCTCGCCGTCGACGATGAGCTGGCCGAACACCGCGGCCATCCGGCCGTCGCGGGCGGCGTTTCCGATGTAGGCCTTCGTGGCCGACGGGGTGGGGGAGTGGACCTCGTACTCGCCGCTCCCAGGCAGCCAGGTGATGGTGGTCTCGATCGACTGCACGTCGGAGCCGTGGCCCAGCTCCGTCATCGCGAAGCAGCCCAGTAGGTCCGTCGTGATGGCGTCGGGCAGGAACGTCTTGTGGTGCCACTCGTTGCCCAGGTTGGTGATCGCACCGCCGAACAGGCCGTGCTGGACGCCGGTCTTGATGGTCAGCGAGAGGTCGCCCATCGCGACCATCTCGAAGTTGGCGACCGACTCCGCCGTCGTGCCCGTTCCGCCGTGCTCGCCGGGGAAGCCGGCGGTCACGAGGTTCCGGTGGGCCAGCTTGACGACGCGGTCGAGCGTCCAGTCCCTGGCTTCCTCGACCGTCAGGGACGTGTCCCGAACGACGTCGTCGGCGGAGACCTCGTCCCGCCACTTCTGCTTCAGGTCGTGGAACGGGCCGTCGAGGGCCCGGCTGAGGGCCTCGCCCGTGGGGGAGAGCGTCATCAGGGTCAACTCCTTCGTTGTGCGTCGAACGCGGGGGTGAACAGTTGGACGATGTAATCGACGACCTCGGCGCGGGGCCGTCGGAGGTTGGTGACGATCCAGCGGTCGGCGACCGCCCAGATGAACCCGACGGCGCCGTGCCCCCAGGTGTTGGCGGGCTGATCGTCGCGGCCCTGGCGCCGCAGCCACGCGCCGAAGACCGCGGACACCTCGTTGCCGATGCGGGTGGTGATGCCGAGAACCGGGTCGTCGACGGGGGTGTCCCCCGCCGGTCGGGAGGACACGAAGAGGTACAGGTTCCGGTCCCTCTCCACGACGGCGAGGTAGGCGTCGGCGAGGTTGCGCACCAGGTCGCGCGGCTCGAAGGACTCCGCGTCCGACAAGGGGAGCTTGTGGAGGATGTAGTCGTGCACCGACTCGACAACGGCCTGGTAGAGACCGGCCTTGTCGCCGAAGTGCCGGTAGAGGACCGTCTTCGACGTTCCGCTGCGGGAGGCGATCTCGTCCATCCCGACCGCGGGGCCGTGCTCCCGGATCGCACGGACGGCCTCCTCGACCAGCTCACGCCGCCGTTGGATGTTGTGCTCCTCCCAGCGCGCGGCGCGACCGTCGACGGCCGTCGCGGTGTCGCTTCCGGTTTTCATGAACCCAGAGTACCCGAAACTAGCCGTATCTGCTACCCTGAGTATCGAATAACTCGGCCGGGAGGAAAGCAATGACGTCACGCACAGCAGTGGTGGTCGGTGGCAACCGCACACCGTTCGTCAAGGCGGGGGGACGGTTCGCCGATGCCTCGGCGCAGGACCTGCTGACCTCCGCGCTCGACGGGCTGATCGCCCGCTTCGGGCTCGCGGGGCAGGAGGTCGGTGAAGTGGTCGCCGGGGCGGTGCTCAAGCACACCCGCGACTTCAACCTCACGCGCGAGGCGGTGCTCGGGTCGGCGCTGTCCGACCACACGCCCGCCTGCGACCTGCAGCAGGCCTGCGGCACCGGCCTCGAGGCCGTGGTCTACACCAGCAACAAGATCCGCCTCGGGCAGATGGACGTCGGCATCGCGGGCGGCGTCGACTCCGCTTCGGACGCGCCCCTCGTGGTCACGGAACGGTTGCGCCGCGCGATGCTGGCGCTGTCCAGGGCGAAGAGCCTGCCGGACAAGCTCACGGCGCTCTCGTCCATCCGGCCGGCCGACCTCGCCCCGGTGCCCCCGGCGGTCGTCGAGCCCCGCACCGGGCTCAGCATGGGCGAGTCCCAGGCGCTCACCACCGCGAAGTGGGGCGTCACGCGCGAGGAACAGGACGAGCTGGCTCTGGCGTCGCACCAGAACCTCGCCGCCGCCTGGGACGAGGGATTCTTCGACGATCTCGTCACCCCCTACCTCAAGGTGTCGCGCGACGGGATCCTCCGCCCAGAGACGTCGATGGAGGCGCTCGGCAAGCTCCGCACGGTCTTCGGCAAGGGCGATGACGCCACGATGACCGCAGGCAACTCGACCGCGCTCACCGACGGCGCGGCCCTCGTGCTGGTCGCCGAGGAGGAGTACGCAAAGGGCCGTGGTTGGCCGGTGTGGGCGAAGGTCGTCGACGCCCAGGTCGCGGCCGTGGACTACACCACCGGTAACGAGGGGCTGCTCATGGCCCCCGCACGGGCCATCCCGACGCTGCTGGAGCGCAACGGCCTCACGCTGGCCGACTTCGACTTCTACGAGTTCCACGAGGCGTTCGCCTCCACGGTGCTGGCGACGCTCAAGGCGCTCGAAGAGCGCGGCATCGGGACCGTGGACCGGTCGAAGCTCAACGTGCGTGGCTCCTCGCTGGCCGCGGGGCACCCGTTCGCCGCGACGGGCGGCCGCATCGTCGCCACGTTGGCGAAGATGCTCCACGAGCACGGCCCGGGCTCTCGAGGCCTGGTGTCCATCTGCGCCGCCGGCGGTCAGGGCGTCGTCGCGATTCTGGAGGCCTGACATGGATCTGCTCGAGACGCTGTACTCGACCCCGGCCGGCAAGGCCATCGCCCGGAAGGCGGGGCTCTCCGATCCTCCCGTGCTGCGGCGCGGACGCGTGATGCCGGCGGGGCCCGTGGTCCTGGCCGAACTCGGCAGAGCGGGCGTCGTGCGCGAGACCCTCGGCCTGCTGGGCGTCGAGCCCGCCGAGCCGCTGCTCGACGTGCCCGACGCGCGGACCAAGGACGAGAAGGGCCGCGAGCAGCCGCCGCGCTACCCCGAGAAGCCGGGGGCCGTGATCATCGATGCCACAGGCGCGCGCAGGATCACCGAACTCGAGGGGCTGCGCCAGGTGCTGCGGCCCATCATGCGCGGGCTGGAGAGCTCCGGCCGGGTGATCATCGTCGCCACCGACGCCTCGGCCGTCGACGGGCTGGAGGCCAAGGCGGTCGCGCAGGGGATCGACGGCATCAACCGGACGGTGGGTAAGGAACTGCGCGGCGGAGCGACGTCGAACCTCGTCTACCTCCGCGACGCGGCGGCGGCCGCGGACCTCGCCTCCACGATGTCGTTCCTGCTCGAGGGGAGGTCCGCCTACGTCAGTGGACAGGCCTGGCGGGTGGGGCCCGCGGAGCGCGCGCACGACGTCCTGGCGAACCCATTCGAAGGCCGCATCGTCGTCGTCACCGGCGCGGCGCGAGGCATCGGCGCTGCGATCGCGCGGACGTTCGCGCGGGACGGTGCCACTGTGGTCGCCGTCGACATCCCTCCCGCCGGCGATGCTCTCGCCGGAGTCGCCAATGAGATCGCTGGTTCAGCGCTGCAACTGGACATCACGTCGGCCGACGCGGGGGAACGGCTCGTTCAGCACGTCGCGCGGGTCCACGGGCTCGACGCTCGTATCTGGGCAGTCGTGCACAACGCCGGCATCACCCGCGACAAGATGCTCGCGAACCTGGACGAGAAGCGGTGGGCCTCAGTCCTCGACGTGAACCTCGCGGCGGAGATGCGCATCAACGACTTCCTGCTCAGCAGCGACGTCCCCGGCGGGCTCGCCGAGGAGGCGCGGATCGTGGGAATCGCGTCGACGTCCGGCGTCGCGGGTAACAAGGGCCAGACCAACTACGCCGCCTCCAAGGCCGGGATCATGGGCCTCGTGTGGGCAATGCGCGACGAACTGGCCGGGCGGCCGATCACCACCAACGCCGTCGCGCCCGGATTCATCGAGACCGAGATGACGGCCGCGATCCCGTTCGTGCAGCGCGAGATCTTCCGCCGCACCAACTCGCTCGGGCAGGGCGGCAAGCCCACCGACGTCGCCGAGACCCTGGCCTTCCTGTGCGACCCCGCCTCGGGTGGCGTCGACGGCCAGGTGATCCGGGTCTGCGGCCAGAACCTGGTGGGCGCCTGATGACGCGCGACGTGAGGGTCCTTCCGTCGATGCCGCAGCCGAAGGGAGTGCTGGCCAAGGCCGCGCTGGGGATGCTGCGGAAGCCCGGTGAGGTGTCGTCGCTGCCGGACCGGACCTACATAGTGGCGGGCCACCGGGCGACGGTGTCCCGGCTGGCCGCCTACTGCGGCGTGACCGGCTTCGCGCTGCGCGACACCATGCCGGC
>JAUHXZ010000124.1 GCA_030426725.1 Actinomycetes bacterium
TGGTCCCGGCCGAACCGAACTCGACCCCCTTCGGCGCACCGGCCCGGGCCGCGACGTCGGCGTACGCGGACCGGCAGATGTTGGCGGTGCAGACGAACAGAACGCGGAACGGCTCGGCGGGATCCTTCATGGCGCGCGCGGGCTCGGGGACGGCGCGGCGCGGGCCGCCGGCCCGGGCGGGGCGCTGCGGCGGCGGCTCCGCGACGTCGGAATCCACCACCCGGGCCGCCCGGCGCCCGATGGGCCACTGAACGTCGAACCGGGGGTCGTAGAGGTCGGCGGTGAGGTAGCGCTGGCGGGCCTCGGGCGTCCACTGCTCGTTCATCAGGGTGACGACGGTGGTGTCGCGCTTGAGGATCTGCAGCGCGTTGCCGACGCCGCGGGGCACGTAGACGGCGGTGCCGGGCCCGAGCTCGGCGGTGGCGACGGTGCCGTGCATCGGCCCGGGGCGCAGATCCACCCAGGCACCGAACGCCAGGCCGTGGATCACCTGCAGCACCCGGTCCCACGGCTCGCCGTGGAAGCCGCGGGTGTCGCCGCGGTGCGCAAAGACGCGGATGTTCTGCTGCACCGGGCGGAAGACCGGCAGGCCGAGCGCGGTGAGCTTGTCCAGATGCCACGACTCCGTGAACCAGCCGTCGTCCCCGCGCTGGACGTCCAGATCCACCAGGACCAGCCCGGGGATCGCGGTGGGACGAAGCTGCGGGTCTGGCACGAAGATGAACCGCCTCTGAAAGTTGCTCGGTCGGAAAGTTAGGTGGCCCTCGGTCGCGTCGGTCTGAGTTGGGGGATGCTCAGCCTCGCCCGAGGTGCCACATCCAGAGTAGTACCCTCCCCGGATCGGGTGGGCTGCAACTGGCCTGCCGTTTTCGGTTGTCGGCGTAGGGTTTCGAGCATGGAGACGTCACGGCGGGACATCCTGCTCGACCGGCTCTTCTACGTCGCGCTGATCCTCAAGGGGCTCGACGGCGTCCTGGAACTGGTCGGCGGCGTGATGCTGCTCGTCGTCACCCCGGACCAGATCAACTCGTTCGTGACGTGGATCACGCAGCACGAACTCTCCGAGGATCCCAACGACCTCATCGCCAACGCGCTGGTCAACCTGGCCGGCTCCCTCGACGTGTCCGCCACCACGTTCGCGGCCGCGTACCTGCTCGTCCACGGGATCGTGAAGGTGCTGCTCGTCGGGGCGGTGCTGGCCCACCGGCTCTGGGCCTACCCCTGGCTGATCGCGTTCCTCGTCGTGTTCATCGCGTATCAGATTTACCAGATGGCCATCGGCTTCACCTGGGGGATGCTGGCGCTGACGGTCTTCGACGTCGTCATCGTGGCGCTCACCTGGCGCGAGAACGGTCAACACAAGGCGAAACGGGCACGGGGCGAGGGGGTGGCGCGGTGACGATCGCTGCGGGGATCCTGCTGGGCGCCGCGGCGCTCATGGTGCTGCTGCGGGCGGTGCCGTCGCTGCAGCTGCTGCATTCATCGACGGTGGTGGTGGCGTCGCTGGCGCCGTACGCGTGGGTGCTGGCGCTCGTCGTGGTGGTGCTGCTGGTGCTGAGCCGGCCGCGGCCGGTGGCGGGGATCGTCGTCGCCGGGCTGGTGGCGGCGGCCGGGGCGTGGGCGGCGTGGCCGTACCTGCCGTCGGGCGCCGCCCGGGCCGACGCGGCCGGCCCCACCGTCACCGTCATGACGATGAACATGCGCTGCAACCAGCCCGGCGACGAGGACCTCACCGCGCTCGTGCGGCGGGCCGGCCCCGACGTCGTGGTCATCAACGGCCTGAGCGGCCACTCCCGCGACGGGGTGATGGATGCGCTCGACGACCTGTACCCGGAGACGTCCTACTCCCCCATGCAGGTGTGGTTCGAGTGCGGCACGCTCGTGCTGTCGAAGCATCCGATGAACGCGTGGCTGGAGGGGCCGAGCCAGCCGGTGGCGAGGATCGACGTGGGCGGCGAGCGGGTGTCGCTGGTGGCCGTCGACCTGCCGACACCCACCTTGGGAGTGCGGGCGTGGGAGGAGTCCTTCGAGGAGCTCTCCGCCGACGTCGCGGGCCTCGCGGAGGGGCCGGTGATGGTGGTGGGCGACTTCAACGCCGTCGTCGAGCACGACCCGATGCGCCGGTTGATGGCCGACAACGGGCTGCAGGATGCCGTCGTGGGGTCGCGGCTGGGGTGGCGGCCGACGTTCCCCGCCGGCGGGGTGGTCCCGCCGTTGGTGGCGCTGGACCACGTGTTGCTGTCGCGGGGGCTGGTGGCGACCGACGCATGGACGGAGCCGGTGAAGGGCCAGGAGCACCAAGCCCTCTTCGTGACGGTGGGCCCCGCCTCAGCCCCGGATTGAGCCGACCGACGCGTCAGTAGCCGATCACGTACCGCGAACGACTCCCCAGCGCCTTCTTCACCGCCCAGATGACGCCCAGCGTCACCAGCATCACGACGAGGAAGAGCCCCGCAACCGTGGGCGGCGTCGACACCGCCGCCTCGGGCACAGCGGCCCCCAGTCCCAGCAGCACGATCGGATGGATGAAGAAGATCGCGAAACTCGCCTCCGCGATGTACCCCAGCAACCTGTACTCCCGGTCCGCGTACCGCTTGAGCGTCGCGAGCATGGCCGCGATCGTGACGAGTTTGAGCGGCACCATCCAGTCGAGGGCGCTCGGCTCCCACGGCTCCCACTTCTGGATGAGCCCCACCTGACCGGCCAGCGCCGACCCCAGCGCGACAAGCCCCACCACCGCCCACAGCACGACGACGGGGATCCTGGCCAGCACCTCGTCGGTCCGCTCCCGGTGCAGGCTGTAGAGCATCCCCAGCAGGTAGAAGCCGGCGAAATAGACCACGCTGTGGAACGTGTTGACGCTGAGCGCCGGACGGGCGACGACCATCGCCAGCAGCAGCGCGGCGGCCACGATGAGCGCCTGGGTGCGGGTGCGGGCCTCGAGGAAGCGGATGAACAGCGGCGACATCGCGAACATCAACATGATGAACGGGATGTACCAGTAGGCGAGGCTGGTGCGCCCCGTCGCGAGGTTAGCCACGACCGCCAGCAGATTGTCGGTCCACGGGTCGTCGCTCAGGCCGATCGGGAACGGGATCTCGCGCTTCCACACCGCCAGGATGACGAGCAGCAGCGACGACAGGACCAGATAAGGGACGCCGACGGCCAGGGCCTTCTTCGTCATGAACCGTCGATAGTTGAAGTTGCGGTAGAAGGCGTAGTGGAAGAAGAAGCCGGAGATGAACACGAACAGGGCGGTGCCGCCGGTCACCAGGTTGGCGCCGACAATCTCCGGGACGGTCCCGCGGTCCCAGGCCCAGTAGCAGTGGCCGGCGACGACGAGCAGGATCGAGACGGCACGGAAGTTGTCGAAGTAGCGCAGACGTTCCCGCGTCCGCACCTGCGGACGGGTCGTGAGCTGTGTCTCCCCCTGCATGAGCGGAAGCCTAATCCTGCGTCCGGTCCAGCCCCTAACCGGGAGTCGCCTGGAGGTCCTGTCCGCGCGGACCATCCGGTGATTTCGACGCCGCGGTTCTTCGCGCCGGTCGACTGAATTCACTGCAAGTCTTGGTCTTGGCTGGCTGGGGCTGGCTGTCGGGGTTCCAGGTCTTCATTCCTGTCGGGAATGCGACGGTCTCAGTACCCGATCAGGTAGCGAGAGCGGGGCCCCAGCACGGACTTGGCGCTCCAGATGAAGCCGAGCGTGCTGACGATGACCGCCAGGAACAGCAGCGCCACTCTGAGCGGCGTGGTGACGAGGTCGTTGAGATCGGGAAGCAGCACGCTCAGCACCAGCAGCACCCACGGATGGATGAAGAAGATGGCGAAGCTGGTCTCGGCGATGTAGCCGAGGATTGGGATCCTGCGGTTGGCGAATGCCTTCACCGTGGCCAGAATGGCCACGATCATGGCCAACTTGAGGGGCACCATCCAGTCCAGCGCGCTCGCCTGCCAGGGCAGGTCCTTGTGCAGGTTGCCGACCTGGCCCGTCGCCGCCGAGCCCAGCGCGAGGAGCAGCACCGTCCCCCAGAGGACGGCGAGGGGAATCCTGGCGATCACCGCGTCCACGCGCTCGCGGTTCAGGCTGTACAAGATGCCGAGCATGTAGAAGCCGGCCAGGTACACGACACTGTGGAGCGGGTTGATGTTCCAAGTCGGACGCCCCACCACCAGTGCCGTCAGCAGCCCCACGCCGACCACGAGCACCTGGAACCGGGGGCGCAACGCGATGAACCGGATGAACAACGGCGACAGGACGAACATCAGCATGATGAACGGCACGTACCAGTAGGCGATCATCGCCCTGCCCGTCGCGATATTCGCCACTGCGGCTGCGGGATAGTCCAGCCACACGTTCTGACTGAACTCGATCGGGAAGAAAACCTCGCCCTCCAGCACCAGGACCGTCACCAGCACGAGGGACATCAGAACGAGGTACGGCACGGCGATGGCGATCGACTTCTTCCGCATGAACCGTCGGTAGTCGAAGTTGCGGTAGAAGGCGTGGTGGAAGAAGAAGCCCGAGATGAAGGCGAACAGGGCCGTAGCGCCGGTGATCACGTTCGCCACCACGATCTCCGGAACCGATACGCGAGGCCACCCCCAGTAGCAGTGACCGGCCACTACCAGCAGGATGGCGATTCCCCGGAAATTGTCGAAGTAGTACAGGCGCTCTCGTGCGGACGAGCCGTCCTTGCGGGTGGAGAGACTCACTTCATCCTGCATTCCGGCACGATACCCGCTTCCCGGGTTGTGGCCGTGTCTTCGCCGCGCGTCAGGTTGCAGGCGACAGCGGGGGCCGTACCGTCGCCGGGAGCGAGGTCACGAACGGCGGCGCCTCGAACAGGTACCGCAGCACCGCGTGCCTGCGCACGGACCGGGCGA
>JAUHXZ010000125.1 GCA_030426725.1 Actinomycetes bacterium
TGTTCGGCGTGCTTCTCAAGTGAAGAGTCCCTGAGCAGCGCCAGCCACTCCGTGGCCTCGGCGTCGGTCAGGGGCGCCTCGCTCCCCGCGGTGAAGACCACGAAATCGGCAGCCCAGGAGAACTCGGCGGCCCGGGCCTGGTATTGCTGGGCGATCGCCGCCAGCGTGCCGGCGTAGCCGTGGTGATCGAGCTCCTCGACGTCGTGGGCGCGTGCGTCCACGAGGACACGGCTGAGCCGGCGACGCTCCTGGTCGAGCGTCGAGGCACGGTCGACCAGGTCGCGGATCGTCCGGTTGGCGAGGTCCTCGTCGTGGTCCCCGGCCCGGCGGGAGATCGTGTCGACCGCGGTGCGGAGGTCTGCGAGGTCGTCGCGGCTGGCGCCGATGACCGACACCGCCAGGGATCGGATCTGGTCGGGCAGCTTCGTGCGGACCTCGCGGAGGGCCCGGTCGGTGTGGGCCGTCACGAGCACCCGCTTGCCCTGCGCCAGCAGGTGCGTCAGGAGGGCGGCCGCGGTGTGTGTCTTGCCGGTGCCCGGGGGCCCTTGGACCAGGGTCTGGGCGTGCCGGTCGACGCGTTCGAGGATGCGCCGCTGAACGTCGTTGAGCGGGAGGGGCGCGACGACCTCGTCGTCGAAGGTGAGGACCGCCCCCGGCGCGCTGTCCTCGGTGACGGGCGGGAGGCGGTCGGGGTCGATGAGCGGGATCAGGCCGGCGGGCACCTCGCCGCTCTCCTCGATCTGCCGGGCGATGTCGAGGAACGCCTGCACGAGGCCGGTGCGGTTGCGGGGCCGGAGGATCAGCGCGGGAGCCCACGCGACGACGGGGTAGTCGTGGACATCGGGCAGGGCCGCGGCGGGATCCCAGCGGCCCTGGTCGTGCAACTGGAGGGCGGCGCTGCGGGCGATCTCCCCCACGTCCTCCGGGTCGAGTGGGTTGCCGCTGAAGCCGTGGCCGCGCTCCTCGAGGGTCCGCACCAGTGACCGGTCCGGGATGAGGCTGGGGTCGAGCATGTCCAGCTCGGTGTGCAGCCCGACGGAACCCTCGTCGAGGAAGAACTCGAGCTGGCCGTCGGACTCCACCAACTTGGGGATCACCGGCACGGTGAACAGATGCCGGCGCATCTTGTCGTGACCGTCGGGATTCCAGGACAGCAGGCCGAGGCCGAGGAGGAGTTCGAGTTCCTCGCTCTTCTGGGTGGTCTGGACGTACATCTTGAACAGGGCGGCGTAGGCGTCGCGAACAGGCTGGTCGCGGAGGAACCGCTCCGCCCATGCGGTCCATGTGCCGAGCCAGCGCTCGAACGCGGGCGTCACCTCGGGGTGGTCCTCGAGGCGGTCGCCCTCGTTCCGGCTGCCCCAGCGGCCCTGGGCCAATGTGAGGGTCGAGGCCGCGTCGGCGGCGTCGCCGAGGATCCACCCGGCGAGCCGGTCCGGGACGGTCGGTGGTTCATCGGGGATGAGCCGGTCGATGCTGACGAGCGGACCTACGTCCCAGCTCTCGCCGGGCTTGGCGCCCCAGCGGACGGCTTGCGCCTCAGGCAGTTCATTGAGCCAGTGCACGGCGCCGTCCCGCCTGTAGGACTCGAAGTCCGCCACGGGCGCTTGGCGAAGCTGCTGGGCCTTCGCGAGGAACGTGAAAAGACGGGTGGCCTTCTCAGCGAGACGGGACTCAGACAACGGGCATGACCTCTTGTTCGAGATGGTCTTCGAGTTCGTGATGGCCCGAGATGAGGACGTTGGGCCACGTTCCCCGCCATTGGTGCCCGGGATCGTGAATCAGGGGAAGCTCGCCGGCCGACCGCTCCCGGTCGGCAACCGACCAGACCGACCCCGGGCACAGGAGCAGGGATGCGTTCATGGATGCGGCAGTCGCTTTCGTCGGGGCCGGGGCCAGACTAGCGGTTGGCAGTTCCTGGACTCCATCACCCCGAGCACGTGATCGCGGTTCTGGTAGCGGTCCCCGTGGAAGCTACGTGGGCTCGGCCCACGTCGAGCTGAAGCGAGGGCCTCCCCCTCGCACCGACCGGCGGTCCAGGGGACGCCCGACGAGTAGCCTCTCGAAGATGAGGATCGCCACATGGAACGTCAACTCGGCCAAGCAGCGGATGCCGAGGCTCTTGCCGTGGCTGGAGGAACGACGGCCTGATGTTGTCTGCCTCCAGGAGACGAAGCTCACAGATGCTGCCTTCGACGAGTTGTTGGTCGCCCCGTTGACCGACCTCGGCTACGAGTCCGCGCATCATGGTCATGGCGGTTTCAACGGTGTGGCGCTGCTGTCACGCGTCGGTCTGGGCGACGTCGAGCGGGACTTCCCGGGTCAGCCCCAGTACCGCGGCGTCACCGAGGCGCGGGCCATCAGCGCGACGTGCGGTGGTCTGCGGGTGCACAGCCTCTACGTGCCGAACGGTCGAGAGGTGGACTCGGACCACTACGACTACAAGCTTGAATGGCTCCATGCGCTCGCCGCCGCGGTCGCGTCGGGGCCGGAGGACGTCGCACTCTGCGGAGACATGAACGTCGCGCCGACCGCGACCGACCTTTTCGACCCGGCCGCCTTCGTCGGACACACCCACGTCACCGGGCCGGAGCGCGAGCGCATTGCCGCCTTCGGGCTCATCGATGTGGTGCGCGCCCACTGGCCCGAGGCGGTGAGGATGTTCTCCTACTGGGACTACCGCGCCGGCATGTTCCACCAGGATCTGGGCATGCGGATCGATCTGGTGCTGGCGTCGAAGTCAGTGGCCGACCGCGTCGCCGCGGCCTGGATCGACCGGGCGGCCCGCAAGGGCAAGGCGCCCAGCGACCACGCCCCCGTCATCGTCGACCTCGACACCGCGCCTGACGGCGACATCGGCCCTGTCGTGCCTCCGCCGTCGAACCCGAGACGCGCGGGAGGCGCGCCCCTCCCGCCGCGGAGAGGGTCCCGAGGGAGCGAGGTCACGCGCTGAAGGCCGTTCGGCGCGCCCCCGTACGCTGGAAGGCGTGACCGCTGAAGTCGTCGCCGCCGTCGCGGCCATCGTGCTCTCCCTGGTGGGGCTCGCCGGGATCGTATTCCCCGTGCTGCCGGGCAGCATCCTCGTCGGCGCCGGGGCGCTCGCGTGGGCGATCTGGGGCGCGTCGAGCTGGGGCTGGGTGGCGTTCGGCGTCGCGGCGTTCCTGCTGATCATCGGGGCGGGCAGCAGCTGGCTGCTCACCGGACGGTCGCTCCAGCTGCGCAAGGTGCCGAAGTGGCCGATCACCGTCGGGATCCTTGCAGGCATTGTCGGGATGTTCGTGCTGCCCGGGTTCGGCCTGCCGATCGGCTTCGTCATCGGTCTGCTCGCCGCCGAGTGGTACCGGATGCGGGACCTGCGCCAGGCGTGGGCGACGAGCTGGGCCACGATGAAGGCGCTCGGTGTCGGGATCCTGATCGAACTCGGATGCGCGATGCTCGCCACGGGCGTGATCGCGGTGAGCGTCCTCACGGCCTGGTAGTCACCACTCCGCGACCGAGCCGTCGGCGTGGCGCCACACCGGGTTGCGCCACCGGTGCCCCTCCTGGGCGCGCTCGCGCACGTAGCCCTCGTCGATCTCGATCCCCAGCCCCGGGCCGGAGGGGATCTCCACCATGCCGTCGTGGTAGTCGAAGACCGTGCGGTCGGCGAGGTAGTCGAGCAGGTCGTTGGACTCGTTGTAGTGGATGCCCAGGCTCTGCTCCTGGATGACGGCGTTGTACGCGACGGCGTCCACCTGCAGGCAGGCGGCCAGCGCGATCGGGCCGAGCGGGCAGTGCGGCGCGAGTGCCACGTCGTAGGTCTCCGCCATCGCCGCGATCTTGCGGACTTCCGTGATGCCGCCGGCGTGCGAGAGGTCGGGCTGGATGATGTCCACGACCCCGGTCTCGAGGACGCGCCGGAAGTCCCAGCGGGAGTAGAGCCGCTCCCCCAGCGCGATGGGCGTCGAGCTCGTGCGGAGCAGGTCGGCGACCGCGTCGGTGTGCTCGGACAGCACCGGTTCCTCGATGAACATCAGGCCGTAGGGCTCCAGTTCGCGCAGCAGCACCTTCATCATCGGGCGGTGCACGCGACCGTGGAAGTCGACGGCGATGCCGACGTCGTCGCCGACCCTGTGGCGGACCGCCGCGACGTTGGCCACGACGGCGTCGACCTTCTCGCGCGAGTCGATGTACTGCAGTTCGGACGGCCCGTTCATCTTCACCGCCGTGAACCCGCGCTCGACGGCGCCGGCGGCCTGATGGGCGGTGTCCGAGGGCCGGTCCCCACCGATCCACGAGTAGACGCGGATCCGGTCGCGGAGCCGACCGCCGAGGAGGTCGTGCACGGGTGCCCCGAGGGCCTTGCCCTTGATGTCCCACAGCGCCTGGTCGATGCCGGCGATCGCGCTCATGTGGATGCCGCCACCGCGGTAGAACCCGCCGCGGTACATGACGGTCCACAGGTCCTCCACCCGCCGGGGGTCGCGGCTGACGAGGTAGTCGGAGAGTTCCTCGACGGCGGCTTCGACGGTGTGCGCGCGGCCCTCGAGGACCGGTTCGCCCCAGCCGACGGTGCCGTCGTCGGTCTCGATCCTCACGAACAGCCAGCGTGGTGGGA
>JAUHXZ010000126.1 GCA_030426725.1 Actinomycetes bacterium
GTGGGCGGTGTCCCAGAGCGCGGCGATGTACCGCTGCCCCATCTCCCGCACTGAATCGCTCATGTGAACTATTCTCGCAGGGGGGTCTGACAGTTTTTGGTGGGACGCGTGGTGGGCGGGTCGGGTTTTCGGGCGGCGGTGGATTTCGACGTGGGGACGGCGCAGAGCGCCGTCGCCCGGCTCAATCAGCTGTAAGTGTTGGTGTTGGCTGGCCTGGGGCTGGCTGGCAGGGTTCCGGGTGTTCATTCCTGTCCCGGTTCGTGACTCGTCAATCAGCTGACCACGTGTGCGTGTGTCCTGCTCTCGACATGTCCGTTCCCGGGGTGGGGCTGACGCCCGGGACCCGACCCACCACGATGGCCTGATCAGAAGCTTGTCCAACCCCTTTCCCGTTCACGAAGAGGGGCTGTGACTCATTACAGGTCTGCCTCGTAGTGACCCTTCATCCGGTGTCCCAGGCGCCAGCGTTCGGCGACCACATCGAGAAAAGGGACGCATCGCCTATGTCCATAGTGGCAGACCTCTACCCGTTCGTCGTGGGTGTCGACACCCACGCCCGCACCCACACCTACGCCATCCACACCAGCGACGGCCGGCTCGTCGACGAGCAACAGTTCCCCACCAGCCGGACCGGCCTGGCCCGCGCTCTCGACTGGATCGCCCGCCGCACCGCCGGCGAGATCAGCGGCACCCTGCTGTCGGTCGAAGGGACCGGCAGCTACGGCGCCCAACTCGCCGGCCTGGCCGCCGGCCACGGCTACCGGGTCGTCGAAGCCCCTGCCCCGGACCGGCGCGGCGCCGGGAAGACCGACGCCCTCGACGCCCGCCGCGCCGCCCACAACGTCCTCCACCTCGACCAGGCCATGCTGCGCGACCACCGCCGCCACGACAGCACCCGCGACGTCCTCCAAGCATTGACCGTCGCCCGGAACCACCTACAGACCCACCGCACCGCCAGCATCAACACGCTCACCGCGCACCTACGCGTCCACGACCTCGGCCTCGACGCCCGCCAGACACCCACCGCCGCGCAGATCCGCCTCATCGCGGGCTGGCGGGCCCGCGACGAGGACCCCACCACCGCGGCACTCCGCCGGATCGCGGTCGACTACGCCAAAGACATCCTCACCCTGGACGAGAAACTCGCCGCCAACCAACACACCCTCGACCAGCTCACCCAGACAGAAACCCCCGAACTGCGGGCAATGTTCGGTGTCGGACCAGTCACCGCCGCGGTCATGCTCGCCGCCTGGTCCCATCCCGGCCGACTCCGCAACGAGGCAGCATTCGCCATGCTCGCCGGCGTCGCACCGATCCCCGCCTCCTCCGGCAACACCCAACGACACCGCCTCAACCGCGGCGGCGACAGACAAGTCAACCGCCACCTCCACACCATCGTCACCACCCGACTCAGCCACCGACACCCGTCTTGACACCACATAGAAGCGTCGAGGTTGTGGCCGGCTCATCAGGAGGGGAAACGCAGACGCCAGCCCTAACGTCCGACGCCAGCGCTATTGCGCTGGCGTCGGAAAGCAAGGCTGGCGTTCGGCACAGTTGCGCTGGCCTCAAACTGCAATGCTGGCGACGGGGAGTAGGGCTGGCGTCGAGGTCGACAACCAGCGGGGTTCAGCCGGAGTCAGCGAATCCCCTGGAACGCGAACTTGAACGTCAGCTCGCCCTGCGGAAGCAGGTACTCCGGATGCGTCATCGAGCCCCACGAGTCGTCTCCGCCCACGCCCCGGCGCATGAGCGCGGGGCGCAGCACCGTCTTCTGAATCGGCGGTAGGTCCACTGGGTAGGCCGCGTTCTCGATCTCCGATGGTGTCCACGGCAGCGCCGAGAACTCCATCGGGTCCTCGATCGACTCGAAACGCAGGCCGGCGCCGTGGGCGTCGGTGACGGTTGCCCACCGGACCCCGGTGTGGCTGCCCGCCTCCTGCGGACGGAGATACGGCGTCAACTGCTCCGCGACATCCCCGCCCCAGACTCCGAGCCTCGCGCCCGCCCGACGGTCGACGTAGCACTCCTCAGGCCCCTCGCCATACCAGGTGAGCCTGGTGAGTCCCGGATCGGTAACGAGCATCATGCCGAACTCCGGCATGTCGGGCAGACCATCGCCCGGCCGCACGTCGAGGGTCACCTCGATGCGGCCGTCGCCGTCGACCAGGTAGGTCACGTCGCATTCCCCCGCCGGTTGGCTGGGCAGTTCATAGGTGTACTTCACCTCGACGGCATCACCGCGACGCTCGGCCTTCGGTCCGCCATCGGCCGCCTCCGCGTACCGGCTGGCGAGTTGCCACTGGCCGTCGCGGAACGGCATCACCCAGCCGCGCTCGTTGGACGTGGGCGCGTGCCAGAAGTTCGGCTTCGGGATGGCGCGCACCAGTTCTCGTCCACCGTCTGAGCTCAGCCCGTACCGGTAGGACACGAGCCCGCCGTGCAGCTTCGAGAACAAGGCGGTGAAGTGCCGCCCCCGGACACCGATGTTGTGGATGCCGTCGATCATCTCGGGCGCGGCACCGGGCACGGGCACCGCGGCCCCGGCGATGGTGAACACGGCCTGCTCCCAGGCCACCTCGTGCCCGGCAGGAGCCCAGGCCGTGGCGCGCGGCAGGCGGAACGACACGTCGACGGTGTACTCCCCGCCAGCATCCGGTAGATCGACCGGCAACGGGTATCGCCCGTTGTCGCCGGGCGACACCGCGGTCTCGACGTACCCCTCGGCTACCACGGCCCCCTCCCGCCGCACAGTCACGACGCACTCGTAGGCCGAGGTGGTGGTGAACAGCATCCGGTTCTCCACCTGGAACGCGTCGCCGGAGATGTCGATCTTCAGCCCCTGGTAGAGCTTGCGCACCTCCTGGATCTTCGGCGTGGGCGTGTGGTCGGCGAAGTAGATCCCGTTGCCACTGAACTCGGCGTCGTGCGGCGCCTCACCGCAGGCTCCGCCGTACCCGAAGAACTCCCGCCCGTGGCGGTCGGTGAGGCGGATCGCCTGGTCGGAGAAGTCCCAGATGAACCCGCCCTGGAACAGCGGCTCGCGATACGCGAGGTCGACGTACTTGTCGACGGCGCCGAAAGAGTTGCCCATCGCGTGCGCGTACTCGCACAGGATGAAGGGCTTCGAGCGGTTGGTCTTCAGCCACTCCTCGATGGTCGCGGCCGGCGTGTACATCTGGCTGACCACGTCGGTGGTCTCCGGGTAGCGCGGGTCCCAGTGGACGCCCTCGTAGTGGATCGGGCGGGTGTCGAGCGAGCGGAAGTGGTCGGCGACGTCGCGCAGGTTGGTACCGCCGAAGGACTCGTTGCCGCACGACCACATGACGATGCTGGCGTGGTTCTTGTCGCGCTGCAGCATGTTGGTGGCGCGATCGAGGAGGACGTCGCGCCACTGAGGCAGATTGCCGGGGACCGCCTGCTCGAGGGCGACGCGCTTCCGGACGACGGCGTCCCACATGCCGTGCGCCTCGAGGTTCATCTCGTCGATGACGTAGAGGCCGTACTCGTCGGTCAGCTCGTACAGGAACGAGTTGTTCGGGTAGTGGCTGGTGCGAACGGCGTTGATGTTGTGCGCCTTCATCATGCGGATGTCGGCCTCGGTCTGCTCGCGCGTCATGACGCGGCCCTCCAGCCCGAACTCGTGCCGATTGACGCCGTTGAAGACGACGCGGCGGCCGTTGATCTTCAGCACCCCGTCCTCGATCGCGAACCGGCGGATGCCGACCCGCTGCGGAATCACCTCTGCGACGGCCCCGGCAGAGTCGAGCAACTCCACGTGGAGGTCGTAGAGCTGCGGGTCCTCCGCGCTCCACAGCCTCGGCTCCTCGACGGCGATCTCGAGCGACCCGTCGGAGGTCTCGGTCAGGGCACCGACGCCGGCGAGCCTCGCACGCACCGACCCGTCGCCGGCCAGCGAGGCCGTCACCCGCACGACGGCCGACGACAGGTCATCGGCCACCTCGGTGGTGACGCTGAGGTCCTCCACATGGACCGCTGGGCGCCGGTACAGCAGCACGTCGCGGAACAGGCCGGAGAACCGGTAGAAGTCCTGGTCCTCGATCCAGGCGGCGCCGCTCCACTTGATGACCTGTGCGGCCAGCTTGTTCTCGCCGTCGACGAGGTGGTCGGTGAGGTCGAACTCCGACGGGGTGAACGCGTCGCCGCCGTAGCCGACATAGGCGCCGTTCAACCACACCGCGACCGTCGACTCAGCCCCCTCGAACGACACGCTCAGGCGCTCGCCCTTCGCCAGCGGCTGGTGGAGGGTGAAGTGCGTGACGTAGCTGCCCACGGGGTTGTACTTCTCCGGGATCTGGCCCGGCCAGATGTCCTCCAGTCCGTCCCACGGGTGCTGCACGTTGGCGTACTGCGGCCGGTCGTAGCCCTGGAGCTGGATGTGCCCCGGGACGCGGATGTCGTCCCAGGCGTCCGTGTCGTAGCCAGGGTCCTGGAATCCCCCTGGAGCGAGAGAGGGATTCTTGGCGTAGTGGAACTTCCAGGTGCCGTTGAGGCACTGCTCGAACGAACTGTCCCCCTGAGCCGCCTCAGCGGCACTGGCGAACCACCGGTGGTCCGAGTGCGCAGGGA
>JAUHXZ010000127.1 GCA_030426725.1 Actinomycetes bacterium
AGTTCGTCGTCGGACGATTCGGCCGCGGCGCGGCGGATCCGGGCCCAGAACACCCACCACACGGGCACGCCGACCACGAGCAGCGTGATGGCGGCCCAGAAGGTGTTGATCACCGGCATGCCGGCGTCGATGCCCGGGGTGACGGCCTCGACGATGGTCACGAGCACCGTGCCGACGCCGCTCGCCGCGGCCACCAGCCCGATGCCGGACACCAGGTACTCGTAGACGCGTTGCGGTTCGCCGCGCCGCGCGTCGGAACCCAGGACGGTGCGGTGGTACCACCACACCAGCACGCCCACCAGCAGCGCCGAGAACTCCGTCGTCGCGTCCGCGAAGTGCGCCCACACGGCGGCGTCGAGCCGCTCACCGCCGAACCACACGAGCACGCTCCAGAGGAGTCGGCTGCCGGCGACCAACGCCATGACCAGGCCACCGCCCACCCCGATCGGGAGCACGTAGCCCAGCCACAGCAGGCGTCGCGGCAGGGTGATGGCATCAGTGGCCCAGTAGACGATCCACAAGAGCCCGCCGACCAGCAGGGTCGCGCCGGCCTCGCCGAGCAGTCCCACCGGCCTGCCGAACAGGTCGGGCCGCAGCAGCAGATCGAGGGACGTCGACAACGTCATCACCAGGCCGACGACGGCGAAGCCCAGCCCGATGAGCGATCCGGCCAGCAGGTGGGGGGCCTGATGCTCCCTGTCCAGGGAGCGGCGCGCGATGACCCAGTGGGACGCCCACACCGCCGTCCAGGCCAGGAAGGTGCCGACGTCGTCGCCGTCGAGCGGGCGTTCGCTCAGCGCGGCCAGCCCGATCCCCTGGACCGACACGGCGGCGATCACGGCACCCGTGAGCGGGGCGAGCGTCAGATAGGCGGTCCACAGCGGCGACTCCGTCTCCGCGGGGTCGGCGCGGTGCATCCTGCGCGTCCACCACGCCAGCAGGGCCGCGAGAGCACCGCCGACGAGGGTGAACGCCAGGCCCGTGGCGAGCTGCGCGTCGGGATCCTCCCACTCCTGGAACTCGGTCCCGAAGGCGAGCCCGAGCAGCTCGGACACGCCGATCGCCACCACGACGACCAACGCGTAGAGCACGGCGTACTGGAAGAATCGGCGGACGCTGTGCGCGTCGATCGTGGGGCGGCGTCTGGCGCCGGAGACGATCATCGCGATGAGGCCGACGACGATGGCCAGAGTGATCACCGAGGACATGATTCCGATCAGCATTTCAGTCACCTACCTGCAGCCGTAGACCGGCCAGGGTTGACCGGTGATGAGCCACTCGCCGTCGTCCCTCCGCAGCTCGAACTCCTCGCGGTGGTCCCAGGAGTCCAGAGCCCCGCTGTACTCGGACAGGTCCGCCACGACCGTGGCACGGTCCCCGTCGATGCGCGTGTCGACGATGGTCAGGCTCGTGCGGACGCCGTCGCGGCCGATGGGGAGCGGGTCGGTGCAGCCGGTGGACGGATGGAGGTACCGCACGATCGCGGCGTCGTCGCCGTCGATGACGGCGAGGGTGTAGAGCTGCACCACGCCGGCCGGCGTGCCGGGGTCGATGTCCGGGGGCTGCCGGGTGGCGGTGAGGATGCCCGCGAGGATGCCCAGGGCGACGACCGTCCCGGCCACCACCGCCAGCACCACGTTCGGGCGGGCGGTCATACTTCAAGCATGCCCCCGAGCACGGGCAATCGGAGCGGATCGGGGCATCCCGCGGACGGGGACCCTCGTCACTGGTTGATCGGCATGCCAGAATCTTCGACATGACAGATGTCATCGCCCTCGCGCAGGACAGCTGGTCGAGGGCCAAGTGGCCCCTCGGCACGCATCCGCACGCGGAAGGGGTCACCTTTGCCGTCTACGCCCCGGCCGCCACCCGGGTCGAGCTCGAGATCTACCCGGAGGCGCTGGGCGTCTCTGCCAGCCACCGCTTCAGGCTCGCCAAGGGCCGCGACGGGATCTGGCGCGGCCTCCTGCAGGGGCTCCAGTTCGGGGCGCTCATCGGCTTCCGGGCCTGGGGGCGCAACTGGCCCTACCGCAAGCGGTGGAGGCCCGGCACCCAGATCGGTTTCATCAGTGACCTTGACGAGCACGGCAACCGGTTCAACCCCAACAAGGTGCTGTTCGACCCGTACGCACGTGAAGTGACCCACAACGTCTTCACCGACCGGCTCGGCGAGTTCGGCGTCAACGACGGCGTCTTCGGTACCGGCGGCGACATCGTCGACGGCGTCACCCGCCGCAGCATCGACACCGGGCCCTACGCGCCCAAGGGCGTCCTCATCGCGGACTACACGCCCGTCACGCCCAAACCGCGGCGGCCCGCGGAGAAGGCCGTCATCTACGAGGTCCAGGTCGAGCAACTGAGCGGACACCCGTCCGTGGCGCGTCTCACTCAGCTGCTGGGGCGGGAGCCGGGCTTCGAGGACGTCGTCGACATCCAGGAGGACTTCCAGGGCACCTACAAGGGCGCGGGGATGATGGCGCCCTACCTCAAGGCCCTGGGCGTGACCACCGTCGAACTGCTCCCGATCCATGAGCACAACGCCTCGGAGAGTGCCCGCGAGGGGGCGACCAACGCGTGGGGCTACATGACCCTGTCGTTCTTCGCGCCCAACCGTCGGTTCGCCGCCGACCAGAGTTGGGGTGGGCCCACCCGCGAGTTCAAGGAGATGGTCTCCGCGTTCCACGACGCCGGGCTCGAGGTCTACCTCGACGTCGTCTACAACCACACCGCCGAGGGCGGCAACTGGAACGGCGACGTGAACACCACCGGCTTCACCAGTCTCGGCGGGTTCGCCTGCGCCGAGTACTACCAGATGACCGCGGACAAGATCATGGTCGACGGCGCCACCGGCACGTCCAACCAGCTCAACTACTCGTCCGACGCGGCGAGGCGGCTGGTGCTCGACTCGCTGCGCTACTGGACGGTCGAGATGCAGGCCGACGGCTTCCGCTTCGATCTGGCCACCGTGCTCGGGAGACTGCCCGGCGCCGCCGACCCCGACGACTGGCACCGGCAGAGGCGGTTCTTCTCCGACCATCCGCTGCTCGTCGACATCGCGACCTTCGCGAAGGAGGAGAACATCGAGGTCATCGCCGAGGCGTGGGACCTGTGGGGCTACGAGGTCGGCAACTTCCCCCGCGGCTGGGGCGAGTGGAACGGCCGCTACCGCGACGCCGTGCGCCGGTTCAGCAAGGGCGACGGCAACACCGTCGCCTTCATCGACACCTTCAACGGCGACTACCACCACTTCCACGACAGCGGCGGCGCGCAGAAGACCATCAACTTCATCACCGCCCACGACGGCTTCAACATGGCCGATCTGGTGTCCTACCAGCACAAGAACAACGACCAGCCGCCGCCCTTCGGGCCGTCCGACGGCGGCTCGGACGACAACCTGTCCTGGGACTCGGGCGGTTCGCAGAGCCTGCGCCGGCAGCGGCTGCGGAACCTGTGGGCCATCCTGTTCCTGTCCCGCGGCGTCCCGATGGTCGTCGCCGGCGACGAGTTCGGCCGCACGCAGAACGGAAACAACAATCCGTGGGCGCTGCATTCGATCGCCATGCGGAACAACTACGCGATGATCCCCACCAACGCCCCGCAGAGCGTCCCGGTGGCCGATGGCGTCGACGCGCCCTACCACGACAACCTGGGCCGGTTCGACACCGCCGACCACGTCAACGGCATGTTCCGCTTCGCGCGGTTCCTCGCCCACCTGCGGCAGCGGCACGAGTCGCTGCAGCAGAGGAGCTGGGGAGACATGATCGCCGACGACAAGGACGTGTCCTACCTGTTCCACACCCCGTCCGGGGAGGGCTTCCCCTCCGAGGGCGACCGCGCGTTGGCGATCCAGATCGACTCCCCGGGTGACGACTTCTGGGTGATGATCAACATGGCCGGCCACGAGGTCGAGTTCACGGTGCCCCCGCCGCCCTCCGGGTACGTCTGGCGACGGCTCATCAACACGTCCGCCGAGTTCGAGTCCCGCTGCAACTTCTGGCAGGAGGGTGAGGGGGCCATCGTGTCCGGCGGCGTCGTGCTGCCCGCGTGGTCGATCGCCGTCTGGCAGGAGCGGCCCGAACCCATCCGGCGCAGTCGGTCCGTCGGCACGAGGCGCCGGCGGTGAACGCCTCCTCCGCCGCGGGGGGCTCCCCCGGGGCGCGGCGCGCCGCGATCGTGTTCAACCCGACCAAGGTCTCGCGCGACCAACTCGCGGACGCCGTCGAGGAGGCCGAGCGGAGGGCCGGGTGGGCGCCGTCGTTGTGGCTCGAAACCACCGTCGGGGACCCGGGCGTCGGGATGGCGAAGGTGGCCGTCGAGGAGGGCTGCGCCGTCGTGCTCGGCGTGGGCGGCGACGGCACCATCCGCGCGCTGGCCGAAGGGCTCCGCGACACCGACGTGCCCCTCGCGGTGTGCCCCCGCGGCACCGGCAACCTGCTCGCCCGTAACCTGGGGCTCCCGCTCGATGACCTCAAGCGCTCCGTGCGGATGGGGTTCGAGGGCATCGAGCGGCGGATCGACGTCGGCGTGG
>JAUHXZ010000036.1 GCA_030426725.1 Actinomycetes bacterium
CTCGCGGTGTGCCCCCGCGGCACCGGCAACCTGCTCGCCCGTAACCTGGGGCTCCCGCTCGATGACCTCAAGCGCTCCGTGCGGATGGGGTTCGAGGGCATCGAGCGGCGGATCGACGTCGGCGTGGCCTACTGGACGCGCCCCGACGGTGAGTTCGGCGAGCACACCTTCGCCGTCATGGCCGGCATGGGGCTTGATGCCAAGATCATGTCCTCGACCGACGAGCGGCTGAAGAAACGCGTCGGGATGCTGGCCTACGTCAAGACGGGCCTCGAAGTCCTGCGCCGGGATCACCGGATGAAGGTCAACTTCCGCGTCGACGACGGCCCGCCGTTCTCGATGAAGGTGCACACCCTCATCGTCGGCAACTGCGGCTCGATCGGCTACAACGTCATGCTGATGCCCGACGCGGTCGTCGACGACGGACGGCTGGACGTCATCGCGGTCGAGCCCAAGGGACCCCTCGGGTGGCTCCGCGTGGGATGGACGCTGCTGGTGGAGAACCCGGTGATGCGGCGGCACCGCAGCAGGCGCCAGATCGACCTTGAACTCAAGTACCGGCAGTGCGAGCACATGGAGCTGTGGCTCAACGAGCCCGAGGACTTCGAGCTCGACGGCGACGACTTCGGCCAGGTGAAGTCCGTCGAGGTTCGGGTTGAGCCCCGCGCGCTGCGGGTCATGATGCCGCGCGACTGGCGGCCCGAGGCCGGCTGACCGGCGTCAGAGGGTGGGTTCCGGGCGCCGGCGCGCGAACCAGATCCCGATGCCGGCGGCGCTGAGCACCAGGACCGCGATGCCCGCGACGGCGGGATCGGACAGCGGCCCCCCGGCGGTGTCCGGCTTGGGCGGCGAGGGATCGACCGCCGCCGGTGCGCCCAGATAGACCGTCAGGGCGGCCGTGATGGTCTCGTCGGTCGGGGTGGATCCGTCGCACAGGTTGGACCGCCAGGCGCTGCCGTCGGCCTTGGCGAACAGGATGATCTCCATGCCCTGCTCGATGCCCTCCCAGCCGCAGCTGGCTCCGGCGACCGCCGAGAGCACCTCGACGGTGCCGGCCGGCTCGCCCTTCCACGCCTGGGTGAGCGCGATGGTGTAGGTGGCGTCGTCGAGGCTGGAGGACGGGTTCGCGGGGCGGTCGACCCCGACGACGGTGCCGCGTGCCACAAGATCGGCCGAGTCGGCGTGCTCCTCGAGCGTCATCTGAACGCAGCTGCACGCCCAGGCGCGTGGCGCCTGCTGCCAACCGGTGACCAGCGTGGTCGCCGCGACGGCGACCGCGATGAGGAGAGCCTTGATCCGCATGCACTCAGCGTGGCACGGCCGCGGGCCGTCGTCCGGGGAACCGGCCGACGCCCTGAGCCGAGCGTGCGTGGTGCGGCCCGTGCAAGACTGACCGCATGGAGTTCACTTCGCTCTACAGCCACGGGTTCGCGCGGGTGGCCGCCTGCACCCTTCCCGTCACGCTGGCCGATCCGGCCGCCAACGTCCGCGCGATCGCGGATCAGGCCAGGGCCTGCCATGACGACGGGGTGGCCGTGGCCGTGTTCCCGGAGCTGTCGGTGTCCGGATATGCGCTCGACGACCTGCTGCTCCAGGACGTGCTTCTCGACGACGTCGAGCGGGCGGTCGCCGACCTTGCCGCCGCGACGGCGGACCTGGGCCCGCTCATCGTGGTCGGCGCGCCGCTGCGCGCGGGCAACCGGCTCTACAACTGCGCCGTCGTCCTCCACCGGGGCCGTGTGCTGGGCGTCGTTCCCAAGTCCTACCTGCCGAACTACCGCGAGTTCTATGAGCGGCGCTGGTTCGCCGACGGCGCGGGCCTCGTCGGGGCCACCCTGGACCGGCCGCGGTGGCCGTCGGACTTCGGCGACGTGCCGTTCGGCACCGACCTGATCTTCGACGCGGCCGACGTGGAGGGGCTGAGCGTCAACGTCGAGATCTGCGAGGACATGTGGGTGCCGGTGCCGCCGTCGGCGCACGCCGCGCTCGCCGGCGCGACCGTGCTGCTCAACCTGTCGGCGTCGCCGATCACCGTTGGCCGCGCCCGGGACCGGCACCTCCTCGCCCAGTCGGCCAGTGCCCGCGGCAACGCCGTCTACGCCTACGCCGCCGCGAGCTTCGGCGAGTCCACGACGGACCTGTCGTGGGACGGCATGACGATGGTCTACGAGATGGGCGACCTGCTCGGCAAGAGCGAACGCTTCCCGCACGACGCGCAGCGGACCGTCGTCGACGTCGATCTCGACCGGATGCGGCAGGAACGGATCCGGCAGGGCACCTTCGACGACAACCGGCGCGCCGAGGGCGAGCACCGCTACCGCGTCGTCGAGTTCACCGTCCACCCGCCGGAGGGGGATCTGGGGTTCCGCCGGCACGTGTCCCGGTTCCCGTTCGTGCCCGACGACCCGGCCCGCCTCGACCAGGACTGCTACGAGGCGTACAACATCCAGGTCTCCGGGCTGGAGCGCCGGATGAAGGCCATCGGCGGCGGCGACCCGGCGCGCACCCCGAAGATCGTCATCGGGGTGAGTGGCGGTCTGGACTCGACGCACGCGCTGATCGTCGCGGCCAAGGCGTGCGACCGGCTCGGCCTGCCCCGCACCCACATCCTGGCCTTCACGCTTCCGGGCTTCGCGACGTCGGACCACACGCGGGGCAACGCGACGGTGCTGGCCGAGGCGCTCGGCGTCACTTTCGAGACCGTCGACATCACCGGCATGTCGACGCAGCTGCTCAAGGGTCTCGGGCACCCCGCGGGCGACGGCGCGCCGCTGTACGACGTCACGTTCGAGAACGTGCAGGCGGGGCTGCGCACCGACTTCCTGTTCCGCGCCGCGAACCAGCGCGGCGGGATCGTGCTGGGCACCGGCGACCTGTCGGAGCTGGCGCTCGGCTGGTGCACCTACGGTGTGGGCGACCAGATGAGCCACTACGCGGTGAACTCCGGCGTGCCGAAGACCCTCATCCAGCACGTCATCCGCTGGGCGATCGCCACCGGGCAGTTCCCGGAGCCCGGCGTCAACGAGACGCTCGAATCCATCCTGAACACCGAGATCTCTCCGGAGCTGGTGCCGGTGGCCGACGGCGAGAAGCCGCAGTCCACCGAGGACTCGATCGGCCCTTACGCGCTGCACGACTTCGCCCTGTTCGGCCTGCTGCGCCGCGGCTACCGGCCGAGCAAGATCGCGTTCCTCGCGCACCATGCATGGCGCGACGCCGACTCCGGCCTGTGGCCGGCCGGCTATCCGGAGGCCGACCGCACCGCCTACGACCTGGCCACCGTCAAGAAGTGGTTGGCGGTGTTCCTGCGCCGGTTCTTCGCCAACCAGTTCAAGCGCTCCGCCATCCCGAACGGGCCGAAGGTCCTCTCCGGCGGCGCCCTGTCCCCGCGGGGGGACTGGCGGATGCCGTCGGACGCGTCGGCCTCCGCATGGTTGCGCGAGCTCGACGAGAACGTTCCGGACTGACCCGAGGAGGAACCCGATGTCCGATCTGACCATCCTGCACAACCCGCGCTGTTCCACGTCGCGTGCCGGCCTCGAGGCCGCCGAGGCCTCCGGGCTGGATCTGGAGGTGCGCTACTACCTCAAGGAGCCGCTCGACGAGGCGGAGTGGTTGGCGCTCATCGGGATCCTCGACGCCGACCCGACGGACCTCGTCCGCCGCGACAAGAAGTTCGCCGAGCTGGGGTTGAGCGACGACGACGTCGCGAGCCCCGACCAGGTGGCCCGGGTGCTGGCGGAGACCCCGGCGCTGGCGCAGCGGCCGGTCCTGATCCGCCGGGAAGGCGGACGCGAGCGCGCGATCATCGGCCGCCCGAAGACCGCGGTCGCCCCGTTCCTCGCCTGACGCATCCCTGCGGGTCGACCCGCGCTCCATCCGACGGTCCTCCGTGGACTGAGCCGGGCCCCTCTCCGCGGGTTGAGCCGGGCGACGTCGCTCTGCGACATCCCCGCGTCGAAACTTCCGTCTGCAGCCGGGGGCCGCCGGCGAGCCACGTGCCCCCCAAGTACACCTGGCTCACCGACGGCGGCTCTCACTGTGGACGCGGGTCGAAGGACTCCGTTCCGGGCTCGAGGTCGAGGTGGTCATTGGTGTTCGCGGCCTCGGGTTCAGGGCCGTGCGCTGCTCCCTTGGACTGCCGCCGAGCGAGGAGCACGATCAGCGAGGAACCGGCGAGATGCGCTGCGGCGCCGAGGCCGAAGATGACAAGCAGAGACTCGATCCGTCGGTCCTCGGCCCGCCAGGCATCCATCTCCCAGGCGCTCTGGGTTGCTTCACGCTGGGTCACTTCCAGTTCCCGCAAGGCTTCGACGACGGAGATGTTCTCTTCGGCCACGACCTCCAGGAGGTCATTCGCGTACCAGCCGTTCGTGACCTGTTGCTGAGGCGCGCTGTCGGCACGAGCCTCGTTCAGCGCATTCCGCGTGCCGGCAGAGGTGATGGAGCTCTGGAAGTTGGGCATGGCACCGAGCGCGCCGGCGTGGGGAGCATCGGGGAATGGGGCGAACGGCCTAGTGATGACGACGAGGATGGCCGCCGCGACCGCGAGCCATACGATCATGCGGTACAGGTGCACTGCAGCGGGAGGGCGCGACGCGCTGGGCTCGTGTGATGGTGGGTCCTGAGTAGTCATCCTGGTTCCTTCGGTTGGTGCGGATCAACCATCCCAAAGGCCATGCTGCAACAGGTATGTAGAAGGGATAAGGGGAGTTATCGCTCAGATGAAGGAAGTGCAGCTGTGTGCGGATAGGCTTCAGGAGGAAGGGAGGCCACATGCGCATCACGGCCGCCGACGTGGCGATGATCGCGGGGGTTCGAAGGCCTGTGGTCACCATGTGGCAGAAGCGCTACTCCGGTATCGAGGCATTCCCTGCGCCTGATGACGGGCTGTTCGACTCCGACGCGGTCGTCGGGTGGCTCGAGGCGCACGGACGTGGAAACAACCCCCACCCCCGGCGGGCGCTCCCGATGCTCCGCATGGTCCTCGAAGCTCGTGCTGACGCTGGACGGGCCGACCGCCTGTCGGCGGTCCTGGCCTTCCGCGCCGCCTATGGCGAGTCGCTCGTGAGCGATGTGGCCTCATCTGGACTGGGCAGCGTAGGGCGCGCAGCCGAGACCCTGGACAGGCTCGACTGCTTCGGCAGCGAAGTGCTCTCGCTCGGCTCCGACTTCGGCGAAACTGTGGCGGCCGTGGACCTCTTCCTCGACGAGCGATTCGGGGCGGCGGACGCGATGCGCTGGATCACCGACGACTGCCTGGTCCGCCATGTCCCCCCGTTCGCCGCAGCAGCGCTCTCACCGGCCGCGGCCGACTTGCTGGCCCGCGTCGCGGTCGCTCTGGCCGAGTCGACCGCAAACCCCGGTCTGCTCGACGCCGCGGGAACGGGCTTCCCGTGGCTCGGGCGCATCCCACCCGAGTGGCCTCATCCCGTGGGGATCGTTCGCGACGATTCTCCCGTCGGCCGCCACACGCGGCGCGTCGTGGGTGTCGCGGAATGGGACGCGCGAGTCGTCTCAGGGGAGGCTGAGTGGGCCGTCGCCGTCGCCACAGTTCTCGACGCGGAGCCCGCGGATACCTTCGCCAGGGCGGCACTGGGCGACGATGCCCAGGTCCGGCTCGTGCTCGGTCCCGCCCGACTCCTGGCGGAGCCGGCCGGGGACCAGGCGGCTCGCGACGAGCTTCTCCGCGATGGCGTGGTCCGGGCGGTCGTGAAGCTACCCACCGGCTGCCGCCCGGCGCACCCCAGGGAGGCGCTCGCCCTCTGGGTGGTGGCAGAGCGCGACAGCCTGCCGTTCGAGCAGCACCGAACCTTCGTCGCGGACCTCATGGGCGTCGAGCTCACCGGCCAGGTGGTCGGAGACCTCGCCATGGACCTGACAGTGGCCGCGGGTCACCTCGACGGACAACGCCAGAGGGCTTGGCGGACGCTGCGCCCAGTGCTCACCCGGCATCTCATCGCCCGGGGCGGATCGCTCGTGACCGTACCCACGTTGTCGTCGGACAAGTCCACCGCCCCGCTGACTGTGGAGGAGTTGCGGGCGTCAGCGATGGCAGCGGGGCTCTCCGAAGGCCCGCCGATGAGAGTGGGGAAGGCGTCGGTCCGCCGCGAGGTGACCGCGCAGGGCGGGATCGACGACGGGTGGTTGAAGCTTCTGCCCGGAACCAGGCTGCGGCTTGAACGACTCGGCCCCGGTGACCTCCCCGTGTGGACAGCGGATGATGGCTCCCCGCGCCTGGCGACCACCGTGGACCGGCTCACCGGTCTGGCGTGGAGCCGCGCCTGGCTGACCAAACCCGGCGACGTGATCCTCGGTCCCGGCCCGACCGCCACCATCGACCTGGCCGGCGGCGCACTCGTCGCGGCCCCCGCCCGCGCCCTGCGGCTGGCCGACCACGCTCCCGTCACTCCCCAACAGCTACGAAGGGCCATCGCGGGAGCGCCGCGCGGCACGAAGGCTCCGCAGTGGCGGCTCGCCCCTCTGGAACGGGGCCAACGCCTCGCGCTGTCCGAGGCTGCTGACAAGATTGACCAGCGCCGGGCTGAGCTCAGAGCTCAGCTCGACGCACTCGACGTCTTCGAGGACTCGCTCCTCGATGCCTGCGAGACCACCACCATCACCCTGGAGACCTGCTGACCATGGCCAGAAGACCTGCCGAACCCGCCGCCCCGAGCACCGCCAAGGAGCTCAAGGATCTGCTGTGGAAGTCGGCCGACAAGTTGCGGGGCTCGATGGATGCCAGCCAGTACAAGGACGTGGTGCTCGGGCTCGTGTTCCTCAAGTACGTCTCCGACGCCTTCGACGAGAGACGCGGCCAGATCCGTAGTGAGTTGACCGAGGAGGGCTACGACGAGTCCACGATCGTCGAGACCCTCGAGGACCGCGACGAGTACACGGGCTCGCAGGTGTTCTGGGTGCCCGCTCCGTCCCGCTGGGCCTATCTCGCCGCCAACGCCAAGGGCACGCCGGACAAGTCCACCGGCGAACTCGTCGACGACGCGATGCGTCGGCTCATGGAGGAGAACAAGCCGCTCACGGGCACCCTGCCGCAGGTGTTCAACCGGCAGAGCGTCGACATGCGACGACTCTCCGAACTCATCGACTTGTTGAACGGGGCCCGGTTCACCGGCTCGGGTGCGACCAGAGCCCGCGACCTCCTCGGCGAGGTCTACGAGTACTTCCTGGAGAAGTTCGCCCGCGCCGAGGGCAAGCGCGGCGGCGAGTTCTACACACCTGCCGGGGTGGTGCGCGTGCTCGTCGAGGTGCTGCGCCCGACGTCGGGCCGGGTCTACGACCCCTGCTGCGGCTCCGGCGGCATGTTCGTCCAGGCGGAGAAGTTCCTCGAATCGCACCACCGCTCGCCCGGCAGCATCTCGGTGTACGGCCAGGAGCTCAACGAGCGCACCTGGCGGATGGCGAAGATGAACCTCGCCATTCACGGCATCCTCGGAAATCTGGGCCCCACCTGGGGCGACACGTTCGCACGCGACCTCCACCCGGAGCTCAAGGCCGACGTGATCATGGCCAATCCGCCGTTCAACATCAAGGACTGGTCGCGCCGCGAGGACGACGCCCGCTGGGCCTACGGCGTGCCTCCCGCTGGGAACGCGAACTACGCCTGGCTACAGCACATCCTCAGCAAGCTTGCCCCCGACGGCCAGGCCGGCGTCGTCATGGCGAACGGGTCGATGTCGTCCAACAGCGGCGGTGAGGGCAAGATCCGCGCGGAGATGGTCGAGGCCGACGTGTTGAGCTGCATGGTGGCGCTCCCCACCCAGCTGTTCCGCTCCACCGGCATCCCGGTCTGCGTGTGGTTCCTCGCCAAGGACAAGGGTTCAGCCCGCACAACCCTCACCGACCGCCGCGGCGAGACTCTCTTCATCGACGCCCGCAATCTTGGCCACATGGTCGACCGCGCCGAGCGCGCCCTGAGCGACGACGACATCGCCCGCATCGCGGGCACCTTCGCCGCCTGGCGCGGCATCGAGGGGGAGTACGAGGACGTGCCGGGCTTCTGCCGCTCGGTTCCGACGGCGGAGATCAAGGCCGCCGGTTACGCCCTGACCCCGGGCCGCTATGTCGGCACCGCGGCGGCCGAGGACGACGGCGAACCCCTCGACGAGAAGATCGAGCGGTTGGTCAAGGAGCTGGTCGAGGCGATGGACGAATCCGATCGCCTCGACGCCGTCGTCCGCGAGCAGCTTCGGAAGATCGCCCAATGACGTGGGTTGCGCTTGGAGATGTGACACAGAATTTGGATGCTCAACGGGTGCCCGTCCGGTCCTCCCTCCGTGAGGCTGGCCCATACCCCTACTACGGTGCGTCCGGCGTTGTGGACTGGGTGAGTGAGTTCCTGTTCGAGGGCCAACATCTGCTCGTGGCCGAAGATGGAGAGAATCTCCGGAGCCGCAACACTCCGATTGCCTTCCTGGCGGACGGGCGGTTCTGGGTCAACAACCACGCGCACGTCCTCACTGCAGTTCAGGGTGTTTCTGACATCCGCTACATCTGCTACCAGCTCCAGCTTGCCGATGTGACCGGGTATTTGACTGGATCAGCGCAGCCAAAACTCAATCGGGCGGCACTGGACAGCATCGAGGTCTGGCTTCCTGACCTCGCCACCCAAACCGCCATCGCCGACGTCCTGGGAGCGCTGGACGACAAGATCGCCGCCAATCAGCAGGCGAACGAATCGGCCAGGGCGCTTTCGCAGGCATTAGTGGTCAGAGAATCCGCAGCGGCCCCGGTGGTTTCCCTCAGCGAGGTCGCCGAGGTTCGAAAGAACACGATCACGCCACCTCCGGGTGAGGTGTGGCATTTCAGCCTTCCTGCCTTCGATGACGGCGAGGTCCCTAGGCTGGAGGATGGGACCGAGATCAAGAGTGCCAAGCAACGACTGGAACGGTCATCGGTGCTCCTCTCGAAGCTGAACCCGCGCATTCCTCGAGTCTGGGACGTGGCATCGGTTCCGAGGGACCGCCCGGCACTTGCATCGACCGAGTTCATCGTGCTCGAACCTCGCTCCGGGGCCAGCGCTGAACTGGCGGCAGCCCTTCAGCTCCCGGCCTCGCTTGTTGGGCTGCAATCGCTGGCTCGGGGCACTTCCGGCTCGCATCAACGAGTCAGCCCCGCTGATGCGATGGCCCTTGAAGTCCCGGATTACACACAGTTCTCTGGGGCTATTCGAAGGATGCTGACTGACCTCGCTGTTGCCACGGAGGTGAGACTGCAAGAGTCGCGACGCCTCGCTGCGACCCGTGACGCACTTCTCCCCGCGCTCATGTCCGGTCGGCTCAGCGTCAACAGGAGTTGACAGCCGTGATAACGTGTAACGCAAAAGGTTACATCCCTTGAGGCTCCGGTACTCGTCGAAGCAGCTGGAGAAGGAGTGCACCGACGAGAAGGAAATGAAGCGTAAACGCGGACCGCTTGCGGGCAAGTTGCGGCTCCGGGTCAACGCGCTCGAGGAAGCGCGATCGTTCGATGACCTGCGGCTGCTGGATCCGCAAGGCAAGTGGCATCAGCTCATGGCTGATCGGGCCGGGCAGTGGGCGGGCAGGCTCAGTCCGAATTGGCGCCTCGTCGTCGAGGAGGCCGGCGCGGATGACGTCTCGGTCCTGGTGATCGAGATCGAGGACTATCACTAGAGGGGAGGGGACGTGGACAGGAACTACGCGGTCGCGCCGGGGGAGTACCTCGCGGAGTGGCTCGAGGACGAGCGTTTCACGCAGCAGCAGCTCGCCGATCGCCTGGGGTGGAGCCGGAAGCGGGTGAACGAGATCGTCGGGGGTCGCGCCCCGATCACGGCCGAGGCCGCCATCCAACTGGAGCGGGTCACCGCCATCCCTGTCGACTCGTGGCTGCGGTTCGAGACCGCCTATCGTGCGGATCTCGCCCGGCTTCATGACGCCCAGCGGCTAGCGGCCGACGCCGATGTCGTGGACGCGCGTCTGGCGAAGTATCTCCGCTCTCTCGGTGTCACGAAGGCGACCGCGAGGAACAGGCCGCAACTCGTTTCCGACTTTCTCGCCTTCCACCGCTGCGGCACCGTGGACGCCTACCGTGAGCTGGTCGCCGAGCACTTCCGCGGAGAGTTCCAGCTGGCGGCCCTCAAGGACTCTTCCACCGCGGTTGATGAAGGCCTGCTCATCGCGTGGCTGCGCGCGGGTGAACTGACGCCGGAGTTCGAAGCCGCCCGCTCGATCGTCTACGACGAAGCCGGGCTGCGGGACCTGCTTCCCGAACTGCGGCGCCGCGTCGCGACCCCGGATCAGCGCATGATCCAAGACGTCCGGGCGCTCCTCTCTTCCGTCGGAGTCACGCTCCAACTGGTTCGGCCGCCCGAGGGCCTTCCCCTCCACGGTGTCACCCGCTGGATCGACAACCGTCACCCTCTCATTCAGCAGACCGGACGTCGAGTGAAGGACGGCTTCGTCATCTGGACGCTCTTTCACGAGCTGGGCCACATCCTGGGCGATCCACGCGGAGAGATCCACATCGAGTTCTCCTCGGAGAAGAAGCGGAACTCCGAGGCGGAGAAGGGGGCGAACCGGTTCGCCATGGTGACGCTATTCGGTGCCGCTGGACTGGAGCCGTTCCGGGGTCTCGAACGTGACCGCGACATCGAGCGCGTCGCGGCTGAGATCGGGGTCTCTCCGGGGCTTGCGGTCTTCCAGATGCATCGCAGTCGGCTGCTCGACTACAGCTGGGGCAATGGGCTTAGCGTCGGCGTGACGGCGTGACGGCGTGACGGCGTGATGGCGGCCCTGCTGCACGGTGCTGCTGCGTCAGCGATCCTCACAGTTCACTCAGTGAAGATCCCTCCCCATCACTCATACTCGATGATTCCGGGCAGTCCGCACGCTGCGCCCTCCAAGGTTACGGCCCTGCTGGCGCGAGCTGGTCGCTGATGTGCTGACGCAGCTCGTCGACATACACGCCCAGGTTCGCCTCGGCGAGCGAGAATGAACGGCACTCGGACTCCCGCCATACCAGTACGGATGCGTCGGAGGTCTCTACATCATCGAGCAAGGCCAGTGCTTCGCCGTCTCGGCCCAGAAGGTGGAGCACGAACGCACGGTTGGCGGCATTGAGTGCCGGCTGGTTCAGGGGGAGGCGCGACGCTCTGCCGAGGGGGCCGATCGCCTGTGCCGCATTGTGTGGGATCAGGCAGAACCCGAGATTGTTGAGGGCCTCACCATCGGCCGGGTTCATGAAAGCCAGGGCCGTGAAGATGTCCGCAGCCCCAGCCGCATTGCCTTGCTGGAGGAGGTGGGCCGCCTGATTGACGAACTGATCAGTACCGAGATCGCGCCGCTGCGCGAACGTTTGGGGCGTGGCTTTGGAAAGGCGGTCGAGGGCCACGGTAGCCACCTCGATCGGGCTGATGGCTCTCGCGGCGAGGACGCGGTCTCCGCAGCGGGTCGTGATGCTTCCGCGTGAGTATGCCCACTCCTTGACCAGGCTGCTGGTCGTCCAGTCGGACAGGTGCGTCACAGTGAACCGCTCCCACAGCCAGAGCGCCTCGGGCTCGGGCAGTGTCGGCGGCAGGTTGCTGAATAGCGCCTCCTCGGGCGCGTGCCACGCCAGGAATCCCTCCAGATCGCTTTCCACCAGCCGCGCCAGCCACTCGGTCACATGCGCGGCAAACCAATCACGGCAGGCCTCCGGCTTCATGTCCCGGGCCAGGCATGTGGTCCAGAGCCGACGCCAGGGGTCGGAGCTCGGCTGGTCCGCGACCATCTCGGCGATGACGTCCGCGACCTTCGGTGAGGCACCGACGCGGAGGGTCGCGGGGACATCCAGGCCACGCTGAGTGAGTTCGCGCCAGATGTCGAAGAAGTCGTCGTCGGTCAGGGTGCGGACGTTGGGTGGCGTCGCTACGTGCGTTCGGAGCCGTAACAGGAGCGCTGTGGTGCTTGCGGCCCCGACCGGCGAGGTCAGGTCGCGGAGCATGGCCTCGGTGGCGTCGAAGAGCCCGGCGCCAGACGCGATCTCGATCGGCCTCGACACGCCGGTCATGACGAGCCCTCCCGAAACAGTGACCGAGGTGGTCGGGCGATGAACACCCAACTGTTCAAGAGCCGAGCGACATTCCTCGCCGCAGGTCGGACCGCCGTCGTTCTCTCTGTAGTAGGGGCAGGACGGCGTCAACGTCGGAATCGTGCAGGCATCACTGTAGGCGGTGAGGGCACGAACGATCAGTTCGTCTGTCCGGGGAGAATCGGCGCCCATGCATGCCAGCCTAGGGCAGTCAGGGGTGCGGCCCGATAGTCACGATCGTGATTTGCCCGTCCTGGGGCCCGTAGATCCAGAAGATCCGCCACGCGCCCGGTGTGTGATTCTCGACGTACGACTCCCACAGGTCTGAACCGTCGACAGACTTGACCGACTGGTACTTGTGGGAATTGAGACCGGGGTGTCGCGGGTTCTGTTCTAGGCGGCCGAGGGTCTTGCGAACCTTCTTCAGCTTCACCTCGTAGTTGGGTGATTCGAGCTGCTTCAAGACCTCGGAAGCCTCTGGGGTGAACCTCAATTCCACCGGATCAGGCCTCGTCGTCCTCATCGTCGGCGTACTGGGCGAAGCTGCCGAGGCTCATCGTCTGGCCAGCTGCGGCCTCGGCCAGGCCGCGCGCCAAGGATTCCCGAAGCACCTGGTTTTCCCACACGATGAGTTCGCGACGCGGTATCGAGACCAGCGGCGTCAACAGGATCTGACCGTCCGCGTTCACTGCGACCGAGTACCGGTCGTCCTTTCGGACTCCGGTCTTGGCCATCGGGAGCCGACCGCGTTCGTCGGCGAGTGCTTCGCCGACGCTCTCAAAAGCGTCCGTGTTCATCCAATGCCCTTTCCATCCACAAGGGCAATCTACCGCTCAACCGCGAAGTCATTGCCCCAACGGGGTAATGCCCACAGTACTCGGAAGGCGGCTCAGCTTCAACTGCTGAGTCAAGAGCCTGTGGACAACTCGATAATGCCCGTTCGCGTGGGGGACCAGTCCGCTGCGATTCCGACGCGGCAGACTGTGCCCATGTTGGAAGACGACCTCGAACTCCTCGCCCACGACTACCTGGGCGAGCTCGGGTGGCGCCCCGTGCACGGCTCGGAGCTCAACGTCCGCCGGGCCTCAGCGGCCGATCCCGTGCTGGTCGTCGACTTCCGGACGGCGCTCGCCCGGCTCAACCCGTCGGTTCCGGCGGACCTCCTCGATCAGGCCGTCGTTGAGATCCTGGCTCCGGCGTCCCAGGACGCCGCCTCGGAGAACCTTCGGTTCCACGAGTTGATGGTGCACGGCTACCGGGGAGTCACCTGGCTGGAACCCGACGGCACCGAGCGCACGCCCACGCTTCGGCTCATCGACCCGGACCCATCGGTCAACGACTGGCTCGCGGCGCGCCAGGTGATCGTCCGTGACCGCGATGCTCACCGCCGCTTCGATCTCGTCCTCTACTGCAACGGGCTGCCCGTCGGCCTGGTCGAGCTGAAGAACGCCGGCGACGAGGCCGCCACTGTCGCCACCGCTCATGCCCAGCTGGCAACCTACTTGCGCGAGTTCCCGATGGCGTTCCGGGCATGCGTTCTCACGCTGGTGAGCGACGGCGTGGTGGCGAAGTACGGCAATCCCTTCGCCCCGCTCAACCACTACGCCGAGTGGAAGGTCGACGACGACGGGCTCCCGTTCGTCGGCGACGTGCCCGCGCTCGAATCCCTCCTCGACGGCGTGGCCAACCTGGAACGCTTCGGCCAGCTGGTGCGCAATTTCACCGCCTTCGCGGAAGGGGAGGGAGGCATTCTCAAACGCACTGCCAAGCCTCACCAGTACTTCGCGGTCACCAAGGCGGTGGGCCGCACCGTCCAGGCCGTCGAGAGCGACGGCAAGGCCGGCGTCGTGTGGCACACGCAAGGGTCGGGCAAGTCGCTCGAGATGGAGTTCTACGCCAACCTCCTCCTGCGGACACCGCGCATGCAGAATCCCACAGTGGTCGTGGTCACCGACCGCACCGAGCTCGACGGCCAACTGTTCGACGGGTTCGCCGCGTCGAAGCTGTTCCCCGAGAAACCCGTCCAGATCCACACGAGGGAAGCGCTCCGCGATTCCCTGTCCGAACGGAACTCCGGTGGGATTCTCTTCACCACTCTCCAGAAATTCGGGCGGACGCAGCAGGAGCGCGAGGCGGGCCGCGAGCATCCCCTGCTGTCCGATCGTCGCAACATCGTGGTCATCGTCGATGAGGCGCACCGCAGCCACTACGACGACCTCGACGGCTACGCCCGCCATCTCGCCGACGCCCTCCCGAATGCCACCCTCATCGCGTTCACCGGCACCCCGATCAGCTTCAACGACCGCAACACGCGTGAAGTGTTCGGCGACTACATCGACGTCTACGACCTCACCCGCGCCGTCGCCGACGGGGCGACAGTCCCCGTCTACTACGAACCCCGGCTCGTCACCGTCGGCTTCGACGAGGGCGTCACCTCCGAGCAACTGGATGCTGCGGCCGACGAACTGACCCGCGAACTGGACGAGACCGAACGCGAGCAGGTCGAGCGATCCGTTGCCGTCATCAACTCCATTTACGGGGCGCCGGAGCGGCTGCGCACTCTCGCCGCAGACATCGTCGACCACTGGGAGAAGCGCCGCGCCCGCATGAACCCGGAGATCGAGGGACCGGGCAAGGGCATGATCGTCTGCGCGACCCGCGAGATCGCCGCACACCTGTACCGCGAAGTGATCGCACTACGGCCAGAGTGGCACTCCGACGCCATCGACGGCGGACGTGTGAAGGTTGTCTATTCCGGCAGCGCCTCGGATCAGCCCCCGATCAGCGATCATGTCCGGCGGGAGTCCGAGAACAAGGTGATCAAGAAGCGGCTCGCCACACCCGACGACCCGCTCGAACTCGTCATCGTCAAGGACATGATGCTGACGGGGTACGACTCGCCGCCACTTCACACCCTCTACCTCGACCGGCCCCTCAAGGGTGCTCTGCTCATGCAGACCCTGGCCCGCGTCAACCGAACGTTCCGCGGCAAGTCGGCAGGGCTGCTGGTCGCCTACGCACCGCTCACCGACAATCTGGCCCAGGCCTTGGCCGAGTACACACTGTCGGACCAGCGGGAGCGCCCTATGGGCCGCGACGTCGGCGAGGCCGTCGAGTTGGCGAGGGCGCTGGTGGACCAGCTCCGCGACCTGGTGCGCCCCGTCAAGTGGCGTGCCAAGCTCGGTACGCCGCGAGGCTGGATGGACGCAGCTCGGTTGTTGACTTCATGGCTTCGCGATCCGCGCAACCCTGGGAATCGGGTAGGTGAGGGGCAGGCCACGCTCACTGACCGATACCGGCATCTCACGACTCAGCTCGGCCGCGCGTGGGCACTGGCCGCGGGAGCGGACAATCTTGCCGACATCGCCGAAGAAGTACGTTTCTACGTCGAGGTTCGTGCCTGGGTCGCGAAGCTCGACGCCCCTGAGCGGGAGGCCAGCGGCCGACCGGTGCCGGAAGAGGTGGCCCGTGCGCTGCTCGCCGTCGTGGAGGAATCCACCGACGCACGCGACGTCATCGACATCTACGAGATGGCGCAGATCACCCCGCCGGACTTCGATCACCTGATGCCGTCGGTGCTCGAGGAGGCACAGGCTTCGGAGAACCCGCAGTTGGCGATCGAGGCGCTCAGGTCTGCGCTGCTCCTGGAGGCGGCCCGGGTATCGGGGCGAAACCTCGTGAGGCAGCAGACGTTCGGGGATCGTGTGGCGGATGTCATCAACCGCTATACCAACGGTCAGCTCACCTCGGCGGAAGTGCTCCTGGAACTGTGGCGCACCGCTGAGGAGATCGCGGACGAGGCCCGGCGGGGTGACCAGTTCGATCCTCCGTTGGGCACGGATGAACTCGCCGTCTATGACGCCGTGGCGAGCAACGAGTCCGCCATGGACGTGCTGGGGCAGCCGGTGCTCGGGGAGATCGCGCGCGAACTGGTCGAACTGCTGCGGCGTGACGCGAAGACCGACTGGACCGTCCGCGACGACGTGCGTGCGTCGATCAGGGCCAAGATCAAGCGGCTCCTGCGGAAGTACAAGTACCCGCCGGACAGGTCCGAGGAGGCAGTGAAGCTGGTGGTGCAGCAGATGGAGGCGTTGTCGCGCGGGTAGCCGCGCACCAGAGGCGGTACCCAACGTCAGCCTGCGGGGACGTCCCAGTCAATCAGTCGATGGCAAGGACGTTCGATACGCAGCTCGCGGAGTTCGCGGACGACGGCAGTACGGTCGGATGCCCAACACTCGCGGACGCCAGCCTTGCTACTCCACGCCAGCGCAATTGCGCAGGCGTCGAGCTGTGCGGTTGGCGTCGAGTGTGACCCATGCGGGTTGAGCCGGGCGACGTCGCTCTGCGACGTCCCCGCGTCGCCCGCCGCCCTACCGCCCAGCTCCCCCCAAACCCGGGCGTCGAGGGCTGTGGCCGGGTCGCCCAGTCTCCCGGTTCGCCGGCGTGATCGTGACTCTGCAGGACACGGGGGAGGGTCACGCGGGCAGCACGTAGAAGTACATCAGGAGGTAGTGCAGCAATGCCGCCACGGCCACCAGCACGTGCCAGATCTCGTGGAAGCCGAACCGGCCCGGCCACGGGTTCGGCCGCTCGAGCACGTAGATCACGAAGCCCGCGCTGTACACCAGGCCGCCCGCACCCAGGAGGATCAGAGCCTCCAGCGGGAGCTGGACGCCCGCTCCCAACAGCGCGACGCTCATCCAGCCCAGGGTGATGTAGAGGGTATTGGTGACGTACTTCGGGAGCCGTCGCCAGACCGAGCGCAGCACTACTCCCAGGATCGCGATGGTCCACAAGGCGCCGAACACCGCCCACCCGTACACGCTGCGGAACAGCACCAGTACGAGGGGGGTGGCCGTGCCGGCGATGAGGACGAAGACCGACGCGTAGTCGATCGTGCGCAGCGCCTCGTTGAACCGGGGGCCGCGATCCAGGCCGTGATGGAGGGTGCTGGCCGCGAAGAGGGTCATCAGGGACAGGCCGTAGATGCTGAAGCCGACGATCTTCCAAACGTCTGCCTGAGCGATGGCCTGCGACACGAGGAGCACCGCTCCCAAGAGCGAGAAGCAGAAGGCCACCAGGTGCGAGAGCGTGTTGAACCGCTCGTCTGTCACATGGATACTGCCGTCCCTGCTTCTGCCGGTGGTGTCCACAAGCCGCCTTCCGCCGCGTGGCCGTGCGCGAGGGGTCCCGCCCTTCGGAAGTTTACCGGGGCGAAACTGTCGTACCAGCGCCCTAGCGTGGCATCAGGAGTCGACACCCGGGCCGGCAACGCGGATGGTAGGAGGTCCTCATGGACGACGTCATAGATCTGGACGCCACGGTAGAAGCGTCCTGGAGCAGGTTCGAACAGGAGTACGCAGTCGCGGTGCGGGAGTTGCGGCCGGGGCAATTCCTCCTGGCGAGTATCGACGACGGTTGTGACGGCGACGACTGCGGATATGGGTTGGAACGCACCCCCTCCGTCGAGACCCTCGCCTGGGAGGGCGAGGTCGGGGTCATCGTTGCGGGCAACGATGTGCTGGCCTGCGCCTACCGCCTGACCCGGGCCGACATGTCCGCATTGCGGAAGTGTGGGCTGCGCCGCTTCAGCAGGTACAGCTCGGCGTATCGGCTGGTGCTCCCTGTCAGCGAGGCGACCCACGCGGCGGCCGTGGCGGTCTCCGTGCTCCGCAACGTGTTCGGCGTGATCCACCCGGCCTTTCTCAAGGGTGGGGGCTTCTCGCTCGGTGGCCAGGCTCGCAAGGACTGACACCGGAGTTCCGCCTCCGGGGCGGTAAGGATGCGCCCGCCGACGCTTCGATCTCGCTCTCTACTGGAACGGGCTACCCGTCAGCCTGCGGGCACACGCCTCAGTTCAGCACGTCCGCCACCGGGGTCCAGTCGCGACCGAAGGCCTCGGCGACCGGGCCCGAGGTGAGCCGCCCCGCGTGCGTCGACAGCCCCTTGGCGAGCGCGTCGTCCCGACGCATCGCGTCGCGCCAGCCGTGGTCCGCGATCGCCTCCACGTAGGCCAGCGTCGCGTTCGTCAGTGCCCACGTCGACGTGCTCGGCACCACACCCGGGATGTTCGCGACGCAGTAGAAGGTCGAGTCGCGCACCTGGAATGTGGGGTTCTCGTGCGTCGTCGGGCGGGAGCTCTCGAAGCAGCCGCCCTGGTCGATCGACACGTCGACGAGCACACTGCCGGGCTTCATCGTCGCGACCATCTCGTCGGTGACCAACTTCGGTGCTCGGGCGCCGGGCACGAGGACCGTGCCGATGACCAGGTCGGCCGACTGCACCTGCTCGCATACTGACAGCGTCGATGACGCGATCTGGTGGACGCGGTTGTCCCAGCGCCAGAAGCTCATGCGTAGCTTCTGCAGGTCGGTGTCGAGCAGGGTGACGTCGGCGCCCATGCCGAGCGCGATGTTGGCGGCATTCTGGCCCGCGACGCCCGCGCCGAGCACGACCACCTTGGCGTTGGCGACACCGCCGATGCCGCCCAGCAGCACGCCGCGACCCCCCTGGTTCTTCAGCAGCGCGTGCGCACCCACCTGTGGGGCGAGGCAGCCGGCCACCTCGCTCATCGGGTACAGCAGCGGCAGCATGCCGGTGGACAGCTGGACCGTCTCATAGGCGATCGACGTGGTGCCCGCGGCCAGCAGCGCGTCGACGAGGGCCTCGTCGGCTGCGAGGTGGAGGTAGGTGAACAGGACGAGGTCGTCGCGCAGGCGGTGGTACTCCTCGGCGATGGGCTCCTTGACCTTGAGGACGAGGTCGGCTTCGCCCCAGGCGGTGTCGGCGTCGTCGACGATGGTGGCCCCGACCGCGCGGTAGTCGTCGTCGCTGATTGCCGAGCCGGCGCCGGCGCCGCTCTCGACCAGAACGCGGTGGCCGTGCTGGGTGAGTTCGTGGACACCGACCGGGGTGATCGCGACCCGGAACTCGCTGTTCTTGACCTCGCGTGGGACGCCGATGCGCATAGGGGCTCCTTTGCCGTGGCGCGGCCGCGGTGCGCGGTCGACGGCACCAGGCTAGACCCCGCGCGGGGGCGGGCTTGAGCAATTGGCAAGGGTCAACGCGACCACCACGCGTGAACTGCGCGCAAGGCTCCGGTTGACCCTTGCCAATTGCTCAACCCCCCCGGCCGGAGGGCGGGTCAGGGGAGCGCCAGGCCGTCGGCGGTTCGCACGGCGAGGCCGTCCGCCACGAGAGAGTCCGCGCACGCCGCCAGCTGACGGGCGTCGCTCCACGCCACATCCGACAGCAGGGTCGCTCCGTGGCCGCGTAGTGCGGCCATGATGCGACCGCGGCACTGCCTGTCCGTGCCCTCCCAGGCCTGCGTCCGCCGCTCCGGGCCGTCCCAGGCGGGGCGCCCGGCGGCGAGCCAGGCGCAGGCGTCGGCCACCGGGCACTCGCCGCAGCGGGGCGTCTTCGCCGTGCAGATCCGTGCCCCCAACTCCATGGCCCCGGCCGACCACAGCGCGGCGAGCCCGTCGTCGGCGGGAACGAACTCCCAGGCTCGCCTGCGTTCGGCGGCGGTCTCGTGCGGGGCCGGGAACTCGGCCCCGCCGTCGATCCTCGCCAGCACCCGCCGGACGTTGGTGTCCAGCACCAGGGAGCGGCGACGGTGCGCGAACGCCATCACCGCCGCGGCCGTGTAGCGACCCACCCCGGGCAGCGCGAGGAGCGCCTCCTCGTCGCTGGGTACCTTCCCGCCATGCTCCGCGACGACGGCGCGTGCCGTCTCCTGCAGGCGCAGCGCGCGGCGGGGGTAGCCGAGCCGGCCCCAGGCGCGCAGGACGTCGGCGGTCCCCGCTTCAGCGAGATCCGACGGCGCGGGCCAGCGGGCGAGCCAGGCCTCCCACAGCGGGGCGACGCGCGTCGCGGGGGTCTGCTGGCACATCACTTCGCTCACGAGGACGCCCCAGGCGGTGGTGCCCGGGCGACGCCACGGCAGATCGCGGGCGTTGGCGGCAAACCAGGCGCCCACGCGGTGCTGGAGGTCGAGTGCGTCGGTCACGTACCGATGATGCCAAAGGTTGCGCCGCGCCAATTTGAGACGGCCCTGACAAGGGATGAAGCCTGTCGGCGCCCGCCCGGGTTCAATGGTCCGACCGGCCAGGTTTAGGGTTGGAGCCTGAACCTTGGGCCGGGTGAGGCCCGGCGAGGAGCCCGACCGATGACCTACCCCTGGTGGACCATAATCCCGTTCGCCACGATGCTCGCCGGCATCGCCATCTTCCCCCTGCTGCCAAGCCTGGCGCACCACTGGGAGAAGCGCGCGGTCCAGCTGGGGCTGGCGCTGCTGCTCGGGATCCCCGTCGCCATGGGTGTGTGGATGTTCGACGATCCGTGGCGTGTCGGGCATGCGGTCTACGAGTACGCGCAGTTCATCTCACTGCTGCTGGCGCTGTTCATCGTCTCGGGCGGACTGTTCCTGAAGGGCGACATCGAGGCCACGCCGCGCAACAACACGATCTTCCTCGCCGTCGGCGGCGTCATCGCGTCGTTCGTCGGCACCACGGGCGCCGCCATGCTCCTCATCCGGCCGCTGCTCAACACCAACCAGGAACGCCGTCACCGCGTGCACACCGTGCTGTTCGCGATCTTCATCGTCGCCAACTGCGGCGGTCTGTTGACCCCGCTGGGCGACCCTCCGCTGTTCCTCGGCCTGCTGCGCGGCGTGCCCTTCACCTGGACGTTCGGGCTCTGGCCCCAGTGGCTGTTCGTCGGGGCCCTCATGCTGTTCACCTACTACGCGCTCGACCGCCGCATCTACGCATCCGAGGACCCGGCGGCCGTCGCGTTCGACCGCACCCACATCGAGCCCCTCGGCGTACGCGGCAAGATCAACTTCCTCTGGTTCGCCGTCATCATCGCCGCCGTGGCCTTCGCCCCCTCGATGGACCTGCACGCCATCGAGGCCGGCCACGCCGCACCGATGGACTGGATCCCGACCCGCGAGCTGATCATGCTCGGCGCCGCGGGGGCGTCGATGCTCACCACCCCGAAGGCCGTCCGGTACGTCGACAACGAGTTCGACTGGGGCCCGATCGCGGAGGTGGGGGCACTGTTCATCGGAATCTTCCTCACGATGATCCCGGCGCTCGAGTTCCTCGGGCAGAAGGCGCCGTCGCTTCCGCTGAACGAGATCACGTTCTTCCTCTTCACCGGCGGCCTGTCGTCGGTGCTGGACAATGCCCCCACCTATGCGACCTTCTACGAGATGGCCTCGCAGATGCCGGTCCCACCGGGGGTCGAACTCATCGGCACCACGCCGCCGGTGCCGGAGACGTTCCTCATCTCGATCTCCCTCGGCGCCGTGTTCTGCGGCGCGCTCACCTACATCGGCAACGGCCCGAACTTCATGGTGAAGTCCGTGGCCGAGTCCAGGGGCGTGGCGATGCCCTCGTTCGGCGTCTACGTCCTGCGCTCCATGCAGTACCTGGCGCCGACGCTGCTGGCGATGATGCTCATCATGATCGCCGACCACTGGCTGGCCTGGTCGGCCGGGGGCGTGGTGGTGGCGTGGATCGTCGCGCGCGGCGTCGGCAACATCAGGCGCGCGTCGCGCAGCCCCGAACCGTTGCCGGTCGAAGCCGACCCCGAGGAGGCCCCGGAGCCGGCCTGACCAGGGGCCGGTCTATCCGGTGTTCTGCAGGCCGGCGGCCGCGCCGTTGACGGTGAGCAGCAGGACGCGCGTCCAACTGTTCCGCTCCGCCTCGTCCATGCCGCCGTTGACGTTGCGGATGATGCGCAGCGCCCGGAGCTGAAGGTGGCTGAGCGCGTCCACCGAGCGGGCACGCAGCGCGACGCGCCCATGCAGCAGCGGCTTCTGCTCCAGAAGTTCATCCTGACCCATGGTGGCGAGCACCCAGCGCCTGGTGCGCTCGAGCTCACCGAGGACCCGTTCGGTGATCTCGGGCCGCCCGCCGAGTTCCAGGAACGACGCCGCGAGACGCGGATTGGCCTTGGCCAGGCTCATCTCGGCGACGTCGATCATGCTGGCGAACAGCGGCCACTCGCGGTACGCCTCGCGGAGCAGCGCGACGTCGCCCACGGCCTCGAGGCCCGTGCCCAGGCCGTACCAGCCGGGGATGTTGGCGCGGATCTGCGCCCATGCGAACACCCAGGGGATCGCACGGAGATCGGCGAGGTCGCGCCCCGACGTGGCGCCGCTGCGCCGCGCGGGGCGTGATCCGAGGCGCAGCTCGCCGAGTTCCTCGAGCGGGCTGGACTCGGCCACGACATCGGCGAACCCGGGGATTCGAACGAGTTTCCACCAGGCTTCGCGCGACGTCTCCTCGATCAGTCGCGCGGTGTCCGCGAACCGGTCGGTGGCGGTCCGGTTGCCCTCGGTGGCGTCCTCGGTGCCGGCGAGCAGCACGGCGGACGTGAGTCGTTCCAGGTGTGCCTGGGCGAGCGTCTCGTCGGCGTACCGGGCGAAGATCACCTCGCCCTGCTCGGTGACCTTGAAACGCCCCGCGACCGAACCCGGTGGTTGCGCGAGGATCGCTCGGTGCAACGGGCCGCCGCCGCGGCCCAGGGAGCCGCCCCGGCCATGGAAGATCGTGAGATGGATGTCGTGCTTCTCCGCCCAGCCGACCAGCTCGTCCTGCGCCTTGTGCAGCGTGAGGGTCGCGGCGGCGGGGCCGACGTCCTTGGCCGAGTCGGAGTAGCCGACCATCACCTCGACGTGCCCGTCGGTGCCCGCGAGCCAGGCCTGGGTGCTGGGCAGCGGCAGCCACTCCTCGAGGGCGTCGACGGCACCGTTGAGGTCCGCGCCGGTCTCGAACAGCGGTACGACGTCGAGACGCAGCGGCGCGTCGCGCACCGCGAGGCGGCCGAGCGCACGGACGGCGACGAGGTGCTCCGCGCCCTGCGTGAAGCTGACGATGTAGCGACCGCACGACCGGGGCCCCCAACGGTCCTGGAGCCAGCTCATCACGCGGAGGGTGTCGAGCACCTCCCGGGTCTTGTCGGAACGGGGCTGGACGTGCTCGGGCCAGCCCTCGACGGCGAGCCTGTCCAGCAGGGTCAGCCGCGCGGCGTCGTCGGAGGGCACCTCGTCGAGCTGGGCCAACAGCTCGTCCAGCGCCGCGCGGTGGACGGCGCTGTGCTGCCGGACCTCGAGCTCGGCCAGATGGAACCCGAAGGTCTCGGTCAGCCAGATCAGGTGCTGGAGCTCGCCGAACGCGGCCCGGTCGTCGCCGGCCTCGTGCAGCGATTCCTGGATGAGGCGGAGGTCCGCCAGGAGCTCGTCGGGCTGGCGGTAGGCCAGCTCCAGGCGACCGCTGCGCGTGGCCGCGAGGCGCTCCCCGACGAACATGAGCTTCTGGCGGTGGGGCTCGCCCGGCGACGAGGTCCGGATCCCGGAGAACACCTCCGGGGCGGAGACCGCGTCGCGGGCGATGGAGTTTGCCAGCTCCGCCGACGGCGGGGTCGCCTCCTCGTTCATGGTCAGGGTGCGGGCGATGCGCTCGGCGGCCGTGGTGAGGGCCCGCAGCGCGTGGTCGGCCTGGATGGCGGCCGTCTGCCGCGTCATCTCGGCGGTGACGAACGGGTTGCCGTCGCGGTCGCCGCCCACCCAGGAGCCGAAGCGCAGGAAGGCCGGAACCTCGGGTGCCCGTCGGCCCGCGTCGCCGTCGGCGATGACCATCTCGACTGAGCGGTACAGCTGGGGGACGGTGCGGAACAGCGTCTGGTCGAACACCTGCATCACGGTGCGCACCTCGTCGGTGGGCTGGGGCGGCGTCGTGCGCAGCGGCGACGTGCGGCTGAGGATGTCGATCTCCTCAAGCATGCGCCGCCTGGCGGCCTCGGTCTCGTGCAGTCCGGCGGCGGCGTCGTCGTAGCGGTCCAGGTTGTCGCCGATCCGGTTGAGGGCGGCGGAGACCGCGCGACGCCGGGCCTCGGTGGGGTGGGCCGTGAAGACCGGATGGATGCGCAGGTCGTGGACGCGGTTGGCGAGGTGGCCGAGCGCGGCGACGGCGGGCCACATGTCGGGGGTCGCCTCACCGGACCGGGGGTCGGCCAGCCGCAGCAGGCGGGAACGGTGCCGCTCCTCAGCCAGGTTGATGAGGTGGAAGTGCACCGTCAGCGCCGCGGCCAGGCTGGCGGCGTCGTCCGCGCTCAGGGCCTCGATGATCCGCGACGGCTCATCCGGATCCCCGTGGTCGGAGGCGCCGGCGGCGGCCTCCTCGAGGCGGGTCATCAGTTCGGCGAGGCGGTCCCTGCCGGACTCGGCGAGGACCTGGCGGTGCAGATCGGTCAGCAGTGCGATATCTGCGACGAGGAGGGCATCCGGTCCGCCATCCTGGGGCGCGACGGGGTTCGAGGGTTCACCAGCGAGCGGCATGATTATCAATGCCTTCCTATTCGTGAATCGTGCAAGGGTAGTATCCAATACATGGCGACGGGCTGGACTTTCCTCTCCAACTATGGACATGTGCTGATCGCCCTCGCCCAGGATCCGGACGCCCGGATGCGGGACATCGCCCAGCGCGTGGGCATCACCGAGCGGGCCGTGCAGCAGATCGTCGGGGAACTCGTCGAGCAGGGCTATGTCGACAAGGTCAAGACCGGCCGACGGAACCAGTACCGCCTCCCGACGGGAACGAACTTCCGTCATCCCCTCGAGGCGGGCGTGAGGATCGAGGACTTCGTCGCGTTGGTGGCCGCGCATGGCGAGACGCCCGGCGGGGGCGTCTCCGGCGGGGGGATGCCAGGGAGACAAGCGCGGGCGTCCCACGGGTAGTATTCGCGAAAAGATTTGCGCATGTCAAGGTGCGCGCCGTTGCGCACCCGGTCGTCACACGGGGGCGTTCGTGAACCGGCTGTAGTGACCCTGGAACAGCGCGTCAACCTTGCCGGTCTCGCCGTTTCGGTGCTTGGGGATGTGGAATGCCGCCAGGCCCCGCTCGTCGTCGGTGGGGTTCTGGGAGTACATCTCCGGGCGATGGAGCATGAGCACGATGTCCGCGTCCTGCTCCAGCGATCCCGACTCTCGCAGGTCCGACAGCTGCGGGATACCGTCCTTGCGCTGCTCGGTGTTACGCGACAGCTGGGACAACGCGATGACCGGGATCTCCAGCTCCTTGGCGAGCAGCTTGATCTGGCGTGAGAACTCGGACACCTCGAGCTGGCGGGACTCGACCTTCTTGCCCGAGGTCATGAGCTGGATGTAGTCGATGGCGATGAGCTGCAGGTCGTGGCGCTGCTTGAGCCGGCGGGCCTTTGCCCGGATCTCCATCATGGTGAGGTTGGGCGAATCGTCGATGAAGAAGTCCTTCTCGCTGAGGACGACCGACTTGTCGGTGACCCGCTGCCAGTCGTTCTCGTCCATCTTGCCGCCGCGGATCCGGT
>JAUHXZ010000037.1 GCA_030426725.1 Actinomycetes bacterium
CACAGGCCGGCAGGACCAGCCCGACCAGCACGGAGGTCGCCTCCAGTCGCGTGTCTTCGCTGAGGGTGAGCCGGCCCAGGGCCAGCAGGACCTCCCGCTCATCGTGCCAATCGGCATCGATGCGCCACGCCAACACGTCACCGGTGCTGGAGAACTGGCCGAGTACCGGTTCCGAACAGGTCCAGTCCGGCCAGGTCTCCTCGGCAGTGGTCAGTAGGGAGTCGAAGTTGACAGCCGTACGCAAGCTCATGGCGAGTCCTTTCACGAGGTTCGCCGGAACTCTGCCTCGCGTACGTTGTCCTTTTCGTTGCCCCTTTCATCCCCTCAAGGCACGTCCCCCCACCCAGGAACCTGCCCGAATCCCGGTCTGACTAGGTGAAACAAACGTTCCCGAAAACCTGCCTACCGACACTTGACCAGACCGAACACCGGGAACGTCCCCCAAACGTTCCCCCGCCAAGAAGGCCGAGACGGGAACGTTCCCCCCTGTGGACGAAAGCGCACCCAGGCGCGCGCACGCACCGGCAGCGCACGGTGTCGTCCACACACGGCCTCCGGGTCGGTCAAGGCCAAGGCGCCACGGTCCCAGGACACCAACGTTCGTGTCCGCCAGCGTCGCCCGGGGGCGGCTTCTATCACCCCGGGAACGTTCCCCTCGTTCGTTGGAGCCTGCCCGAATCACTGTCTGGCTTGGCGAGACAAACGTTCCCGGAATCCTGCTCGACGACCCCGACCGGGCCGGTCACGGCAACGTTCCCCAAGGGCTCCGCCCGCCAGGAAGGCGGGAGCGTTCCCCCACCGATCGACGACACGACGCCACTCCAGGGCGCGCGAACGGCGCGCGGCCCCTGCCGGGTCGGCAGAGGCGAGAGCGCCGCCGGCACCCTCGGTGGTGGTGTCCGTCGGCACGGCCCCGGGCGGCGGCCCTTGCCCGGGTATGGCTGGTTGGGCGCGGGCGTCAAGGCCGCGGACGCGATGGGGCCGACCCCGAGAGGTTGGGGTCGGCTGATCGGATGTGTGGAGGTGTCAGCCGATGCGGAGCCAGTTCTTCAGCGAGAGCACCTCGGCGCCGCGTGGGGTGAGGTCCAGGTCGACGCTGTCGCCGAGGGCCTCGGCGACGATGGATCGGGCGGTTCCCGGATGTCCCTGGTGGATCATGACCGCTGCCAGGTCGAGGCGGGCGACCTCGGAGTCGGGGTCGGCCTGGAGCCCGATCGACGCCGCGCGGGCGGCCGCTTCGACATCGTCGGCGTGGAGGTGGTGGGTGACCATCGTGTGGGCGACGTCCCCGACAGCGCACACCATGTGGTGATCGATCCGGTCCCCCTCGCTGAGCCAGGTCCAGCCGTGGGCGCGGGGCTGGTCGAACGGTCGGCCGGTCACCAGACTCAGCGCGGTCTCGAGCTCGGCGATGCCGTCTTGGCCTTTCGCGGTGGCGCGGGCACGGAGCCGGCGGAACAGGTCGACGTCCAGTAGCAGGTCCTCGACGAGATACAGGCCGACCCCGCGGGCCTTCGCCTTCTCCGACGACCTCGCGTCGGGGATGTGCGGGGTGTTGGTTCTTGGGTTCGTTCCCAGCCACTGACGCAGATGGGTCATGACCGCCCGGGTCCGTTGGGGCTTCAGGCCGAACGCTGTCGCCAGCTGGTCGAGGGTGACACCGTCGGGATGCAGGGCGAGGTAGGCGAGGAGTTCGATGTAGAAGGCACGCCGCTTCACGGTCAGGGTGCCGTTGATGCGCGCTGTGGCCGGCCCCAGCAGGGCCAGCCGCGGATAGGGGCAACGGTCGGAGAACCAGGCCCGGACCTGCGAGTCGAGGTCCCAGTCCCGCTCCACCAGCTCGGCGGCGGCCGCTTCCTCGACCCGGGGAGCCAGGACCTCGAGATCGTCGCCGGTGGCGGCCGTGGCGGCGATGTACTCGTCGTCGGGGAATGGCAGCACCGGTTCGACGCCACCGTCGAGGTCGTCACGTTCCGTCGTGTGGTCGGGGAGGATGTTGCCGGTGACATCGACCAGATGGTCAGAGGGCGGCGCCGGCGCGTCGTCATCGGTCTCCGCGGCCGCCAACAGAACCGCGCAGCCGACGGCCTCATCCTCGGTCAGTCCCACCGCCGTCAGACTGAACCCGAGCCCCTCGACCCGGCCGGCCTCCGACACCGTCAACACACCCGCGCTCGCCGTCGGGGTGACGATCGCGACACCGGCCCGGAGCGGGTGGTCCTGGACGAGGACGGTGAGGTCCGCCGGGGTGGTGTCGCCGATGAGGGCTCCGGTGGGCCAGTGTTCGTCGCCGAGTTGCTCGGCACGGCCGACCGACGAGTTGACGTCGGCGAGGCTGGTCCGGTCGAGGTTCTCCCGGGCGATGGCCCGGATCTCGTCGAGGCCGGCATCCATCCGATCCGCTGCCATCCCGACAACCAGCGCGACAGGGCCGGTGCAGTGGGTGCGGACATACTCAGACCACGGGTTCACCGCCAGCTCGGCCGCCAGATACCGCAGAAAGTCTTCGACCATGAGCTCGTCGCCTGTGACCGTAACGTGCCCGACGTGTTCGAGGTTGAGCAGCACCACCGCGTCATCGGCGTCGGCGCCGATGGTGACGAGCAGCGGGAACGGGCAGGGCCGGTCCGGGACAAGGTCACCGACATCCTCCACCGGCACCGAGTGGTGCAGGATCCAGCCCGTCTCGTCCTGGTCCCACGGCCCGGCGGCGGGGTCGGTGGTGTGGAGGGTGATGGTGCCGTCGCGTGTCACGGTGACGGCGGTGAGGTCCAGATCGGGGTCCAGGCGGCTGAGGATCGCGTCGAGGCGGGCGACCACCGGCGCGGAGAGTCCGGTGGCGAGGTGGGCGGTCTTCTCGATCGGCGCCACCACAGCAGGCGGCGTGACGATCACGCGGCCGGGGCGGCGGATGCGGTGCTGCTCCCTTCGCCGAGACGCGAGCAGGGCCGCGACGCCGACGCCGAGGAACGTGCCCGCCCCCAGTAGGCCGGCGACCTGCCACCCGAACACCGAAGCCTCCACCTCAGACTGGTCCTCGTCGACCGGGACAGGGTCGGCCGTGGCGCTGGCGGGGTCGACCGCCCGGGGAAGCGCGACGACGTTCGACGACGGGGTCACCGAGACCTCTGGCGTCGGCGTGACTGCCGCGGCGGGGGCGGAGGCATTGACTGCCGGCGCCTCGTCCTGTTCCTCCACCGCTGCGGGCGCCGCCGGCTCAGTGGTGGTGGTGGTGTCCTGGTCGGTCTCCGGTGCGGCCGCGCGCTTGGGCGCCGTGGTTGTGACGGCGGTGGTGGTGTCGGGTGGGAGGGTGAGGGTCCAGCCGATGTCGATCTGGTCCGGGTCCTCGAGGGCGTAGCCCGAGGGCTGCGGGACCCCGCGGTTCAACTCGAAGATCTCGGGCCACCGCTGCGGGTCGCCGAGATGCTCCTCGGCGAGGTCCCACAGCGTGTCGCCCTCCCGCACGATCACCGTCCGCGACTCCCCTTCGACGACCGGTGCGGTCTCGCGCTCGGCCGTCGCCTCGGCTGTGGTTCCGACCGGCTGGGTCGGCGCAGCCGTGGTGGTCCCGGTGGTGGGTGGGGTGGTGTCGGCGGTCGCCAAGGGGGCGGTGACGAACGCGGCCGCGGCGGCGATCACCAACGCCCGGACCAGCGCCTGCGCCCCTGTCGAGGCCGGCAGACGGGGAGCCTTCACCCGGCGCGCGACCGCGGCGATCTCTACCAGGATGATCAGCGCGATCCATCCCCACAAAGCCCACGCCGCGGCCCACACCAGCACGAGCAGGAAGCGACCCGTGTCGGGACTGGTCAGCAGCCGGGACAGATCTGTCCAGGCGGGGAGGAATCCGGGCAGCCGGCCCACGGTGAGGAGGAGCCATGGGGTTGCGGTGAGGATCGCGGCGAGGAGGAGTGCTGCGGTGAGTCCTCGGATGGTTCTGGTCATTGTTCGTCTCCTCCCAGGACGGATTTCACGCTGGCGGTGCCGGTCTCCCGGACCGGGAGAGCGGTGATGCCGATGATCGACAGGAAGCTGCAGGTGTAGTGGCCGGTGACGGTCACCGTGATCGTGTCCCCGCCGTGGACGGTGGTGGCGCCGGTGTAGGGGGTGGCGGCGACGTAGGTGTTGGCGGCGGTGATCGCGGCGTGGACGTCCGGTCGGGCACGGCCCGAGGTGACGGTGAGCTGCTGCCCGCCGGCGCGGGCCGCCTCCGCCGCCACGGCCCGCGCGTCCTGCGCTGTGGTGGTGTGGCCGGCGAAGTCGACGCCGATCCCGATCACCAGCATGAACGCGACCAGGGCGACCGACACCCACACCGACACCATCCCTCGCTCCCCCACCCCACGCCGAGGATGCGACGTGGAGCTCAGGAGTGCGGCGGAGCGAGGGCTGGTCATGGCGGTGCTCACCTGGTCCGGTAGGTGTCGACGGGCGAAATCCTGGTCGCCGTGAGCGTGCGGGTGTCCGGGAACCCCGGAAGCCCGATCCCCATCTCGGCGACACAGGTGACGGTGACCGACACCGTCGCGGAGGTTCCCAGCGGTGCGTAGAGTCCGCGGGCGTCGACCGTGACTCGCCGGGTGCGGCACTCGACCCCCGACTCGACCAGCGACGACGCCGCGACACTCCGCGCGGCCTCGACCGCGCTGGCGGTGGTGCGTTCGATGGAGGCAGCGCGGGCGGCCTGAGCAGCCGCCGATGCGACCGTTATCTGGGCCAGTTGCCCTCGTGCGAGGACGATGAGGAGTCCGACGAGGAGCAGCAGGACGGGCAGGATGATGGCGGTCTCGACGGCCACCATCATCCCCCGCACCCCACGCCTGGCCATGATCAGTCTCCCGTGGTGACGTTGACGACCTGGACCTCCGCGATCCGCAACGTCCCCGACTGCGTCAGCTGCGCGGTGATCGTGCCGGTCTGGCCGATGCCGGACCAGTTCACCACCCAGTACGTGGTCGCGGACACGGTGTATTCCCCGTCTCGCTCATACAGGTAGCCGCAGTCCGGGGAGGCCTCGTTGTGGACCCAGATACTGATCCAGGGCTTGCCGAGTTGGCAGGTGACGGTGTCACCGTTGCCCATGTCCCACACGACCTTGTCGACGTGTCCGGTGGCGGTGACGGTGTAGCCGCGCTCCGACACCGAGCGCGTGATCGGCCCCCACGACGCCGGTGTCGGATCGTCGACCCACATCCACACGTTCCAGCCCACATACCCCAGATCCATCGGCGCGCGCTCTGCCTGCTCCGGGAACGTCCCCATCCGGATCGCCGAGAGCTGCATCCGCTCCACCGCCCGCGCGGCCAGAACTGCGGGATCCGGTGGGGCGGGAAGAACGGCGGTGGCAGTCCAGATGTCCCAGCTCGAGTTCCAGCCACCTTCGGTGCCGATCCGGCACTCCAGGATCACCCCGTCCTCGTTGCCGCCCCACACCGCGTCCGTCAACGGCGGCTGCACCGGCTTGACGCGGGCGTAGCACTCCAGATCCGGCCGCCACGCCACACCCCACTGGAAGCACGGAATCTCCGCGCCGCCCATGTAACAGCCGGTCGGCCCGCCGGACCCGCCGGCGCTGCCGCGCCCTCCGTTGCTGCTCCCGGACTCGCCGGAGACGCCGACGGAGATGACGACCGTGTCTTCGTTCATGAACGCGCCGCCCGAGGCGTCGCCGGAAGCGGTGGGGGCCGTGAGGCCGACCAAGGCCACGGCGGCCATCACGGCTGCGATGATGCGTCGGGTCAACATGATTCGACCGCCTCGCTCTGGCCGCCGTTGATCTTCCAGCTGTTCCCGACCTCGACGACGTCGAGTCGGAAGTCGACGAAGAGCAGGCGGTTGGGGTCGAGGACGGAGTTGCCGTCGGCGTCGACCATGTCGCTGTTGGTGCTGTCGCTGCAGACGCGGACCTCGACCGAGCGAACCCCGCCGGACTCGACGACGGGCCCGACGCCCTTGTAGATGTAGGTGCGCTCACCGATCTGGACCACGCCCTGCTCCCTGTACTGACCGATGACCTGCAGCTCCGCAGAGGTGTGGGTCCCGGTCGTGATGTCAGCGAGCTGCTGGACATCGGCGTCGGGGTCGCTGCGGACGGCGTTGAGGGCTCGGAAGTACTCGACGACGGCGACCTGCGCGGCTTCCTGGTCCGGGTCGAGGGTGCTGGTCGGCGTCGGCGACGCGCTCGAGCTGGTCGGGGACGCGGACGGCGTCGTGACCGTCGTGCTGCTGACCGCGGTGGTGGTGGGTGACTCGGTGGCGGTGGGGGTGCAGGCGGTCAGCAGCGTGAGTGCGATGAGGATCGCGGGTGCGGTTGCCTTGGTCATCGGTGCCTCCGGTCAGGATTGGGTGAGTCGTTGGGTGGGTGCGGTGGCTGTCACGTCGATGTGGACGGGGAAGCCGGGGATCACCCGCAACGCATCCCCCGTCACGGTCACCGAAGTGAGCGTTGAGCCGCGGGTTGCGTCGATGGTGATCTGGTTCAGGGAGCCGTTGCCGGCAGCCTGGAGGGCGGCGGTTCGGCCCTGGCCGGGGGTTGCGCCGAGTGCGGCCGTGGTGCGGGCGCCGTCCTGCGCCGCGGCGAGCGCGGTGGCGTGAGCCCAGGTGATCATGGCCCATTGCATCGCGAGCCACAGCGCCGCGGCCACGAGGGGGAACAGGATCGTGGTCAGGACGCTGCCGGACAGGCCGCGCTGCCCGCGGCTACTGGGGAAGGTTGGCCTGCACATAGGAGGTGATGGCGGCGATGATGATCACGGCGATCGCGACCGCACCCGCGAGGAGGATGGCGTTCTCGGTCGACTGCGACAGACCCCGCTCATCCCGACGGGGCCGCGGGGTGGTGAGGGTGGCGTGGAGCCAGCAGTACAAGGTCAGCATCATGACGGTTCTTCCTTTCAGGTGATCATGCGGAGGATTGCTGGGGTGACCAGCGTGAGGGCGAGGATGAGGACGAGGCCGGCGACGGGCACGGCGATGCGTTCACTGGCGGCGTTGGCGCGGCTGATCTGCGCATTCAGCGTGGCGTTACGCATCGCCGCCGCACGCGCCCGCAGCGAGTCGTAGACGCGGGTGCCGTCGGTGCCACCGAGGCGCATGATGTCGGCCAAGTCGACCAGATCCGGCAACTGCAGCTCGTGACCCATCTGGGCGAGCGCGTCCCACGGGTTCTGCCCGGTGTACTGGGTGCGGCGCAGGACCGTAGCGAGGCGTTGGAACACCCACGAGTCCCCGGTGTCCGCCGCCCGCACCAGCGCCTGCGGAACGGTCGCCCCAGCGAGGCGCTCGAGAGCGACCATCTCCACGAACGCACCCAGCGCGTAGGAGAAGTCCTCCCTCGCCTTGCGGGCCTGATCCTTGAGCTCGTTGTTCGGCAGGAACCACAACACCACCGCCAACCCGACAGACCCGATCACCGGGATCGCGACCGGGATCGGGAGCCCGATCAGCATGGTGGCGGTCCCGATCACGGGCACGAGGAGGAGGCCGAGGGTGGCGGAGATGATCTTCGACCCGTAGAACGAAGACCGGGTGCGGCCCAGCAGGGCGAGGTCCTTGTCCGGCGGGGTCCCCCACACGACCGGCGGCAGGACACGTTCGGCGAAGCGCCCGACCCTCGACTCGGTGTCGGACTGGGTGGTCGCGGTGGCCGGGTCGATGGCCTGGGTGGGTTGGAGCCGGCCGATGGCGTCCTTCAGGTGCGTCGGCGCCGGCACCAGCCCCGCGACCAGCAGCACCACGCCGGCGGTGAGCGCGGCGCCGGAGAGCATCGCGAGCTGCAGGCCGGTCATCGCCCCGCCTCCAACACCTCGGCGGCCTGGCCGATGAACCGCGGCAGCGGCTTCGCCGCGCTGATCCGCGCCATCCACCCGAGCGCGAGGAGGAAGAGGGCCATGAACCCGGTCAGCAGCAGCTGCCCCAACGGGGTCCGGTACGGCTCGACATAGGAGCCGGCGACGAACAGTCCTGCCAGCAGGAGGATGGAGATGATGGTGATCATCCTCGCGGCGGTGCGGGCCTTCTGCTGCTCGGTCTCCACCTGGCGGCGGGCCCGAACGTCCTGGTCGATGGATTCGGCCAGGCCCTGGATCGCGGACGCGACGCCGGGGCCGCGGCGCTCGGACGCGAGGATGAGGGTGGCGGCGAACAGGTCGCCGGTGGCGTCGTCGACTTCGTCGGCGAACGCCCGCAGCGCCTTGGCGGTGGACCAGTTCGCCCGGATCCGGGCCGCGAGCCGGCCGATCTCCGGCGCGAGGGCTGTGGGGGCGGAGCGGGCCGCGTGGAGGATCGCCTGCTCCAACCCCCGCCCCACCGTGAGGACACCGGCGAGGCCGCGGGCGAAGTCCGCCAACGCCCCCAACCGCTCAACCCGATCCCTGCTCCTTCCCTTGACCAGGCGCCACCCGGCCACCGCGCCGGCCGGGACGATGAGGAGCGCGACGAGCCAGCCCGATACGGCCGCGATCACCGCACCTGCGGCGAGGCCGGCCAGGGCGACAGATCGGGCGCCGGTGAGGTGGCGGGTGCGGCGCGTGGAGCGGGGACGGGCCGGCGGGACCGGGTGGGGGGTGAGGCCGTAGATGAGCATCAGGATCCCGGCCACCACCAACGCACCGGAGAGGGCTGCGAGAAGCATCATTCGATGTGTCCCTTCTCGGCGTTGAATCCGGCCAGGTCGAACCCGAACCCGGTCAGGTACCGGAGGCGCTCGGGGAGCAGGTGTGCGGTGGCGCGGCGGGTGCCGGGGGTGGCGGTGAAGATGGTGGTGGCGGCGTAGCCCTTGGCCTGTTCGCCGGGTTCGACGGCGATGATCTCGCTGACCCAGCGGCGTTTCCGCCACGACCCGTCGGGCTGGGGTTCGGAGTCGACCTGGAGTTGGACGATCAGGTCGATGTCCTCGGCGATCACGTTCAGCGCGTACTCGCGGGTGATGTTGGCGCCCTCCTGCGTCGCGCAGGTGACGAGCTTGCGGATCGCGCCCTCCGCCGAGCGGGCATGTGTGGTCGACATCGAGCCTGAGCCGGACTGCATGCACTTGAACATCGTCACGATCTCCGACCCGCGTACCTCCCCCACAATCGTGTAGCTCAAATTGGCGCGCAGGGAGTCTTCGAGGGCCTCACGCACGGTGTATTCGCCGGCGCGGCGGCCGTTCAGGCCGATCTCCCCCGACCCGGGATTGGCCTGCCACTCATGCACCACCTGATGGTCCCCGGTGTCTTTGAGGTACAGCTCGTACTCGGTCTCGATCGTGCCGATCTGCACATGCGCTGGCAACTCGTGCGCCAGCGCGCGCAGCATCGTCGTCTTCCCCGTCCCCTGATCCCCCGACACCACCAACGACAGGCGGGCCTGCACCGCCGCCGACAGGAAACTCGCCGCCACCTGCGACAACGACCCCAACGCCACAAGTTCCCGCAGACCGGCGTCGACCAGGCGGTTGCGGCGGATGATCACCGTCGGCCGAGATGTCACCCACGCCGACGCGAACAGCCGTGCCCGGTTCGGCAACGACAGGTGCAGCTTCGACGCGGCCTCGCTGAACTCCCGCGGCCGCGGCTGATGAGCCGCCATGAACGTCAGATACTCGATCAGCTGCTGATCAGACGACGCCACCGGCTCCGCCGGCACCAGAGAGCCGTCGCTGTTCTCCACCAGCACGTTGTCGAACCCGGAGATGATCACGTTCTCGATCGATTCATCATCCAGATACGGCTGCAACCTGCCCAACCGGAACACCGCATCAAACAACGCCCGCGCCAGGCGGGCCTGATGCTGCAGAGTCCACGTCACCAGGCCCTGCGAGGTGGCGGTGCGGGACTCCTCCTCCAACACCAGGGCGATGATCTCCCGCCCCACATCCTCCCGATCCGTCGGGTCCGGATCGCGCTCCGACAGTTCGGCAGAGACCCGCTCCCGCAACCTGTCGACGAGATCCCAATCGACCTCACCCGACACGGCGCGCTGCACCCGCGCCACCGGAACCCGCCGCTCCACCGGCGACGCCGACGGCACAGTCGGCGCAGCAGGCGACGACGCCGGCACGGAGACTGTCGCGCCGGTGGGACGCGGTGACGACGCGTCCTCGCGTTCGGATTCGGCCTCGGGCTCGGGTTCGGTGGTGGGGATCATGCGGAACCGGCCACGGGACCGGCCCCTAGGCTCGGCAGCCGGCTGGGTGAAAAGGGCCAGGGTGGCAGGATCCAGCCCGGCCGCGGTCTCGATCGGATCACTCATCGATCAGCACCTCCTCCCGCGACTCCACACCGGCCTTGAGGGCTTCGGCCGCCTGACGCAGGCCGCGGCGCAGCGTGCCCGTCCGGCGGGGTTCCGGCCGGCCGTGGCTGAACACGGCCGCCTCGTCCGGGGCCCAGGGCAACGTCACCGCCACCGGCCGCTTCACCACCTGCGCCACCGACCGCGCGCTGTACGGACGCCCAGGCCCCACCAGCAACACCTTCACCGGCGGCTCCGCGGGAACGTGGGCGGGCGTCGCGGCCGCGACGGACACCAGGTCGGAGCGCATCACCAGCAGCACCTCATCCGCCCCTGATGCGAGCGGGGTTGCGTGGTGCTGGTGGCCGAGGCGGCCCAGGTCGATCAGCACGTCCACACCGAGCGTGGACAGGCCGCGGAGCTCTGCGGCGAGCGCCGGCCACAGATCCGTGAGCCCACCCGCCTGCGCGGCTCCGGCGGGGCCGGGGATGAGGGAGGCGGTGTCCGACAGCCGCAGCGGCTTCTCCCGCAGAGCGGTGGTGAGGTCGCCCTGCCGGTGCGCGGTCCACAACTCGATCAGCGTGCCCGGATGCGCCACCCGGCCGGCGAAGAACCCGGCCAGGATCGCCGACCCGCCCACCGGATCCGCATCCACCACCAGCACCTCACCCGGCCACTGCAACGCGAGACCGAGCACCGTGGTGGTCACGCCGGGGGAACCTGCGGCGGATGTGAAGGCGTAGATGGCCATGTCACTGCTCCCGGCTGTCCAGCACCAACGCCGCGCGGCCCAACGCCGCCGCAGCCGCGGTCCGCGGGGCGTCCTGCTCGGCGACGTCGACCGACACCGTCAACTGCCCCGACGCCTCATCCCTCGTGGTGGCGGCCACCACCCCGGCGATCACCATGTCGCTCGTGCAGGCGGCGGTGCCGTCTGCGCCGGTGGTGTCGGCGGTGCAGGCGTAGACCGGTTCGGTGAGGATCACCCGCACCCTGTCCCCCACCAGCAACTCGACCGCAGGCTCCGCCCCCGGCGCCAGCGACAACCCCACCACCGTCCTGCCCGCCGAGGGAACCATCTCCGCCGTTCCCAGGCCGGGATCGACCAGGGCACCGGCGGCGACATCATGCGCCGCGCGCTGCCCCACGAGCTGGTCGAGTTGGTCGGCGTCGATGTAGGCGAGCTGCTCGTTCGGGGCGATCTGCACCGTCGCGAACAAGTCCTGCGTGAGGAGAGTTCCGCGGGTGATCGGGACCCGGGCCGCGACCGCGTCCACCGTCGACCCCGTCGACCAGAACACCAACGCCCCACCCGCAGCGCCAAGAAGGATCAGCAGCACGGCGACGACGGCGAACAGTGGCCGACGTTGCGACCGCACCGAGCCCGCCACAGTCGGCACCGACCCGACAGTCGACGTCGTGGTCGGCGTCTCACTCGTTGGAGCCTGAATCATCGTCACACCCCTTAGAACCCCGCCCCGACCCGCCTACAGCGGAACGAGATTGTCGAGTTTCCACACCAACCGGCACGACGCACGTGAGAGACGCGGGGCCGGAAGGTCGCTGCACGCGACCTGCAAGACATCGCACCCATCTGTCGGTGCCCTGCTGGAGGGCACCACATCGTGACCGGTTCAGCCATGCCGCAGTCTATGAACACCCCGGGTTCACCCTTAACCTTCGGACAACCCCTGCTCATCGCGACGGCCCCCTCTGGTCGGGCCCCCGAGGCGGTGCCGGTTCGTCTCTGAAGCGCCTGGTTCGCTGCGTGGCGTCCTGGGTCAGGGCGTCGGCCAATTGCCCCAGACTCACCGGACCCGCCGGCGACTCGTCGCGGGTGTAGCGGGACCGCAGCTCGTCGACCGCGCGCCGCTCCCGGTCCTGCGTGCCCGAGGTCGACAGGCCCAGGTCCTCCCCGACCTCCCGCAACAGGCGCGGCTTCTCACCGTCCAAGCCGAGTCGCTGCTCCGCCACCGGGCGGAGCCGATCAGGCAGCCCCTCCACCAGGCGGCGGATCCGGGCGTGTTCGTCGTTGAGGATCGCCTGATCCTCGGGCCGGGTCGGTGTCGATCCGGCGACCTTCCGGTCCTCCGCCCCTGCCACGGCGTGGAACGTGTCACTGGGAGTCTCCCGCACCCGGGCTTGCTGCTTGCGGAACTCCTTCACGAAGAACCCCATCCGCGAGTAGACGTAGGTCGACCAGCGGGACCTGTCCGGGTCCCACGTGTCCGCCAGCTCCATCAGCTTCAACGACCCGGCGGACACGAACTTGTCGCGCTGCTGCGGGAACACCCGCCGGGACCAGAACCCGACGATCGGCAGGCCCGCCGCCGCGAGCGTCGCCCTCGCCCTCTCCCCAGCCTCGACCACCTCATCCGACCCCGACGCACCGGCCTGCACCGCCGCCAAGCCCGCGTCACGCTCCCCGGCCAACTCAGCCAGCCGCGCGGTGTCGTCGAGCGGAACGCGGTCCACCTCCCACACCCGACCCCTCGACACTCCAGCTGGCTCGGGACCAGTCACGGGACGCGGTTCTGATTCCTGTGTCGGGGCCGGGGTGGGGCTCTGCACCGTAATCGCTTCCGGCTCCCGTGGCGGGGTGCGGGCCCCGACGGCACGGGACAGGTCGCTTCGCGCCTCCAGGAGCACGGCCGAAGCCACCAGCCCCGAGGCCGGACGCAGCACCAGCGGGCTGACCGCAGCCGCAGCAATCAAGTTCCCACCCATCCCCGTGGCCAGCAGCCCCGCCAGTCGCTCCTCATCGGGGGCGCCCCGGACAGCCATCTGCAACGCCACCAGCCCGCGCTGCAACGGTCCCGCCAGCTCCGGAGTCCGCGGCAGCAACTCCCGCCACGTCTCATGCGCCACCCGCCACTGCTCCCTCGACGCCTCGACTGCCTCCAGCAGCCGGGAGTGGCCGACCCCATCCAGCACCTCGACCCGGTCCATCAACTCGGCGCTCATCGTCAGCAGAGAGTGCTGGGTTCTGGCGATCAGCAGCGCCGAAACCGCCGGCACCGACGCAGCCACCGCATGACTCCACTCCAACAGCCCCGCCTCCGCCCCACCCATGCCCGGGCCCGGGGCGAGGAAACGGCGCTCCACCCCAGCCAGCAACAACCGATCCGCCCCCTCCTCCACCCCCCGCGCAGCGGCACGGGTCACCAACAGCGCCACCCGCCGCAACTCCCCCGCCTCCACCGACCCGACCGCGTCACCGGTGTGGGCGTTCAGACCGAGCGTCGACACCAACCCCGAATCAGGATCCGGCGTCACCAGGTTCCCGACCGCCGCGGCGTAGCGGATCCTCGGATCCGCGCCCTGCAGGATCAGGTTGCTGCGCGCCATGACGTCGGCCCAGGCCCCCGGCGTCACCAGCTCGCCGTCCAGATCCGCCGCTCGGCGCAGCGCTCGTTCGAAGCCGGCCATCAGCGGGCCCCCGTCAACTCGACCCGCAACTCCGCGAGCAGAGCCACGAGCCCCGCCTCCTCACCACCGGCGGTGGCGGGGTCCCAGCGGGACGTGAGAGCATCCGCGCGGGTCACGCAGCCGGCCACCGTGACCGGGAGAGCGACCGGCCCCGACCTGGCGCCGACCGCGAGATCCGACGCGATCGCCTGACACGCCAACAGCCCCAACGCCGTCTCACCCGACACAGCGCCGTCGTTAATCACCAGGTCACAGGCGTGGTCCACCAGGACGAACACCTCGAACACGTCGTCAGCCACGATTCCTTCTTCCTCTGCACGAGCAGGACGCCCGCTAGACATGTGATAGGCGTCGACCCCGGTGATTTCCCGCTATCCACAGCCGAGAAGATCCGGGGCGAACCTCGCCATACCCTCTGGAACCCCAACCCGGTGCCGCCACAGCGGAAACGACTTCAACGAATCTCCGGAACGCCGGGAAGTGAACGTTTCAGGAACCCTCCGGAAACGTTCCCTGAGCGCAGCGACAGCGGCTCGGCCTGTGGATAACACCCGCGTTGTCCACAACCAGCGGGCACAGAGACCGGAACTGACCCCCTAGCGCGTTTACGATGCGCAGGCATGGGGACCTGCAAGGCATACCGCTGCACCACAGACACCGACGACGTGCTGTGCCGCGAACATGCCAAACGCCTCCGCAGCGGCGGCGGGCTCCCCACCGCGGCCGAAACGTTCCCCGGCGACCCCTCCGGCCACGGCATCTACGGCCACCTCGAGCAGACCGAGTTCGGGGCGATCTGCCATGAGTGCGGCCACCCGGTCATCTCGGTCGCCCTCCACGCCTACCGGACACACGGGCTCAGCGCCGCCGAGTACCGGTGCCGCCACGGCATCCCCCGCCACATCCCCCTCGTCGCCGACCAGGTCACGGCCAACCGGGCCTCCGACACGCCGCGAGCCCTCCGCCGACGGCTACCCTGCCGACGCTGCGGCGCCACCTACACCGTCAAAGGCCGGCTCTGCGACACCTGCAAACAGAACCCCCCACCCCAAGCGCCGAAACGGCCACGACGGCGCGCGCTCACCCCCGACGAACAGACCGCGCTCCGGGAAGCGCTCGGCACCGACGACCTCACCCACCTGATCCGCGACCTGCAGAACGCCGGGGCACTCTCCCGCGACATCACCCGGGCCCTCGGACGATCCAACTCCTGGATCAGCCGCCACCACCCGCGGCCCAACCGCAAGCCCAGACGCCCACGAAGCTCATCAAAGACCTCAGAGGCCAGTCCCGGATCCGACGCCGACGTCGCCTGAACAGTCCGTCCCCCACTCGGCCCGGTGGACCCTCCGGGACGGGACCTGTCCGAATCACGGTCGCATATGGACGGCGGCGCCCTTCGGGAGCGGAGCCGACGCTACCCTCGCTCACACCGCCATGAGCGTGAGATCAGACCCGTGCCAGCGCCCGATCAGCGTGTTAGCTGCACCAGGTGGATCTCGGCGTTGTGGCCGTTGGTGGCGAGCTTGGCGTCACAGGTCCACAGCGGGACCCGCAACGCTTCCGCCAGAGCAAGGTAGCTGGCATCGTAACTGGTGAACTGGTGACGCAACCCCCAGATCCGCTCCGCCAACGGCGCCACCTCATGACGCACGATGGTGAACGCGAAGTAGTCCCGACGCGCCCGCTCGGCGTCCTCGAGCCCCAGCCTGCTGCCGAGGTGAAGTCCCCGAAGGACCGACAGTACTTCGACGTCGAGCAGGTGCGGCGCGTCCAGGTCTCTGCCAAGGGCTTGGAGCAGTTCCTCGTCGGCGTGCCGGCCGATGAGCGCCTCGACCATGGCCGAGGCGTCGATGACGATCACCGACGACCGGCCTCAACCGCGGACACAATCTCCTCGACGGTGGGGCCGCTCGACCGGTCCCGGGCACGGAGCCTGGCGGCGATCTCCTCGTTGGTCGGACGCTCGGCGATCCTGGCCAGTTCCGCTCCGACGTAGGCGGAGAGGGACTTGCCCTGGGCCGCGGCCCGTTCCTTCAGTGTGGCCGCCACCGCTTCCGGGACTTCACGGATGTAGAGGGTCGTCATGCCCCAATGCTAGCACCCTGCAAGCGCGGCCGTCCCTCGACGCCGAGCAGCGCCCCGCGTAGCGCCGACCCGCCAACTCGGACCAATTGCGTGAGCGCGGCGTTCCAAGGAACGTGGACCAGGCGTTCGCCTCTCGCCCACACCGCCGTGAGCGGGTGATGGGAGGCGTACTCGCTGCAGCGTCGGGTGCGGCATGAGCGTGAGTGCGAGACGCGACCGGAGCTCCGGCCGGGGCTAAAGACCTTGGCTCAGGCACTCGTAGAGAGGCAACAGTTCCGCCTCCTTGGCGACCACGCAGTTCGGGAATTGCTTGACTTCCGCGATGTTGCTGATCTTGAAGTCCGAAGGCGCAGGCAGACCAGAGGCGCAGATCAGGAGGTAGTCCGAGTTGAAGATGACCCCGGTGACGGCTGATCTCTTGATGGCCATGCTCCCCATCGTGCGACCTGCAAAGAGTGCTTTAGCAGCCGCCTTTCCGCTGGTCCTTTCGATAGAGACCAATTCATCGCTCACTCGAACTGTGGTCCCAGATGCCAGCTGGAAGTCATGACTCATGCGTTCTCCTAATGCCTGGGCCGCGTTGCCCTAACTGAATGATAGTTGCTTCCTCCAGGGAACGACGTTCTTCCAGACGGTCACTGGCTCGTTCGTGGTGGAGGCTCGAAAACCGTCGCTCTTACGGCTTTCCTTCGATGGTGATTGAGCAAACGGTCGCCGGCGTTCACGTTGCGACACTGCCAACATTGCGCCCCAAACTAGACCTCCTGCAGCTGCTCGGCTAGTTCGACGAGGGGCGTCAGACCAGCTTCCGTTTCCAGCGCCCAAAACTCGACGCCGCTCAGGTTGTCGACCCCGAGGTGGTGCGCAGCTTCATCGAGGCCGTCGAATTCGTGCTCACCGTCGATTACAAGGGTACGGTCCTCCGTGATTACGATGTCAACCACCCAGTCCGGATCTACTGGATCCAGAAGGTCACCAGGCTTGAGGAAGCCGCCGTCAATGAATTGCTCCAGAGTCGGCTCGCGGCGTTCGACGCTGGCGTACCTGTCGTCAATACGGCCCCCAGCGCGGCCGGTACGAAGCTTGTTGAATGCGTCGCGGGTCACGGCAGCCATGAGGACTCGACGCTTGGCAAGGAAGTCGTCGTAACTGAGTTCATGCCAACCTTCTGGGAGAGCGTGCCAGTACATCTGCATAGTCATCTCAGATTGCGAGAGCCCCCGCTCGCGCACGAGCTTCGGCCAATAGATCGAAGGCTCCGCGTCCGAGATAGAGATGTTCGTTGCCCAATCGGTGGGGGCGTAGTTGGCGATCTGGTTGATGCGCTTGATGTCATCGATGCCGAGTTCCGAGTTGAGATAGTTGCGCGGAAAGAGGTGGTGGGTCTCCATTCCCTTCACCTTCGGAAGAGCAGGGTCCATCCATTGCCCAACCGACATATCGAGCATGAACATCCGCGCGTCGAGAATGTTGAGGGCGGCAAGGTAACACTGGTAGTAGGGACTCAGGCCAGGGTTCGAGTACGCTAACTCTTGCGGCATCCCGAAGCTCCAGTAATCTGGGGTTAGCTCGGCGTCAATCACGGCATCAAGCGCGCCGATGAACCCGTCGGCGTCTCCATCCTTGACACCGTTAAGCATGCTGAGATCCTTGGCGATCTGAGACTCGGACGACCCCGTGTAGCGGGAGGTCAGCTGAGACATGAAAATCCACCTGGCGATGACCGGGCGGAGCGTTGTGATGTCGACCTTGAACCGCGTTCGCCCCAAGAGGAACACGACGTAGCTCGCGATGACGTTCAGCGATGAGGTGATGTTGCGCTGCTCTCGAAATCCTGCGACTTGGAGCGCTCGAATGAATTCGGTCCAGTTCACGCGATCGGTCACGATTGGAAGCGCAGTCTGGAGCCGTCCTAGTTGGGAGTGAAGACGGTCCTCGTCAACGAAACCCGTCTGCGGATCTCGCGCCTGGAGGGCGGTGTAGGCATCCTGAAGCCTTGCGCGTCCCTGGCCGACAGCAACCATGGCTCGAACGACGTGGGCGGTCTCCACGGCGATGAAGGGATTGACCGGCGTCCAGTCCACCCTTCGCCCAGCGATCTCCGATGCGCGCTGCGGTGTGATCCGCGACAAACGCGAGAAGTCTTCGATCAGCTCGCGACCCTCGGGCCAGAACACCGATAGCCACGTGAGGATGTAGTCGGAGGATCGAAGTCGGACACCTTCAGAGTTGATTCGGACGAAGATATCCGCGACCAGGGACTTGCGCGCTCCAGCGTCGATGTGGACGACATTGAACGAATATTTCTTAAGGTCGCCGAGCCGCTCGAAGACAAGATCGAGGTGATCGATCTGCTCTGGGGCCAAGACTCCGGCCGATTCCTCATATTGGCGGACGAACTCTCGTTCGACCCTCTTGGAGGATTCGAAATAGGAGGCGATATTCTTGATCCATTGAGGAGAGCGCTCCAACGCGGGAGTCCACACCTCGAACCGCTCCGAGAAGGGGTTGAAGGCGATCCTGATGCCCTTCTCCTGATAGGTGGCGTTGCGGACGGGCCTGCCTTTGATAGAGGCGTACAGGCTAGTGATCCGCTGTTGCCCATCGATGATCTGGTGGTTGGCCGACAACCCCCCTCCCTGACCGATGATACGGCTCGTCTCACCAGAGGCGTCGTCCCAGAACATCAACTCACCGACGGGGTAGCCCCTGTACATCGAGTCAAACAGGTCTCGCACTTTCGTGGTCGGCCAGACAAAAGGTCGCTGAAGATCCGGCAGACGAATAGTGCCCTGCTCGATTCCGTTGACGAGCTGTTCTACTTGCCACGAGACGGTCTTGAAGATGGAAGCCATGGTCTCCTCGCTGATCGCTGCTGAGCAACACCCTAACGTCGATACTTCATGGCGGCGCGGTCCGAGCCTTGCCCCGCGCGTCACCAGGCCCTGGATCGACAGCGGGCGGCCCCGAGGACCTGGGCAATCGGCCCGAGTGGTCGCGGGGCGAATCACGCTGCCTACCCGAGAACACGGCTTCACCCCCACACCGGCAGCTCGGCACATCCGACTATCAACCCATCGACCACGAAGACCGTAGGAGTCCCGGGGGCGGCCGCGCCCGGGTCGACCGAGGCACCTCCACACACCGCCATGAGCGGGTGCTTTCGGCCGACCAGTTGGATTGGAGCACGAGAGGCGGACTCCCGGTCATTGCGCACCACTTGGCTCCGGAACCGGCCGATGCCGCGATTCGACGCATTGCGGATCGTCCCCCGAAATCTTCTCCAGAGGAAGCGAGGGACCCGGGCGCTGACCACAAGGGTGCACGGGAGCAGGGGTATCTTGCGAGCATGATCGATGCACGGCCTCGACCTGCCTGGGGCGTACCTCTGGTGGGTCTCGTTGCGGTCTGGGGACTAGCAGAGGTTGTGCTCGCAGCGCTTCTCATCGGGATCTCAGCAGCCGGTCAGCCCTTCGCCCTCTCGACCCTCAGCCTGGGGCTTCTTATGGGAGTGTTTGCGCTCGCGACGCTGGCGCCGGTGCTGTCCTGGTTGGGCTCACTTGGTACCCGGCGACTGCTCCCGACGGTGGCTCCCGGGTTCGTGACCATCCTTCTGACCGCCGCCCTCATCGCCCATCTACTGGCTCAACCATCGACAGGGGCCTAGACGGTTCCCGGACGAAGATAGCGCCGGGGCACGTGCCGGCGCGAAGCCTCGCGAGTTCCGACACAGGAAGCGCGACACCACCGATCCCCCCGATGGGACACCCCCGCGACGGGAGTATGGAAGCTGAGGCGCCGCTGATCGGATCGCCTTCCGCCACGCTGATGGAGCCGCGGCCGAGTGGAGGCTGACGAACATCCGCGACGACCTCGAGGTCGTCGAGCGAGCCGACACACAAACAAGCCAGCGCTCGAGCGCCTGGACGTCGAGTGGCCCCAGCCGGGGGACGGATGCCGTTCACCCTTGAGCGCCCGTAGGGGTACCCTCCTCTCACCGCCATGAGCGTACGATCCCCGTACCGCAACCCACAGAGTCAGACGTCAGCAACCTGCGCGCTAGTTCGCGCCCCTCGTAGGCGCCTCGGGGGGAGGCGCGTACGAGGGGCGCGTGCGACACCGAGAGCGGTCGTCCGGCATCTTCGTGCTAGGGGCTACTGGTTAGGTGCCAACCTTCACAGCTATCACACAGGTAGCTGCGACACTCTCGTCGTCGCGTGTGGCTGCCGTCTAGTGCTGAGCGAGCCTGGGCGTTGGTCGCGTCGTGGAGCGCCTCAATGGCCCACTTGTGATGGCGGAAGCGAACCTTCCCGGAGGGACACGGGTGTCGGAGATCGTGCCGGCTCATCGGGCACCCCACAACGCCTTTGCGACCTGCTGCGCGATGGTGATCAGGATGGCCCGACCGGCATCGCTCTGAATGAAGGTCCACGCGAGATGGACGGACTTGACGAAGTACTTCACAGCAACTCCTTCGTAGGTGGCGGGCCGACTGTCGACCCACAAAGAACCATGCGTCACCTACATGAATCTTGCTAGGGGTATGCTGCGCTATATGAAAGTGACATATCATGGGGCGTTCAGCGACGATGCCCGCCGCAAGGGGCACTTGACGAAGCGCGGCAAGACCGACCAAGCCCTCCTGGAAGCGACAGGCACTCTGTGGCGCGAGATCGCCAAGACCAGATCCCTCCAACCGTCACCGCCGACCCAGGCCGACATTGAACAGATGGCGGGCCTTTCCAGAGCGGTATGGCGGGATCCAAACCGCTCACCAGAACGGCTCTCTCAGGCCCTTGTTGCCTGGGGGTACGGCATCGTCGCCCAGCGGACGCTCATGCCCAGCGACAGCATGCCCGACTTCGTACGGGGGAAGCCGTTCACGTCAGTCGTCCTGGGACTGGCTCCACATGAATTCCTCTTGGCGGCGGCAGCGGCCTGCTACTACGCAGCTGCCCAAGAGCGCCGCGGGATGACCCCGCAGGGCGCTGACAATGGCCATCGAACCGACCGCGCGGAAACGTCGGAGATCCTTGCCTACCACCTGTTCAAGCGCAGCGTTCGAATCGCCGCCGGCGCCTTCGAGGTAGCCAGCAAGCCCCCGCTCGATGCCAACATCGACCTCCAGTACATGGAGTTGTGCAGGTTCTGGGTTGCGGCGGCGGAGGAAGAAGTCTTTCAGCCTGACCGGCAGTGGCGGTGTCGGGTCAACGCCTTCCTCGCGGGCGCACAAGGGCAGGTCCCAGATAACTGGCCGCCCACCAGTCGTCAGGGCTTCGAGACCTACGAAGGCTATGTCGACGGCGCAATCAAGACCGGGCACTATGACCATCTGGTCCACACGCTTCAAGGACTGACCGTCGAACCGGATCCCTCAATCCTGACGCCGGTCGAGTATGCAGTGGAGAAACTCACCTTGAGGCAGTTCGGCGCAAACTCAAGTGCTCGCGGCAAGATTCGACAGGCCGCCAACCGACTACAGGAACACTGGGTGGACCGAGACAGATTCATTGAGATCCAGCGCCGCCTCGCCGCCACGCAGGACTACCTGGGATCGACCGCGAACGGCCACGCGCCCAACGAGACTCAGGCCCTCAAGATCCTCGAGAACATCATCCAGACACCACCGTCACACCGGGTCTCAGGGCTTGGCGAACTGGACCATCACATGGGTCTGCTGGCATTGATAGCTCACGAGGCAGCGATCAGATCACCGGCGACAGAACGAGTTGCAGGCTGGATCGAGTGGCACTTGGCTGGTCGATGGGATGCTGGCGAGGGGCCCTTCATGGAGCCCGAGATCAGGGATCTCGCTTCGACTGCTACGCGATCCGAATGTGAGCGTGACGACGAACTCATCACACAGATGGATGTGCTTCGAAGCCAAGTCCACACGCTGTCAGGGTTTCTTGAAGTCGAAACGCTCTTCGGGTCAAGGTCCCATGGTCATCCAGAACTCAGGGAAGCAATCGAGGAACTGGGCCGCGAGTTGGAGCACCTCGCGGAGTTGTGTTCAGCCCAATGAGGGATCGCAGGCATGCCAGGAGGGGACCGCTTCACGAACAGGTGACCTCCTGACCTGTCACCAGCTCCTTGAGGCCAACGAAGCAGCGTCGCTTGGCCTTTCAGGCGACGTGTCCGAGTCGTCTGGCATCGTCTCGAGCACTGGGTCTGTATCCACCCTGCCGAAGATGTACACACGAACCGGGGAAGCGCCAACCTGACAGAAGAGCAGGTGCTCTCCGCCCACGAGCTTGATGAGGTGGGAGGAGAGCGTCTTTCGTAGCTTTCCTATCAGGTCGCTGATGAATGTGGATTCGGCCTTGAAGTCCGAAGAGACATGCCACGGATTGCGCGCGTGAAGGATCTGGCTGAGCCGACCCCAAGCCCTGGCCACATCTGACTCGGAGAGCCCGTCGGTGACGTCGAGCCACTTGCTCGGGTTCCCGTCCTCGCCGGGAAACTCGCTAATCCCACGGGGCCAGTAGTCCGGATTGATAGCCTTTAGGCTCTTGCTGGCCTTGTCCCAGCCACTGACCAGCAACGAACGTTCAGCCTGTTCCATGGCACTACGGTTCCCGACAAGGGATGCGTATGCGATCTCTTCAAGCGCGAGCCTAAGCTGCGCCGCAGCGTAGACGACGCCCCTCTCGTCTCGGATCTCCTTCCGAATCCGGTCAGCCTCATCGATACGCAGCTTGATTCGTTCAAGCTGTCCGGCGTATCTGATCCTGTCGGACTCTTCTACGCCGGTCTCCCCATCCATAGAACTCCTCTCAAACTGGATGAACCCTTTGGCACCCATCCTCCCCATGGTCCGGACAGATAGAGACCGTCGAAAGATCGCCCCAAGTCCCGTGCTAACCCTAGCTAGCTAGGAGTCCAACAGTTCAGCGACCAGTCGATTCCACATTGTTCGCTCGCCTTCTGGACGTGCAGCTGCCTGGCGCCGGAGCAGCGGCGCGGCGACCAACCCTTCGGAGGCGTCTCCGCCGACAGATAGGTGAGGACGCGCATCGGGCGCTCATTGTTGCGTCGCCGGCTACCTGGCAACCCGATCTTTCGTGTGTGTTGGGCCGATGAGCTGACCATCGCACATCGGCACGATCGGCCACGCCGACCGCAGAAACGTGTTGTGCGCCGAGCTCGGGCTGCGGCAGCGACGGGCGACTCCCCACACCGCCATGGGCGTGTGAGTTGCTGGGGTCCCCGCCGCGTCTGGCGGCTCACCGAATGCGGCACCTCCACTGTGTCAAGACAGTCTTGACGACCGCCGGGCGTCAAGCTAGCCTTGACACATGGAGATCCTCGGGTCCGCACACAAGCACAGACTCAAGGACGCCGACATCCAGCACGCCTGGCTTAACGCCATCCGCCTAGTCGAATACGATTACCAGGGCGAAGAGCGACTCCTGGTCATCGGCGCCGACCGCCACGGTCGGCTCCTGGAACTGGTCGCGGTACCAGCGGGTGCACCGACCCGGATCATCCACGCCGACCTGCTCCGCCCGAAGTTCTACGACTACCTGAGACGAGGTGACCCACATGAGCATCAAGACCAGCCGCGACACTATCGGCCTCGACACTCTCAACCCGACCGATCACCCTGCCCGCGACGCGGTCAACTTCCGCCGCATCCTGGCAGCCCGCCAACACATCGCCCACGCCGAGACCGAACTCCGCGACGCCGTGAAGGCAGCCCGCGACGCGGGCGACTCCTGGACCGTGATCGCCGCCGCTCTCGACACCACCCGCCAGGCCGCCCAACAACGATTCGGAGAGAACTGACTGGCCCCTGGCTATCACCGCCATGAGCGGCTGTCGGGCGACCGGCCTAGCGCGGCGCGGGCTCAGCACAAGGGCACGACACCGGGGACTTCGCCGGCGGTGGCGCCATGGGCATGTCCCGCGCGGCCGACGCGGGCGAACGCCGCCCCTGCAAGGCGCCGGGCCCCGGGACGTTGCGGCCCTGCAGTCGAGGACCCGGCAGGAGAGCCCGAGACAGTCCCCGTCATCCCCACCCATCCCCGCAATACGCAGCGACTTTCAGCCCTACGGCCCGTTCCCTCGACGCGGGTGGTTGGCGGGGATCATCGTCAGCACCACACAATTCTGGCCGGGTCACACCCGGCCGGACCCCCGGATCAGGGAGTGGACCAGATGTCGTCCGGGTCGTTGCCGGTGATGGTGCTGAGGTCGTTGAGGGTCACCGTGCCCTCTACCATGTAGATGCCGCCGCCGAGGTTGGCTGTGTTGCCCTGGATGGTGCTGGAGTCGTTGAGGGTCACCGTGCCGTCGAGGTTGAGGATGCCGCCGCCGGTGGCGAAGGTGGCTGTGTTTGTCGCGCGTCAGACTTAGTGGCAGGGCTGTTGTTTGAGTCCTGAACGGAGAATCTGACATGGGAAGACCGCCTGTGATCCCGGTGGAGAAGAAGACG
>JAUHXZ010000001.1 GCA_030426725.1 Actinomycetes bacterium
CGGCACCCACCACCACAGCACCGGCACCCACCACCACAGCACCGGCACCCACCACCACAGCACCGGCACCCACCACCACAGCACCGGCACCCACCACCACAGCACCGGCACCCACCACCACAGCACCGGCACCCACCACCACAGCACCCGAACCCACCACCACAGCACCCGAACCCACCACCACAGCACCCGAACCCACCACCACAGCACCCGAACCCACCACCAGCACCCCGACAGCCAGTTCCACTGACGCGGCGGTGTGACATGCACGTCTTCCTTCCGCCGGCGGCGTCGGCCTCCGTTCCCGTCACCCCCTCCCGGGGCGGGGCCGACGTCGCCTCGATCGCAGGCTCGACCCCGCCGAGAGGACTCATCGTCGGTCCCGCCGGCTCCGGCAAGACCGCGTTGGTCGGTCAGCTCGTGAAGCTCCTCGCGGACCGCGCGACTCCCGTCCGGATGCTCGATGACGCGACGGACCCCAACGACGTGCCCGCCTCGGATGTGCTCATCGTCGACAGCCTGCACACCCTGCCTCCCGCAACGGTCGAGGCCCTCGTGACCCGGGCCAACGATCCCGCCGCAGCCCTGGTCGTCTCGAGCCGACCGGGGCCGCTCGGCACCGGGGCTTCGGCGCTCTCGCGGCGACTGAACGCCGACTCGCCGTCGATCGTCCTCCGGCCCCTGACGCAGCCCGACGTCGCAGCGCATCTCGATGGCGCGTCCCGCACGGTCCTTCCGGCCTGCATCGACGACATCCTTGCGCGCACCTGCGGATTCGGGTGGCTCGTGACCCGTGCGCTCGAGGCGCACGACGACGACGGCTGCGGAGGCCCTGACGACCACGCCCAGCTGTGGCACACGGTGGAAGCCCACATCTGCTACCGGCTCGATCTCATCGAGAGTCCGCGGCTACGGAGGGTGATCGAACTGCTCTCGCTCCTGCGGGACGGCAACCCCAGCCGACTGGGCGGCGAGGACCTCACGGACGTCATCCGGGAGGGCTATGCCGAGGGGCTGCTTCTGCGCAACGGCACCATCGCGCCCGTCGTCCGGTCCGCCGTGCGGCAGTGCCTGTCGTCGCATGCGCTCGCCGACCTCAGCGGAGAGTGGCTGGACGAGATCGCCAGCGAACTGGCGATGAACCCCCACCCCGAGGGATGGCCCGTCGCCCCGGAGGATCCGCGCCTGGCCGCGGCGCTCGTCAGCCGAGCGGACGGTCTGCTGGGCGACGACCCGCGCCGGGCCACCGAGCTCTACCGGCTCGCGTCGGTGTCAGGGGCGTCTCCCGCCACGCTCCATCTGCGCCGGGCCCACGCGCTGTGGGCCATGGGCGACCTCGACGCGGCGGCCGGGTTCGTGGACGCCGCCGCCGTGGACGACCCCGGAGCGGATCCGATGGACGCGGCCGACGTCGCGGCAGCGGTGTGGGCGTCCCGGGGCATGATGTCCACGGCCAGCGATGTGTTCGCCCGGGTACCAGGTGAACGGGCCTCCGTGCGGGCCTTCCTCGCGTACGCCGGGGCCGGCGACCCCGAACGACTGGCCGCCCTCACACCGGAGTCCACCCGCGACTCGTCGCTGTCGACCCTGTCCATCGCGCTCGACCAGCTGGCGGACGGGCTACGAGCGTCGCTCGCGGAGACCGGCGCCCCCGCCACCCTGGCCCACCTGGTGCGTGCCTCGGAGCTGTTCAGCGCGAGTCACGTGACCCAGCCGGTTCCCGAACTGCCGGCCGTCATCGCCGCCTCCGTGGCACTGGGCGTCGGCGACCTCGACACCGCCACCCGGACAATGGACCGGGCGGTGGCCGACGTGCAGGGCGGGGCCTGGGCGAAGCGGCGCCTGCTCCTGTGGCAGTCGTGGATCGCGCTGCAGGACGAGCGCCCCACCGATGCCCGAAGCGCGCTCGCGGCGGCAGAGGACGCGTCGATGCCCTGGAGCCCACGCGACGAGTTCATGCGCCAGTCGGTCATCGTGTCGCTGGCCCGGCGCTACGGCGATCTGTCCACACTTGAGTCGGCGTGGGCGGCCGCCCGCCAGAGCCTGCAGCGGGTGGACGTCGATCTGTTCACGATCCTCCCGCTGAGTTCCCTGGTCTGCGCCGCCGCCCGGGTGGGAGACGACACGACGCTGCACGACCACTTCGCGCAGGCCCTTGAACTCGTCGGCCGGCTCGGCGACCCCCCTGTCTGGTCGGCGCACCTCCATTGGGCGGGCATTCAGCGCGGCATCCTGCTGAACCGACCTGAGGTGCTGCCTCCGCACGCCCACGCGCTCGTCGCGGCAGCCCCCCACAACCACCTGGCCGAGGCCATGGCGCACGCCGGGGGCGTCTGGGTCGCGGTCTTGGGCGGCTCCGTCGACCAGGAAGCGGTCGAAGAGGCGGCCCGATCCCTCGCCCAGTCGGGCCTGGCGTGGGACGGCGCCCGGCTCGCCTCCCACGGCGCCCGACGCTCCGACGACCGCCGCGTGTCGGCCCGACTGCTCTCCTGCGCCCGCGAGCTGCACCCCCAGGAGGTCGCGCCCCGCGCGGAGAAGGTCGCGAGCACGCCGTCGACGCCGGTGATCCCGACCCCGGACGGGCAGGCGCTGAGCGAGCGGGAGTCGGAGGTGGCTAGGCTGGTCCTGGAGGGTCACACCTACACGGAGATCGGCGAGATGATGTTCATCTCCCCCCGCACGGTCGAGCATCACGTCGCGCACATCAAGCAGCGCCTGGATGCGACCTCACGCTCAGATCTGATGGGCAAACTCCGCGTCGTCATCCGGGCCGGCGCCCGTGACGAGGGGTCCCGTCGCGATTCCCCTAGAGCCCCCCGGGCACCATCGGGCAAAGCCCCGATGCAGCACCCAGCCCCGCACCCTAACATCAAGAACGACCTCATCCAGACCTCAGGAGACCGAACATGACGACCACACCTTTGTCAACGATCGCGGAGGCCCTGATCGAGTTCATCCTCAGTCTGCTCCGTGACCCGGCTGCGTCCCAGGAGTTCCTGAACGACCCGGAAGGGAGCATGGCCCGCGCTGGACTCGCGGACGTCTGCGCCGAGGATGTCCGGGCCGTCGCCCCCGTTGTCATCGACCATCCCGATGTCGTGGCGCGCCCCGTCTCGCCGACGATCGTGATCCAGACGCCGGAACCGCACACGCCGGTTCAGCCGCCGGTGTACGAGCGTCCGCCGGAGGTCGTCCGCGAGATCAGCAACATCGCCAACAATTTCCACGTCGACAACCGGTCGACCATCGTCGATCAGTCCGTCAACCAGAACATCTGGGCTGAGGGGGACGTCACCCAGCTGTTCGACCAGGAGGCAGTGATCGCCGTGGGCGACAAGTCGACCGCGGCCGGCGACGACGCGCTGCTGGACGAGTCCAACACCGACGTGACGATCGGCGACGTCGCCATCGGCAACACGGACACCGACGTGACCATCGACGACTCGTTCAACGACGAGTCCACCGACGTCGACCTGGTGGCCGACACCGAGATCGAGGACTCGCTCAACGACCAGTCCACCGATGTCGATGTCGACACCGAGATCGAGGACTCCTTCAACGACGAGTCCACCACGGCCGTCGCGGTTGCCGACGAGTCCTTCAACGACCAGTCCTCCGAGGTTGAGGTCGAGGTCGACGACTCGTTCAACGACACCGAGACCACCCAGATCTCCAACACGGAGTCAACTGAGATCACCGTCGAGACGGTTGAAGCCGAGCCGGTGGAGATGGCCGAGCCGGTGGAGATGGCCGAGCCGGTGGAGACTGAGGCCTACGAGCCGCTGCTCGACGACGAGTTGCCACTCGATCCGGAGATCGAGGAGCTCTAATCGACGACGCGGAACGAACTATGACTGACAACGAACAGCCAGCCCTTGAGCCCCGACCTGATCAGGCGGGGCTCAAGGGCGGTGCCCCACCCGAGCGTCCTGAGCGACCCGAGCGACCGTCACTGCGCAGCGAGAACCCGCCGCCGGTGCTGGTCAAGCAGCCTCCACCGATCTCCGTGCGGGTGTGCCAGCTGCTGTGGGCTCTGAGCTTCGCCGCCGGCGCCGTGAACGTCGTGTACTACTTCGTGGTGCGCGAGGATCAGCTTCCGTTGATCTCTGACGCGATCCGGGCCATCGACGGCTCGCGCGTCACCGAGACCTACGAATCCGCTTCCGACCTCGTCTACTGGTTGGCGTTCGCCGTGATGGTGGGGTTGCTCCTGGTTCAGATCACGCTGCTGGTCTCGTTCATGGGCCGCCGCCGCGGTGTGCGATGGTGGCAGCTCGCCACGGTGTTGGCACAGATCCTGCTCTACGCCATCCTTGCCGAGATGGTGGCCGTCGGCGAACACGGCGTGGATCTGCGGCAGTTGATGGTGGCCCAGTGTGGGCTGGCTCTGATGGCCCTACTGACCAGCACTCTCCCCAGGGCCATCGACTGGACCGCTCAGCAGAACGACGTCCGACGCGGGGCTCTCGCCGCCGGGGCCGAGATCTAGCGCGACCTCCTCCAGGCTCCGGATGGCGATGCGGCCGGCCTCTCTGGCCGCACGTTCCCGCACCGGGGACGCGTTGCGGGAACGCCACCAGGCCAGTTCGGACTGGACGTGCTCCCTGAGCCGATCGTCGGCGGCATGCCGGGGAAGCCCGAGCCTGGCCCATGGGGTCGCGCCCCGCCCGCCGATGATCCTCGACACCGCCTCGGCCTCGTCCGTCGACAGCGGATGGTCGCCGACACGGAGCTTGGAGAGCAGAGACAACTCCCGGAGCCCGTGAGCGCTGATCCGGATCCGCTCCATCCCCGCCCGGATCTCGTCCGTCCCGGCGACTGGGCGTTGCCGGAGGAGGCGCTCGAGCCCATCCAGGACGGCCCGCACCTTCAGCGTCTCGGCCCGGAGACTCAGGTGGGTGTCCACGTAACGGTTGAGCTCGAGCAGCCCGCTCTGCTGCACGAGGCGGTCGGCCAGCTCCGCAGAGTCGGCGACCCCACCTCTGATCAGCGAAGTGGCGAGGCGTACACCGTAGATACCGAACCGCGCGAGCAGCGCCTTGCGGGTCTCCCTACTGAGGCCGCTGGCGTCGGCGAGACCGACGAAACGGTCGGTCGACACGAGGAGACGCTCCCGGTCGCGGCGTTCCATGGCGGCGAGTGTCCGGAAGGCGGCGAACTCGCTCTCCCGCAGGGTCCGGGCCCCCTCCGCCAGGAGTCCGGCCACCGGCACGACGCCGAGGGCGAGCGACTGGAGGCCGCCGTCGAGTTCGTAGCGCCGGGCCACCTTCGCCGCGGACAGCAGCGAGTCGATCCGCCCCGAACCGATCTCGTCAGCCCTCGACAGCACCGCGATGGCGTTGACGGTCTGCGAGGCTCCGGCCGCGGTGTCGCGGAAAGCCTCCAGGAAGCCGAGGTCGGTGGGATGGAGGTGCCGGAGCAGGTAGATGATCGCGTCGGCCGACGAAGGGCGTTCCTCCGGGGCAAGGAACTCCGTCGACCGTGCGGCCACATTATGCGACAGGGAGGCGATGCCCGGCGTGTCGATGAGGATCAGGGAACGCAGGATCGAGGACGGCCAGCCGACGTCGATGCGAGACACCTCGTCGGCGGTCAGGTCCCCCAGATCGAGGTTCAGCTTGCCACCGACACGGCGCACCGGCAGCCGGCGCTGGGTGCCGTCGTCAAGGTGGGCGGTGATCGACGGGGTGTCGGCGTACCGGTACCACGTGACAACCCGGGTACACTCCCCCGCATCCGTCGGCGCGATCTGCTCGCCGAGCATCGCGTTGAGCAGGGTCGACTTGCCCGCCTTGACGATCCCCGCGACCGCGAGCCGCAGCGGTTCGCTCAGTCGGCGGTCCAGTTCCTCGAGAACCGGTAGCGCAGCGGCGTCCTCCGCATAGAGTTCGCGCGCGGCGGCGATGAGCCCCGCCGCGCCCACTCGTGGGTCAGACTTCACCGACGCCCCCGTCCACGTCCTTCGGCGCCAGAAGCTGGATCTGCGCAGTCAGCTGCTGCAGCTGCCGGAGCTGCCCCTGCAGCTCATTGACCCGCCGGTTCTTCTCCTCCGAGTAGGTGCCGGCCGCCTTCTTGGCCGCCAGCACGGCGTCGGCGAGGGACCGATGCAACTCGTCGGCGATGCCACCGAAGTGGTCGCGGGCCGTCCGCTGGACGATCCGCAGCCTGTCCTTGAGCTGCTTGCCGACCTGGAAGGTCACCTCGTCGATGTAGCGACGAACGATGTTCTTGGCCTCGAACCGGCGACGGATCAGCCGGTTGTTGGTGTCCTCCCGGTAGGCCCGCCGGCCCACCAGCACACCCGCGAGCAGCGAGATCGGGTTGATCAGCGTCATGCCGATGAGGCCCGTGGCCAGCCCCACCATCAGCACACCGCCGTAGGACCCGCGAACCCCGATGTAGATCTTCTCGGTCGCCGACAGCGTGCCGGGTTCGAAGCCGGGGATGGGATCCACAGGGTCGAGCAGGCCCTCCGTCGACCCCACATTGATGATCGGCAGCGAGACCTGCTCCTCGGCGAACAGGTCCCCGATCTCGGAAGCGAGGTGTCTGCCCCGTTCGTCGGTCCAGACGAACGTCTCAGACACGGCTTCCGCCACCCGCTGGTCGATCCACTCCGAGATCTGCTCCCAGATCGGCCCGGGGTCGCCCTCGTCGATGGCGTTCTCCGCCTCACGCTGCACCCGCCGCAGCCGGTCCCTGAGATCGTGCTCCATGTCGGCGATCAGGTCTGCCACGCCGTCGGACAGGGCGGTGGACCACCGGGAGGACCTGCCCCGATACTCGTCCGCGCGCGCCTTCGCGTTCTCCAGCTCGGCGATCATGACCGGCGTGTCCTGTGGGTTCAGCAGCGCATTGAGTTCCGCCTTGAGCGTGACCGACATCTGATCGACGACGAAGTTCAGGTCGTGTGCGGCGCTGCGGACCGCGAGCGCCTCCGCATGCGCCAGGATGTCGGACCGGAGGTGAGCCACCAATGCCGGGAAGCCCGACTCGTTGTTGAGTTCACGGTCCTGCTCCGCCGCGGCGAGCAGCCGCAGGTCGCTGGACACCGAGAACAGTGGGAGCTCGCCGATCCGCTTGAGGTGGTCCTTGTCGATGCGCTCGATTGTGCGCCAGTCGGGGTAGAGGTCCGTCTTGGCGAGCACGGCGGCGACGTTCGGGGAGATGCGCATGGCATGCTTGAGCAACTGCACCTCAGGCTCGGTGTACTCCTGCGAAGCGTCGGACACCAGCAGCACCGCATGGGCTGAGGACAGCGCGGACAACGTGCTGAGAGCGTTGGACGAGTCGATGCCCCCGACCCCGGGCGAGTCGACCAACCGGAGACCCCCGCGGAGCAGTTCTCTGGGGAGCTCCACCTCGGCGGCGATCAGGTTGCGCGTGTTGCCGGGGTTTCCCGACTCGGAGACGTAGTTGGCGAGCTTGTCGATCGGCACCGGCAGGCGCTCGACGCTGCCGTCGGGACTGGTATCGCCGCGGACCAGGACGCTTGCCGAGGGTTCGGTGCCGTAGCCGACCGCGGTGGGCACACACGTGGCGATGTCGTCGTCGATGGGACACACGGGAGCGTTGACGAGGGCGTTGATGAGCTTGCTCTTGCCCTGCTTGAACTCCCCGACGACGACCACCCGCACGTTGGGGTCCCGCAGCCGCGTCTGGGTGTCCGTCAGACGCTCCACGAGGTCCTTGCGGCCCGTGGTCGTCGCGAGTTGCCCCGCCTTCCGGACGATGGCCGCCAGTTCCCGGGAGGAGGAGGTCGCCGGGGCCGCGACCTCGTTCGGGGCGGGCTCCAACCGTTTCGCCGTCGGCTCACTGGCCAACGTCCGGGCCGACGAATGCCCCGGATCCTGCTTCGTCTGGTCGGTCACAATGTCTCCTCCACCTTGAGGCTTCCGGTCATCCGAATCCTATGCCACTCACCGACCACGGCCCAGACCGCCGGATGCCCGGCCGTCCCTGAGGGACGACCGGGCATCCGGGTTGGGATCGGTCAGACGTCGATCTCGGCCTCGCCGCCGGCGATGCTGTGGGGGCTGAACAGGTTGCCGCTGTTCTCCCACTCCATGCTGTTCTCGACGGTGGAGTCGATCTCGCTGGTGAACGAGTCCTCGACCTCGACGTCGACGTCGGTCGACTGGTCGTTGAACGAGTCCTCGAACTCGACCTCGATCTCGGTCGACTCGTCGTTGAACGAATCCTCGAAGTCGGTGTCGATGTCGACGTCGGTGGACTGGTCGTTGAACGAGTCGTCGATCTCGGTGTCGATCTCGAGTTCGTACTCCTGCGAGAAGTCGTTGAAGGAGTCGTTGATCTTGGAGTCGATGTCGGTGTTGCCGATGTTGATGTCACCGATCTTCACGTCGATGTCGGTCTCGAAGATCGAGGCGTCGTGGCCGGCCGCGACCGAGTCGTCGCCGAACGCGATCGTCGCGTCCTGCATGAACGTCTGGTTGACGCTACCGCCGGTGGAGCTGCCGCCGCTCGCGTCCGCGGCGCCGCCGGTGACGATCTGGTTGACGGACTGGTCGACCTGGAGGGAGCGGGCGTCGATGTCGACGTCCCCGGAGCCACCGCCGGCCATCATCTTGCTGAAGCCGCCGCCGCCGAGCCCGTCGAAGCTGATGTCGCCACCCGCGTTGTACTGGCGCACGCCGACCGTCGTGGAGTGGTCGTTCAGGGTCTGCGTGTTGAACGAGCTCGTGACGTTGAACGAGTCCTGGTTGCGGACCGAGTCGTCCTCGTTGAAGGAGTCCTCGATCTCGACGTCGACGTTGGTCGAGTTGTCGCTGTTGTCGTTGAAGGAATCCTCCAGCTCGACATCGACGTCGATGTCGGTCGAGTTGTCGTTGAGCGAATCCTCGACCTCGATCTCGGTGTCGGTCTCGGTCGACTGGTCGTTGAACGAGTCCTCGACCTCGACCTCGAGGTCGACGTCGGTGGAGTTGTCGCTGTTGTTGTTGAGCGAGTCCTCGACCTCCAGGTCGACATCGGTGGAGTTGTCGGTGTTGTCGGTCAAGGTGTTGTCGGACAGCACATCATTGTTCGACAGCACGTCTTCGGTGACGGTCTGAACGCCGAGAGCGTTGAGGTTGTTGTCGGCCATGGTCTTTCCCTTCTCGTGGTAGGGCTTCCTGAGCCCAACTACGCCGTTCGGCGTTGAGACGAGTCTGTTCCTTCTGGCCTCGCGGAACAGCGGGGATCACCCCTGAACATTCCCCCTGGGGGATGGGGGTTCCGGGGACGGGTATCGGGGACCGTTGGGGGTCGGGCAGGGGCCGAGCCCCGGTTTCACACCTTCTTGGGGGTCTCTGCGGTGGACAGCGCCGCGACGAACGCCTCCTGGGGCACCTCGACGCGGCCGACCATCTTCATCCGCTTCTTGCCCTCCTTCTGCTTCTCCAGCAGCTTGCGCTTGCGGGAGATGTCGCCGCCGTAGCACTTGGCCAGCACGTCCTTGCGGATCGCGCGAATTGTCTCGCGGGCGATGACCCGTGAGCCGATCGCTGCCTGGATCGGCACTTCGAACTGCTGCCGCGGGATGAGTTCCTTCAGCTTCGACGCCATCTGCAGGCCGTACGAATAGGCCTTGTCCTTGTGGACGATCGCCGAGAAGGCGTCCACTGGATCGCCGTGCAGCAGGATGTCGACCTTGACGAGTTCGGAGGCCTCCTCGCCGTCGGGCTCGTAGTCCAGCGACGCGTAGCCCTTGGTGCGCGACTTGAGTGCGTCGAAGAAGTCGAACACGATCTCGGCCAACGGCAGCGTGTAGCGGATCTCGACGCGGTCGTCGCTGAGATAGTCGAGGCCGCGCTGGATGCCGCGCCTGGTCTGGCACAGCTCGAGCACGGTGCCGATGTACTCGGCCGGGGTGAGGATGGTGCCGCGCACGACGGGCTCGTACACTTCGGCGATCTTGCCCTCCGGGTACTCCGACGGGTTGGTGACGTGGTGCTCGGTCCCGTCCTCCATGATCACGCGGTAGACGACGTTGGGGGCCGTGGAGATGAGATCGAGGTCGAACTCGCGCTCGAGCCGCTCGCGGACGATCTCCATGTGGAGCAGGCCGAGGAAGCCGATCCGGAAGCCGAAGCCGAGCGCACCGGACGATTCGGGCTCGTAGGTGAGGGCCGCGTCGTTGAGCTGCAGCTTCTCGAGTGCCTCGCGCAGTTCCGTGAACTGGTCCCCGTCGATCGGGTAGAGGCCGGCGTAGACCATCGGGTTGGGGTGCCGGTAGCCGCCCAGGTCCTTGGCCGCGGGCCGGGACTCGAGAGTCACGGTGTCACCGACACGGGACTGGCGAACGTCCTTCACGCCGGTGATGAGGTAGCCCACCTCGCCGACGCCGATGGCGTCGGTCTTGACGGGTTCCGGGGAGATGACGCCGACCTCGAGGAGGTCGTGGGTGGCCCTGGTCGACATCATCCGGATGCGTTCGCGGTGGCTGAGTTCCCCGTCGACGACGCGGACGTAGGTGACCACACCCCGGTAGGTGTCGTAGACCGAGTCGAAGATCAGCGCACGGGCAGGCGCGTCGGGGTCGCCCTCCGGTGCGGGGATCTGGTTCACGACGGCGTCGAGAAGCTCGGCCACGCCCGCGCCGGTCTTGCCGGACACCCGCAGCACGTCGCCCGGGTCGCAGCCGATGATCCCGGCGATCTCGGCGGCGTACTTCTCCGGGTTCGCGCTGGGTAGGTCGATCTTGTTGAGCACCGGGATGATGTGCAGATCGGCCTCGAGAGCGAGGTACAGGTTGGCGAGCGTCTGCGCCTCGATGCCTTGCGCCGCGTCGACCAGCAGGATGGCGCCCTCGCACGCCTGGAGGGACCGCGAGACCTCGTAGGTGAAGTCGACGTGGCCCGGGGTGTCGATCATGTTGAGGACGTGGATCTTCCCGTCCTTCGCCCACGGCATCCGCACCGCCTGGGACTTGATGGTGATGCCGCGCTCGCGCTCGATGTCCATCCGGTCCAGGTACTGGGCCCGCATCTGGCGCGCGTCAACGACCTCCGTCAGCTGCAGCATGCGGTCGGCCAGCGTCGACTTGCCGTGGTCGATGTGCGCGATGATGCAGAAGTTGCGGATGATCGCCGGGTCGGTCTTGCCGGGGCGCGGAGCGGGCATGCGTCTCCTCGTCGATGAACATGGGACAGGCTATGGTCTCACGGATCAGGAGGCAGAGCGAACCCCCGGCCGGCCGGCACCGATTTGGCAGCCGGGGAACCCCTCGGGTAATCTGGATCGTCGCGTGTTCCACGCATGACCGAAATCCAGAATTCACCCGTGAAGAGGCTTGCCCAGTGGCGAACATCAAGTCCCAGAAGAAGCGCATCAAGACCAATGAGATCGCGCGTCAGCGTAACAAGGCCGTGAAGTCGGCCCTCCGCACGCATGTGCGCAACGTCCGCACCGCCGTGGCCGCCGGTGACTCCGAGAAGGCCGACGAGTACGCGAAGGTCGCCAACCGCGCCCTGGACAAGGCCGTGAGCAAGGGCGTCATCCACAAGAACCAGGCCGCGAACCGTAAGTCGGCCATCTCGTCTTCCGTCGCCGCTCTCTGACGGCACCGCCGTCGCGCCGCACCACAGCGTCTTGACCCTCGGTCGTCAAGGCGCTGTTTTGCGTGCCCTCGTCACCCGCGGCGTAGCTTGAGCACCCCGAGGACCATCCGCTCCAGCGCGTAGTCGGCGCTCGTCGCCGCACCCTTCACGTCCGCGTCGGCGACGGCGATGAGCCGGATGGCCTCCGCGACGCCACCGGTTTGCCAGACCCGGGATGCCTTGGCGTAGTCCTTCATCTTCCACGGCGGCAGGCCAATCTGGCGGGCGAGGTCCGCGTCGCTCATCCGGCTGCCTTGCGCGTCGAGATACTTGCCGAGGCCGCGGAAGCTCCCCGCCATCGCACTGGTGACCAGGACCGGCGCCGCCCCCGTGCTCAGCGCCCACCGCAGCCTCTCGAGGGCAAGGCTCGCGTTGCCGGCGAGGACCGCGTCGGCGACGGCGAAACTCGTCACCTCCGCCCGCCCGGCGAAGTACTTCCGGATCAGGCCGGAGTCGATCTCTCCTCCGTCCGAATCCGCCGCGAGTTGGCCCACCGCCGCGGCGAGGCTGCGCAGGTCGTGGCCGACGGCGGCTACGAGTTCGCCCGCGGCCTCCTGCCCGATGCGGATCCCGTGCCGCTTCGCCTCCTGTGCGACGAACTTGGGCAGTTCCCACTGCTTGGGTGCGGCCACGGCCTCCGTGCGGACCTTCGCCTTCTTGAGCTTGTCGATGAGGCCCTTGCCCTTCATCCCGCCGTGGTGGACGAGGATGAGGCACAGTTCCTCCGGCGGATCGACCGCGACGGCCACCAGCTGATCGACGACCTGCAGCGGGCAGGCACCGACGTCGTCGATGACCGCCACGATGTAGGGAGTGAACAGGGACCCGCCGACGACCTCCGACAGCATGGCGTCCTCAAGCTGATCCGCCGTGATCTCGTTGACGTCGGCCTCCGGGTGCGCCTCCAGGGCACGAGCCGTGGTGTCGTCGACGACGCGCTGGGCCAGCAGCGATTCGGGGCCGGTGATGAGCACGGACGTGCCGAAGGGCGATGAGGTCACGGGCCAAGCTTGCCAGGCGGCACCGACATCGGTCAGCCCGAGGGTCTGCTGCGCCACGTTCGCACCTCCAGGCGCGCCCCATCGAGACCGACCGCGACCGATCCTCCGGTGTCCGTGCGCGCGATGTGCATGCCAAGACCGGTGGCGAGGTCGAGCGCCGCGCGGGCAGGGTGCCCGTACGGGTTGTCCGTGCCGGCACTGGCCACGGCGAGCCCGGCGCCGGTTGCGGCGAAGAACCGGGCCTCCTGCCGTGCGGAGCCGTGGTGCGGCAGCTTCAGGACATGTGACTCCAGCGCGACGCCGTTGCCCTCGGTGGCCCTCAGCGCCGCCCGCTGCCCTTCCGGCTCGGCGTCCCCGGCAAGGAGGACTCGCAGCCCCTCACACTGCGCAACCCCGACCACCGAGGCGTTGTTCTCCGGGCTCCCCTCGCCGTGGGTCTCCGGGTCGACTCCGCCCCGCGGCTGCCACACCGACGCCGTCGTCCACGTGGCCCGTCCCACGCGGAGGGTCTCCCCCGGCTCGGCGGCCCGGATCTCGGCGCCCGCCTCCGCGGCGGCGGCCTCGATCCACGGCGGCCTCGGGCCCGCCCGGGTGAGGATCAACGCCGGCCGGTAGCGGCGGATCACCTCCCCTGCGCCGCCGATGTGGTCGGCGTGCCAGTGGGTGAGCACCAGCAACGGCACACGCGAGACGCCGAGCGACGCGAGGCATGCCTCCACCGGGCCCGCCTCGGGAGCCGCGTCGATGAGTACCCCGGCACCATCGCCGGCGTCGAGGACCGTCGCGTCGCCCTGACCGACGTCGCAGAACACTGCGGACCACTCGCCGGGCCATCCGATGGGCACCGGCCGGACCACGGACCCCGCGAGCAACGCGCCGATCACCCCGACGGCCCCGAGGCGGCGGCGCAGCAGCGTCGGGAGTACGGTCGCGAGTGCCGCCGCCCCCACCCCGATCGCGACAAGTCCGACGGCGGTGGCCGGCCAGGGCCATGCCGGGGACGGCAGCGCCGCGCCACCTGCCGCGAGCCACAGGATCGGCTGCGCACACCACCCGGCCACCCAGCCGGGCCCCGCGGCCAGCCAGGGGGCCCAGCTCAGCAGAGCCGCCGTGAGTCCGAGCACGGTCGTGGGGCCGACGAATGGACCCGCCAGCGCGTTGGTCAGCACCCCCACTAGCGAGACCTCCCCGCTGATGGCGGTGACGAGCGGCTGGGTCACCACCTGCGCGGCGAGCGGCACCGCGATCGCCTCCGCGAGCCACCGCGGAGCCCAGTGCGCGAGGGCCGCGACCAGCCGCGGCCCCAGCACGACGATCGCACCGCAGGCAAGCACCGACAGAGCGAAGCCGATCGAGCGCGCCATCCACGGATCCAACCAGACCAGCCCCATGACGGCGACGCTCAGCGCCCGCATGCTCCGCTGTCCCGTCCCGACCCCGATACCGGCCAGCGCCACGAGCCCCATGGCCGCCGCCCTCATCACGGACGGCTCGGGCCCGCACACCACGACGAAGCCGGCCACGCCCGCCACGGCCGCCGCGCGCACCGCCCAGCCCCTGAGCCCCGCCCGCCGCACGACCGCCAGCACGACCCCCAGCATCAAGGTCAGGTTGGCCCCGGACACCGCCATGAGGTGGGTGAGGGCGGTCACCTGGAACTGGCGGCGCATCTCGTCGTCGACGGCCGAGGTGTCACCCACGACCAGGGACGGCACCAAGGCCGCCTGCCGCGGCGGCGAGTGCGCAACGGCCTCACGGAGCCCCTCACGCATCGCGTTGGCCGCGGCGGCCAGCGGCGCGGGCTCCCCCACCCTCTCCGGGGTGCCGCGCAGCCGTAGCACCGCCGACGCGGCGTCGTCGGGCCTGGATGCGCCGAGCCGGACCCGCACCAGGTAGTGCGCGCCCGGGGTGACGGAACGCAGATCGTCGGCGGCCGGGCCCACCGCCATGACCACTACCGGCACGGCGGCCTCCACGCGCCGCCCCCGCGCCTCCAGCCACACCAGCGCGGCCGACGCGACGACGGTCCCTCCCGGCTCGCGGGGATCGGCGGCGATCCTGACTCGTGCGGTGGCCATGGGTGCCCCGGCGGCCAGGTCCGCCACCACCAAGTGGTGGCGCTGCCACGACTGGACGCCCGACATCAGCCCCGACACCGCGAAGACCACGACCACCAGGCACAGCCACAACCGGCCCAGCCTGGCGGCGGTCAGCGCGATCAGGCCCAGTCCCACGACGACCGCCGCCAAGGTCGGTGCGTCGGGGCTCCAGCCGGCGGTCCCGATCCAGGATGCCGCCCAGGCGGCCGATGCGACAGGGACGAGCCGCCAGTCGTGCCTGGTGGCGGGCGGTGTCCGCGTGACTTCGCTCATGCCCCGTGGTGGCGGTTCCCCACGAGGTTCTCCCGCGCCATGTGGCCCCTGTGGACAACGAGTTGACCCGCGAGCGCGCCGAGGGAATCTTCGAGTTCACCGGAGTACCCAACGGGACCATCGACACGTCGACTGCGGCGTCGTGAACCTGCCGCTCCGGCCGACGCAGCCGGAGCAGGGCACGATCGAGGTCCTCGACGGCGGTGCGACCCTCATCGCGACCGGGGGGCTCGCCGCCGACCCCAACGACGACACAACCCTCCCAGGGGATGTCTCGATCGAGATGGTGGCCGACTCGACCATCAACGGCCGATACAGCGGCCGAGTCGTGATCGACGACGTCGGCTTCGCGATCGACTACTTCTGGCAGGTCGTCACACCCGAGCACATCATCGGGAACGTGTCCTCGACGTTCTCCCAGGAGGGGGTCACCTGCAGCGTCTACCGGGGCTTCGAGCCCACCTACGCCGGATAGGCCGGTCGGAATTGCCCCGGACCTCACACGGTCACCAGCGGGCGCAGCTTCTCCAACGTGGCCGGGCCGATGCCGCTGACCTCCTGAAGCTCGTCCACCGCGGTGAAGGGCCCGTTCTCCTCGCGCCACGCGATGATCGACTGCGCCGTCACGGGGCCGATCCCCGGCAGCTCCTCCAGTTGACCCGCCGTGACCTCGTTGAGGTCGAGCGGCCCCACGACCGCCCCGTCCACCGGTGGCGACCCGACGAGTTCTCCGCGCGGATCGTCGCGCGTACCGATGAGGATCTGGGTGCCGTCCCGGACCTCGGCGGCCAGATTGAGGTCCGCCGGGTCCGCGGCGTCGGCGAGCCCGCCGGCCGCCGCGATGGCGTCCAGGACGATGGCCCCCTCCGGCACGGTGACAACGCCGGGGCGTTCGACCTCGCCCGCGACGTGGACCCTGACCATCGGGGTGGGCGACGGCGTCGGCGGGGCGGCCTGCACCGACCCCGCTGATGTCGGCTCGACGGGAACCTCCGTGGCCTCCGATCTGGTGAGGGCGGCCACGGCGACACCGACCGCACACAGCAGCAGGACGGCGACGACGAGCAGATGCTGCCGGGTGAGGCGCCGTGGCACCGGAAGGACGGTGGCCCCGTCCCGGCGCGGCTCCGGGCTAACGACGCCAGGTGCTCCGACGGGGGCGGCGTCCTCGTCCCGCAGGGCTCTCCGGGGCGCACTCAGCGGCGGCCTGCCGGCGCTCACATAGGCGAGGCGGGCCCTCGCGACCTGTTCGGCGTCCCGGGAGTCCATGCCCCCGTGATGGCCGGTTTCCCACCTGGCTTCCCGGGTGGGACCGGCGCTGTGGACAACGTCAGCGCGGCACCAGGCTCAGCATCTTGGGCAGGCGCGCGATGACCTTGGCGACCTCCTGGCCCGCCAGGGAGCGCTGGACGCCGGGATCGGCCATGGCCGCCGCCAGCGCGTCCTCCTCGGAGACGTCGGCCGCCACCTCGAGCTTGGCGCGGATCTTGCCCTTGATCTGAACGACCATGGTGACGGTCTCGTCCCGGACGAGGTCGGGATCCGCATCGGGCCACGTGCTGCTCGCCACCGACGGCTCGTAGCCCAGGACGGCCCACATCTCCTCGGCGACGTACGGGGCGACGAGGCTCAGCGCCTGGGCGACGAACCCGGCCGCCTCCCGCACTGCGGGGTCGGCGGCACCCGTGGAGCCGTCGATGGCCTTGCGGGTGGCGTTGACGAGCTCCATGACGCGCGCGACCGCCACGTTGAACCGCCCCGACTCCACGAGCTGGGACACCTCGGCGATGGTCTTGTGGACCACCTTGCGCAGGTCGACCGAGCCGGCGGTGTAGTCAGCCGCGACGGGTGAGGTGACCTCGGCGGCGATCCGGTAGGCCCGCTGCAGGAACTTGAGGCTGGACGACGGCGACATGTCGGCCCAGTCGATGTCGTCCTCCGGCGGACCGGCGAACACCATGGTGAGACGCACCGCGTCAACGCCGTACTCGTCGATCTGCTTGCCCAGGTCCACTCCGTTGCCCAGCGACTTGCTCATCGCCTTGCCACCGTTGATGACCTGTCCCTGGTTGAGCAGCCGGAGCATCGGCTCATCGAAGTCGACCAGGCCCATGTCGCGCAGCACCTTCGAGAAGAACCGCATGTAGAGCAGGTGGAGGATGGCGTGCTCGACGCCGCCGACGTACTGCGCCACCGGCATCCACTTGGCAACGTCGGCGGGGTTGAACGGGCCCTTGTCGTAGCCCGGGGAGCAGTAGCGGAAGAAGTACCACGACGAATCCACGAACGTGTCCATGGTGTCGGTGTCGCGTTTGGCGGGCCCGCCGCACGTCGGGCAGGTGGTGTTGACCCAGTCGGTGGCCGCCGCCAGGGGCGAGGTCCCCTTGGGGGCCAGCGCCGCTCCGCGGAGGTCGGGCAGCCGGACGGGCAGCTGGTCGTCGGGAACCGGCACCTCACCGCAGGCCTCGCAGTGGACCACGGGGATCGGGCAGCCCCAGAACCGCTGCCGCGACAGCAGCCAGTCGCGCAGCCGGTACTGCACCGTCCCGGTGCCGAGCTCGTCGGCTTCGAGCTGGGCGATGATGCTCGACACACCCGACGCCTTGTCCGTCAGGCCGTCGAGGGAACCCGAGTTGATGTAGGCCCCGTCGCCGGCGGTCGCGACACCGGTCTGGGCGGGATCGGTCCCGTCGACATCGATGACGGTGCGTACGGGCAGGTCGTAGCGCAGCGCGAAGTCGAGGTCACGCTGATCGTGTGCCGGGACCGCCATGATCGCGCCGGTGCCGTAGTCGGCGAGCACGTAGTCGGCGGCCCAGATCGGGATCTCCTCACCGTTGACCGGATTGACGGCCGACCGCCCCAGCCACACGCCGGTCTTGACCCGCTCGGTGGACTGGCGCTCGATTTCCGTCTCGCGCTTGACGGCCTCCTGGTAGCGCTCCAGCTCCTCGCGCTGCCCGTCACTGACCAGCTCGGACGCGAGCGCCGCGTCGGGGGCGACCACCATGAAGGTGGCCCCGAACAGCGTGTCGGGCCGCGTCGTGAACACGGTGATCGGCTCGTCGCGGCCCTCGACGCGGAAGTCCACGTGGGCGCCCTCCGAGCGGCCGATCCAGTTGCGCTGCATCGCCAGGACGTGATCCGGCCAGCCGCCCTCGAGCTGCGTCATGTCATCCAGCAGCTGATCCGCATAGTCGGTGATCTTGAAGTACCACTGATTGAGCTTGCGCTTGGTGACCTCGGTCTTGCAGCGCTCGCAACGCCCATCGACGACCTGCTCGTTGGCGAGCACGGTCTGGTCCTTGGGACACCAGTTGACGAAGGAGTCCTTGCGGTAGGCCAGTCCCCGCTCGTAGAAGCGGCTGAAGAGCCACTGGGTCCACTTGTAGTAGTCCTCGTCGGAGGTGTGGAGCCGCCTGCTCCAGTCGAAGCTCAGGCCGTAGCGCTTGAAGGAGCGCGCCTGGGTCTCGATGTTGTTGTACGTCCAGGTGGCGGGATGCGCGTCGGCCCGGATCGCGGCGTTCTCCGCCGGCAGCCCGAAGGAGTCCCAGCCGATGGGATGCATGACGTCGAAGCCCTTGAGCTTCCAGTAGCGCGCGAGGACGTCGGCCATGGCGTACGCCTCGGCGTGCCCCATGTGCAGGTCACCCGACGGATAGGGGAACATGTCGAGGACGTACTTGCGTTCCTTCGTGCCGTCATCGAGCGGCTTGAAGGTCTCGTCCTCCTCCCAGAACGCCTGCCACTTCTCCTGGGCCTGGACCTTGTCGTACTGACCCGCCTCTTGGCTCACGACTTCTCTCCTGCTTTCGGGCATCACTCACCGCGCCTGTGGCGCGATGGCTCAATATACCGGCCACTCGGTGGCCGTCCGCACCCGCTCAGGCGAGGAGTGCGTCGACCTCGTCCGCGGTGGGCGGCTGGGCGCCCTTGCGGGTGCAGACGATGGCGGATGCCGCGACGCCGCGCGCCAGCGCGGCCTCGACGTCCGACGGGTCGTCGGCGTAGGCGGAGAGGAAGCCCGCCATGAACGTGTCGCCAGCGCCGACGGTGTCGACGACGTCGACCTGACGCCCGGGGACCCGGACCCGCATGCCGCCGGGCTTCAGCGCGACGACCCCATCGGCGCCCATGGTGACGATGAACATCGAGAGGTCGTACTCCTCGACCCAGGCCTCCGCGAAGGCGAGGGGGTCGGAGTCATCGTCGACGAGCCAGGCGATGTCGTCGTCCGAGGCCTTCGCGATGCCGCCGTTCTTCCCGACCGCCGTGAGCAGATCGGAGATCAGCCCGAAGTACTCGGCGCGGTCCGGCAGCGTGGAGGGACGCACGTTCAGGTCGAAGCTGACCCCCGCGTCGGTGGCCCTGACGAAGTCAAGGACCTTCTTGGCCCCCGGAGCGATGACGGCCCCGATCGAGCCGAAGTGCAGCCAGTCGGTCTCTTCCAGAGTCGGCAGTTCGCCGTCGCGCCAGTTGAAGGCCGACGTGCCGGCGAAGTGGAAGTGATAGCTGGCCTTGCCGTCCGGGTCGAGCGACACCACCGCGAGGGTCGTCGGGTCGGTCGTCTGCACGGCCAGACTCAGATCAACGCCCGCGCCCTCCAGGTGGCTGCGCAACTGGCGACCCATGGCGTCGGTGCTGAGGCGGCCCAGGAACCGCGTGTCGCACCCCAGGTTGGCCAGCGCAGCGGACGTGTTGAAGGGGCCACCGCCGGACCGCGCGATCCACCGGCTCTCGGCCGGAGAGATGGACTCTTCCGGCATGAGATCGATCAGGGCCTCACCGCACACCACGAAACGCATATCTGAACCTTAGGGCACGACAGACCGGCGCGCCCCGCACGGGGCGTCATTCCTCCCAGCGGCGCGGAGGGATGCCGTGCCGGTGCACCGCCGACAGCAACGATCCGATGGGGTTGTCCGGGGCGAGGCGTGCCATCTGCTCGAGGCACGCGGTCTGCGCCGCCCCCCGTCCGCTGAGCCAGCTGGCGACGCCCAGCAGGGCCACGACGTTGGGCTGGCACTGCTCGGGGGCGACGCGTCGAGCCGCCACCAGGTTCGCCCAGATCCGGTCCGCATTGTCCGTGGCCAGCCGTGTGAGGACCGCGGTGGCCCGGTCCTCGTCCGCGAGCAGCGTGGCAAGCATCAGCGCGTCGTCGCCCTGCGGTGGGGTGGCCGCCTCGGCGAGTCCGCCGAGCAGGGCCATGCGGTCGTCCTCGGCGAGCCCCTCGATCTTCTGCCACGCGGCGTCCTGTTCCAAGGACGGCAGGGGTTCCCACAGCTCCACGGGGGCCACGGCCTCATCCCGGTCCTCGCAGATCCGCACGCCCTCGTAGACCGCCTGCGCGGCCAGGGCGCTGGCATCGAAGGCGTACTCGTGGCTCCCGTCGTCGTCGACGAGCGACCAGTACCGCTCGCCGTCGGCCACGAGGGACTCGACGACGCGGTGCTCGCCCACGACACCGGCGAGTTCGACGACGGACAGGCTGGCGACGTCGGGATCACCGAAGGCGATGAGCACGAACCGGCAGCCGGGCACCTGGGCGGACGCCTCGATGATCTGGTCGGCCACCTGGTCGAAGTGGGTGGCGAACCAGTCGAGTTCCAGCCTGGCGCAGAACTCGACGCTGGATCCGTCGAGCCCCATGACGACGCACGAGTCGGCGGGATGGAAGCCGAGCAGGACGGCCGGCATGGCTAGTAGGTCGGAACGGCTTGTACCTCTGAGAACTGGAGTGGTCATGCCCCGTGATGGGCTGGCGGCGCCCCGGCTTCCCGCGTCGTCGGCGAGGCTGTGGACAACGGCGCGGGTACGCTGGCAGCCACTATGAGCAACCAGCAGTGGCCCCCGCCGGGTGGGCGGCAGGACTCCCCGTGGGCCCACCAGGATCCCGGGCATCGGGCGCCGCAGTTCCATGACGCGGGCGGTCGCGACCCGCGCCGGCCCTTCGGCCAGGCACCCACGCCCCCGCCACCCGATCACGAGCTGCGGCCGCCCCGCCCCAAGGGGCCGATCGTCGCCGTCGTGGTGGCCGTCGTGGTGGTGATCGCGGCCGTCGTGGGGGGCCTGCAGCTCATCGGAGCGGAGCCGGCCGCGCAACCGACCGCGTCGCCGTCGGCCGTGGCGGGACCGACGGCGCAGCGCACCGGGAACTACATCCCGTTCGAGGGCAACGGCGACGGGATCTTCGAGATCGTCAGCCACCGGTGGACCGACGACGGCCTCGAACTGCGCATCCGCGTGGAGATCGAGCACGGCGAGTACCAGTTCGGGCTCTTCGCGTTCACCGACGACACCAGGGAGGCCTACGATCCGCTGGATCCGCGGCCGTTCACGGTCCGCCAGGGCGCGCCGTACGAGGCCGACGTGTTCTTCCCGATGCCGCGCGCCGACTCCACGATCGTGCTGTCGACGCCGTCGGGTGCGGTGGCGCTCAACGCATTGGCCGTTCCGGGGAACTGACGCCCCCACCCTCGTCGGTTCAGGCCGGGCGATTCGCCTGATGATGCAGTTCGAGGACCCGGTCGGCGCGCTCGACCACCAGCGGGTCGTGCGTCGTGACCAGCGTCGCCAGACCCTGCTCGAACGTCAGCTCCCTGATGAGGTCCATGACCGAGGCGGCCGTGTCGGCGTCCAACTGCGCCGTCGGTTCGTCGGCGAGGATGATGCCCGGCGATGCCGCCAGGGCACGTGCGATCCCGACCCGCTGCTGCTGCCCCCCGGACAGCTCCCCCGGACGGTGCCCGCCGTGCCTGGCGAGCCCCATGCGGTCGAGCAGCTCGCGCACCCGTTCGGTGCGCTCACCCGTCGGCGCAGAGAGCAGCCTCAGCGGGACCTCGATGTTCTCCGCCGCCGTGAGCACGGGGATCAGGCCGAAGTCCTGGAACACCAACCCGAGCCGTCGTCGCCTGATCTCGAGCAGCTCGGGCTCTGGGAGCAGGTGCAGATCCTCGCCGTCGAGCACGACACGGCCAGAGTCGGGGCGGTCCAGGCCGCTGAGCAGGTTGACCAGCGTGGTCTTCCCCGCGCCGGAACGCCCGGTCACGACGGTGATCTGCCCGGCGGGAATCTCGAGGTCCAGGCCGCGCAGCACCTCCGTGCGGGTCCCCGCCTCACCGAACCCGCGGCACAGCGCCTCGCCCCTCAGCGGGACAGCCGTACTCACCGCGCGCTCCGGTCGTCGTGCCCCGGCCAGACGCGGACATGGTCGTCGGTGTGGGTGAGCCGGACCCGGTCACGGAGTCCGAGGGCCGACACGTGGGCGGCGGGGAGCTGGATCCGGCCCGCCCGGTCGATGACGGTGTACTCCTCCACGGTCTCCGTGCGCCCGTCGGCGTCGAAACGGCGCACCACCTCCGTCGACGTCCTGCCGTCGCGGATCTGGACGGTCCGCTCCACGTGATCGCTGACGGCCGGGTCGTGGGTGACGATCAGCACGGTCGTGCCGCTCGTCTCCGACACGCGCCGCAGCGCATCCAGCACGGCCGCCGAGTTCTCGTCGTCGAGTTCTCCGGTCGGCTCGTCCGCCAAGAGCACAGCCGGCCCGTTCGCCAGCGCGGTCGCGATTGCCGCGCGTTGCTGCTGCCCGCCCGACAACTCGCCCGGCCGCCGGTCCGCCAGGTCGTCGATCCCTAGCAGCCCCAGCAGCCGTCGCGCACGGTCGGCCCGGTCGCGGCGACGGGCGACCATCATCGGCAGCGCGACGTTCTCGGCCACAGTGAGGTACCCGATGAGGTTCTGGCCGGTCTGCTGCCAGACGAACCCGACGCTGTGCCGGCGGAACTCGATGCGCTGCCTCGGCCTCATCGCGGTGAGATCGTGGCCGGCGACACGGGCCCGGCCGCCCGTCGGCCGGTCGAGCCCCGAGAGGATGCCCAGCAGGGTCGACTTGCCCGACCCGGATGCGCCGATCAGCGCCACCACCTCGCCCGGTTCCACCACGAGGTTGAGGCCCTGCAGTGCTTGCACCTCGGAACCCTCGGTCGAATAGATGCGCACGAGGTCCTCGCACCGGATATCGGGCCCGCTGTGGTCACGGGTCACCCGCTCGACGCTGTTCATGATCCCTCCCATGCGGGTCGTCGCCGGCTGCGGCCCCGGGCGGTGGCGACGACCAGCACGAACGAGCCTACGACCAGCCCGGCCGTCGCGGCCATCGAACCGGGGTCGAGTGCGAGACTCGCCTCGGCTCCTGTGATGAAGCTGAAGTCGAGGGCGCGCAGGAGCAGCACTGCGGTGCCGAGCCCGAGAGCCACTCCCACCACCATCGACAGGAGGAACAGCGGGGCCACCTCCCACACGATGGACCGCCGGCGGTCGCGGGCCGGCATCCCCAGGGCGGCCAGGAGTTCGAGGGCGCGGCGCCGGGCCTCGGCTCCTGCCGCCTCGGCGGACACGACGGCCACGAGCATGAGCAGCACGGCGCCGACACCCGCCCACGACACGGCTGCCCCGAAGCTGCCGGCCGCCGGCATCCTCCGGGAGTCGAGCTGGTCCCCGGCGGTGGTGACGACGGCGGTGGGAAGCTGTGCGCGCAGGGCGGCCGCCACGTCGTCCTGCGAGGCCCCGTCGGTGACCGAGACCAGGGCGAGCGCCGCGTCGTCGATCACGTCGCCGACGGCGTCCGCGGCCACCAGTGCCCACCCGGACTGCGTACCCACACCGGGCAGCGACTCCCTGTGGCCGAGTATCCGGACCGGCCCGATCCCGGCGAGTTCCCCGGCCGTTCCGGCGGGCCGTGCGGATCCACCGGCGACGACCGCCGTCGGGACCCCGTCCTCGAACAGTTCCAGGGGCAGCCGCGGGTCCAACGGAGTATCCGCGTACACCTCAGTGAGCTCTTCGTCGGCCGCCCACACACCCACGTAGGTGACCTCCGAGGACGTCGACAGAGCCGCGGAGTCGGCGACCCGGGCGACCCGCGCCACCTCTTCCACGCCGTCGACCAGCCGGATGCGCTCCACGATCTCACCGCTCATCCGGGGGCCCGACACGTTGATCTCCGCCCCGTTCGCGGACCATGCCGCGTCCTCGGCGCTCCGGGCGAGACTGGACGACAGGGACGTTCCGAGGAAGGCCATCGAGACGCCGGTCACCACGGCGAGCATCGCCACGATGCCTCCCGACGGCTCGCGGGCGGCCCGCAGCACGCCCAGGAGGCGCGGGAGCCCTCGGCCACCGGCCAGGCGGCGCGCCAGCGCGCGCAGGGGCGCACCGTGGTAGCGCCACACCACCAGGGTGGCGCCGACGGTGATGAGCACGGGCGCGCCGATCGCCAGCAGGTCGGTGCGCGCGTCCCCGGGCGTGCCCCGCAGCAGGAGCACCGTGGCGGTGACCGCCAGCAGCAGCACCGCCAGTTCCGCCGCGAGCAGCAGACGTCGCGGTGTCGCAACCCTGCCCTCCGAGGCGAGCATGGCGGTGATCCCCAGCGCCAGGACGACCGCCAGGGCCGCCGTGACCGCCCACTGCCATGACATCGAAGCCATCGGCATTGCCAGGGCCGCGCCGGCGTGACCGAGCAGGGCGCCGACGGTGGCCAGCGCCGCCGATTCCGCTCCCGTCGACAACGCGAGCTGCCGCGGCGACAACCCCCGGGCCATGGTCAGCGCCGTGACGGTGCGACGGCGTTCACGGACGAGCCGTGCGGCGGTGCCCACCACAAGGGCCGAGAGGGCGAGAGGTCCGGTCGCCACGGCCGCGAGCAGCGCGACGAGCGTCCGCTGCTGCGTCGCGACCGACTCGAGCGTGCGCCCCAGCTCCGAGTAGAACCGGATCTCCACCTCGGGGGTCTCGTCCCCGGCGGCGAGGGTGTGGCTGCTCCCGAGGAAACCGCTCAGCTGGCTGGAGAGCAGACCGAGATCCGCCGCCGTGGCGGCAGCCCCGGGATCGAGGCCGTACCAGAGGTGGTGGGTGATCTGCGGGCGCTGGCCGATGGCTCCGACGGCGAGCGCGGCCGGGTGGACGTAGAGGGCCGTGACCAGCTCGGTGCCGCGGTTCGGGTCGACGAGTTCGGCGTAGCGGACGGCGCGCGGGACGTGTTCCCACCGTGGATCGTCCGGGGCGACCGGCCGGAAGGTGCCGGCCAGGCGGGTGCCGGGCGCGGCCTCGTCTCCGACGGCCCACCCGAGCCGGTCGGCTGCGTCGGCGAGCATGACGACCTCGGTGGGCTCCTCGTCGGGGACCGGCGGGGCCGGCCAGGTGCCGGTGACGAGTTCGCTGTGCTCCTGGAGCCGCGCGTCGACCTGGACGTCGATGCCCACCCGGTAGTAGCCCGTCTCCACCGGAGGGGTCAGCGAGATGGGTCCACCCACGTCGGCGACCAGTTCGGGGGCGCCGAGCAGCTCACCGAGCGGTCGGGGCTGCTCATGCCGTAGCTCGTCGGCGGCGGCGAGGTAGTCGGACGCGGGGTCGGCGCCCCGGTCGTCGAGGCGCGGTCGGTCGGTCCATTGCGCCATGAGATCCCGTTGCTGGGCACTGGTCGAGGCGACCGCGCCCCGCAACGTCTCGGCTCGCAGGTCGGCCGCGGTGCGCGGGAGCAGCGTGGCGAGAGCAACCGCCACCGCGACGGCTGCGGTGAGGAGAACTGCGGGCCATGGGTCGTCCCTCAGGCGCCGGACGACCAACCGGAGGAAGGTCATGTGCGCGCTCCCCCACGGGAGGTCTGCCGGCGGACCCCGACGGCGATGCCTGTCACGGACAGCAGCGCCGCGATCGCCCATCCGACGAGCGCCACGGACCACACGGCCGGATCCATGACCAGCGGGATCGGCCAGGAGGCGTCGGCCCCGGTGGCGGTGCGCACGACCGGCGGCACCACAAGCGGGGCCATGCCCGCGGCCGCCAGCACCCCGACCGCCCCCGCCGCGAGGAATACCACGCCGTGTTCCTGTGCCCGGCTGCGTGCCAGCGCGGCGCCGCCGGCGCCGAGGCGGTGCAGCGCGTCGACTTCGCCCCTTCTACCCAGGAGCGCCACCGCGAAGGACGCGGTGGCCCCGGCCACCGCGAGGCCCAGGACGCCGACGGTTGCGCCGATGAACGGGGCGAGGGTGGCCCGTGCCGTCACCGCGCGATCGGCGGGCGCCTCGGCACCGGACAGGCCGTCGATCCCGACGAGTGCCGCCGCATCGGCCCGGGGGCTCGGTGTCGCCGCCCAGAGCTCGTCCGGCCACGGAAGGGTGTCGCCCTGCGCAGCCATGGCGCGGGCGATCGCCGGCGAGTCCGCGACGGCGGCGCGCGGGTCCGTGCTCCCGGGGACGGCGGGCGTGAGCCCGGCAAGGACGGCGGGGACCGGCCGCTGGAACGCGAAGATCTCGAAGGTGTCGCCGGGCGCGAGGCCGACGTCTCCCGCGGCTGCGGCGGTGAGTGTCACCGGCACGCGCGGCCGCTCCGGGTCCTCTCCGTGGACGGCGAGGGGATCGGGCCCGCCGAAAGCCAGCAGCGGCCCGAGGCGGACATCGCCCAGCAGCGAGGGATCCCCGGTCAGCGTCCACGCGGCCCCCTCCTCAGCGGCGAGCACCGGGGGGACCTGCGGCCGGTTGCCCCGGACGCGGTACGTGGTGAGGTCGCCCTGCGGCCACTCGACGATGCCGACGTCGACGGGGGTGTCCGCGACGAGATCGGCGTAGGGGCCGGCGAACTCCTCCCGAAGGGCCGCATCGGCGGTCCACGCGACAGGCACCTCGAGCGGCATGCCGTCGGCTGTCATCGTGACGTCGAGGGTGAGGACCTGGTCTCCCCCGCCGTCGACCTCCACCGTGACGGCGTCCACCACCCGCCGGGTGCCCTCCGGGATCGCGACGACGGCCGTCGACGCGGCCGATGACGGCGACCAGCCGGTGATGCCGTCGTCACCGTTCCAGGTGACGACGGTGCCGCGTAGGTCGAGATCGATGCCCGTCACCCGGTCCACGAGGCCGGTGTCGGGGTCCCGCAGGATCACATCGACGCGAACCTCCGCGGGCTCGGTGAAGGGTTGGAGCGCCTCCTCGGTGAGCCGTCGCTCCGCTTGTTCGCGCGGTCCGGGGACGAACGGCGAGTCGGCCAGCAGGCTGGCCAGTTCCGGGGCGAGGGCGACCTCGGCGCGCTGCCACCTGTCGAGGGTCAGCCGGCCGGCGAGCTCCACGGTGAGGGCCTCGGTTCCTGCCGGGACCACGGCGCCCGGGTCGGGTGGTGGCAGCGGCAGGTCGTCCAACGCCACCGGCTGGTTCCGGGGCAGCGCGGCCGCTGACGGCAGCAGTTCGACGGGCGCGACGACGAGGTGGACGGGTGAGTCGCCGATGCGTGCCCCGCCGTCGATCCATACGGGGGTGGCGGCCTCGATGTTGCCCACGTCGGCGATGTCCGGCAGTTCCGCCGCCCGCTCCGTCGAGGCGACGGGCGAGGCGAGTCCGGCTCGCAGATCGGCCCCGCGTTCCAGGGCCGCCAGGTCGCGCGCCACGGGCGCGCTGCTGCCCGCGACGAGGGCGACGGTGGTGGCGAAGCCGACCGCGATGACGGTGAGCAGGGTCGCCACGGCGGACGACGAGAGTCCGCGGGCCAGGTGCGCGGTGGCGATCCAGGCTCCGGCCGTGCGGGTGAGCCGGCCCGCCATCGCGTGCCCGGCGCGGGCCACGGGCAGCAGGACGGCCAGCGCGACGAGTCCGGCGGAACCGAGGAGGGCGGCGACGGCCAATGACCCCAGCGAGGAGGCGTCGAACAGGCCGGCCGAACCCACTATGCGGCCCGCGCGGGCGAGCCGCCACGAGGTCAGCACCGCGGCGACGGGCACCAGGACCGCCGCGACCGTGCCCACGGCGCGCCCCCGCCGGTGGCCCCGCCCAGGGTCTTCCGCGAGTCCACGGGCGTGGGCTGCGGCGGTCAACGTGGTTGTCGCGACGAACAGCGCCGCCACGCCCGCGGCGGCCCGCACGAGGTCCGCCGTCGCCGGGACCCCGGCGAGGGTGAGCGCGCCCCACGACGCCGCGACGCCGGCGACTCCGCCCACCGCGGCGACGGCGATGCTCTCCGCCAGCGCGGCGGCCCACAGCTGCGCGGGGCGGGCGCCGCGGGCGATCATGGTGCGGGTGTCCCGGTCGCGCACGGCGGCCTGGGCCACGCCCACCTGCCACAGCGCCGTCGCAACGACCAGCAACGTCACCGACAGCGGCACGACGCCCAGCGCGGTGGCGTCCGCGAAGTCCCCGGCCGCGGCCCTGGCCGTCTCGCCCAGGCTGCCCTCGACCGTGACGCCGCGGCCCGTCACGTCGGCGGAGGTCAGCGCGTCGCGGATGCCGTCGGCGCCCCGGGCTAGGGCCCCCAGCGTCTCCGCGGTTGTCTCGCCGTCGCCCGGCGTCAGGCTCCAGCGCAGGTACGGGGTGCCGGGCAGCCTGGCGACGGTGGCCACGGAGGCGAGGATCGACTCCTCTGGGCCCGGGCCGCCCGCCTGGCCTGGTGCCGGGTCGGCGGGACGCCAGGTCGCGACCACCTCAACGGGCGATCCGGCGAGGTCGAGCAGGTCACCCACGGTGATCCCCGCGGAGTCCGCCGTGTCCGCCCGCAGCGCGATGCCGTCGGCCGGCCACTGCCCCTCGACGAGGGTCACCGGGGACCCGGACGAATCGTCGCCGGCCCACGCGGCGGTCCGGCCTGCCGCCGTGTCCAGCGGTTCAGAGATGTACGTCGTGCGCACGGAGACCGTGGCGGGGTCGAATTGCCTGTCGATGATCTCGCGCGCCTGCCGGTCCTGGGCCTCCACGTCGTCGCCCGAACGCATCTGGAGCACGAGCCCGGAAGCCGCGGGGCCGCCGGCGTGGAGTGTGCCGAGCGCCGTGGACGTGGCGGCGCCGGTCGCCAGTGCGGCGCTGGTGGCGAGGATCGCCGACGACACCGCCACGAGCAGCGTGACAACGACCAGCAGCCCGCGGCCCGCGCGCATCCGCGCGGCGAGCCAGCGGGTCCAATGCATGCCCGAACCCTAGTGCCAGCCCGGAGTGCCTCGTCAGCTGATCGGCGGGGCCTCGGCGGGGGCCGGCTCACTCGAGGCGAGCCTGCGCTCCTCGATGGCGTCGGGGTGGTGCCTCGACAGCAGCATGACGCCGTACACCGCGATGGCCCCGGTCACGGCCATGCCGATGGCTGGCCCGATGCCCATCCCTGCGCCCTCACCAAGGACGATGAGGCCGAACAGCACCGCGACGAACGGGTCCACCGTCGTCATGGTGCCGACGGTGATCTCCGCGGGACCCGAGGCGTAGCCCTGCTGGATCATCCACACCCCGAGCCCATAGCACGCGAGCATCATGACGATCGTGGCGATCACCGTGAGCTCGCCGAAGGAGTGTCCGTGCTTGAGCAGCATGTCCATCGCCGCCTTCATCAGGCCGGACGCGAGGCCGTAGAACATGGCCCCGACCGACGACCACATCATGGCGCGCGCCCAGGGGGCGGACCGGGTGGCCAGCAACGACAGCACCCCGGCCAACGCGCAGACCACCAGGAACGAGATCAGCATCGGCGGGAAGGCGAACTCGTCCTGGCCCGTGGCGAACAGCGACGAGAAGACGGTGAAGCCGACGACGCCGACGACCGTGATGCCGACGCCGGCCCACATCAGCGAGTTGAGGGGGTGTTTGTGGATCCGGGCCGCGAGCAGGACCGACCACGGCACGGCGAGGATGCCGACGGGCTGGACGACCGTGACGGGCGCGAAGGACAGGGCGGCCAGATGAATGCCCGCACCGGCCAAGACGAAAGTGAGCCCGAGCAGCCACTTCGGGATCGCGAACAGCTTGAGCAGTCCGCCGATGCTGAGCCGGTTCGACGACGCCGTCGCCTTCGGGTCGAAGGTGGACCTGACCCCCAGGCTCTGGAGGATCGCACCGCTCGCGAAGAGGAATGAGGACACCACCTGCATCCCGATGGCCAGGAGGATCACGCTTCGGCCCCTTTCTCAATGGCTCCGCGCACGAGCCTACCCGCCGCCGCGAGGCACAGGACCCAACCGGGGGGCCTGCGCGCCCCCGGTCCTGGTCAGGGTTTCCCCTGGGACTCCGCCCGTCAGTACACGACGACGGTGTCGCCGACCCTCGCCGAGTCGAACAGCGCCGACACCGCGCCCCGGTTGCGCACGTTGACGCAACCGTGCGAGGCACCGTTGTAGCCGTGGGCCGCGAAGTCGGCCGAGTAGTGCACGGCCTGGCCGCCGCTGAAGAACAGCGCGTAGGGCATCGGGGTGTCGTAGAGGCTCGACACGTGGTCGCGCGACTTCATGTAGACCGAGAAGACGCCGTTGCGCGTGGGTGTCAGTTCCGAGCCGAAGCGCACGTCCATCGTCATCTTGATGTCGCCGTCGATGACCCACGCGAGGCTGCGCTGTGCCTTGGACACGCAGATCACGCGGCCGTTGAGGCAGCGGTCGTCGAGCGCCATGCTGGACGGGCCGGACGAGGGCACGACGTTGTTGAGCTCATCGCTGGTCGGCCGGCGCGTCATGCCGTAGAGCCGGTCCTTCGTGCGCTGGTCGACCTCGCCGGTGACGGGGATGCCGCGCTTGGCCTGGAAGCCCTCGACGGCCTCGATGGTGACGTCGCCGTAGTAGCCGGTGACCTTCTCGAAGAACCACGCGATCTGCTTGAGCCTGGCCTGGATGTCCTTGACGCCGTCGCTCTGGTCGCCCTTGGAGAACAGCGCGGGACCGGGCCGCATGATGTTGTACATCTCGTCGCGGGTGGGCTGCCGCGTCATGGCCTCGAGGCGCTCGACCGTCTCGTCGTAGACGTAGCCCGTGACCTGGATGCCGCGCTTGGCCTGGAAGCCCTCGACGGCGAGCCGCGTCTTGTCGTCGTAGTTGCCGGTGATCTTGCCCTCGAACCAGCGGATCTGGAGGAGCCGGTGCTGGAGTTCGCGCACGTCGTCGCCCTCGTCGCCCGCCTCGAGGATCACGGCGGGGGCCGCCGGGCTGGGCGGCGTGGTGGCGGTCGGCTTCGGCGTGGCCGACGGCTCGGCCGTGGGCTCGGCCTCCGGCTCCTGTGTGGGCTCCGGTTCGGGGCTGGGCTCCTCGGGCTCCTCGGACGGCTCGGGAACGGCCGACGACGGAGCGACCGAGGGCGAGGCCGGTGCCGGCGTCTCCTGCGGGACCAGCGCCTGCCGCGCGCAGCCGGTGGTCAGCATCGCGCCGACGATCAGGAGGGCCGCGCCGAGCCGGCGGGCGGGAAGGTGAAGCATAGTGACCTCGCTGTGAAGCTCATTGTACCTGGGTGAGTCTAGGCAGGGTCAGGTCCGGTGCTCCGCAACACGCCCTGCCGTCACGTGGTCTACGCCCGGGGACCCGCCCCGGTTGCGTACGGTCGCCAGACTCTCGATGAGCGCCCGGCGCAGCGGAGCGGCCCGTTCCGAGAAGGCGCGCTGGGCGGCCGCGTACTCCGCCCGGCCCTCCGCGGTCTCGACCCGGATGGGCTCGTATCCCCAGCCGCTGAGGTCGTAGGCGGAGGCGCGCATGTCCGCCGTACGGATGTCGCGCGCGAGCCGGAACGTGTCCCACAGCAGATCGGATCCCACGGCCGGGCTGCCTTTGCCGGCCCACTTGAACAGATCCATGTTCACGTGCAGGCAGCCGGGCTGGTCGAACTCGGGCTGCCGCTCCCGCGAGGGGGTCAGCAGGTTGAGAGGCCGTGCCGGCGGGGTGAAGAACCGGAAGGCGTCGTAGTGCGAGCAGCGGCAGCCCACCTCCTCGACGATGCGCGCGATCTCCTCCGGGGCGAACCGAAGCGGCAGGTAGGGGTGCCTCGTCTGATCCGCCCGCAGGCCGTAGACCATGGCCCACTCGTGCATGCCGAAGCACCCGTAGCGTGGCTCCGCCCCGTCGACCGCGCGCAGCAGCACCAGGGCCGTGTCGACGGTGCGGCCCCGTTGCGCGAGGAACGCCGGCACATCCAGGGCAACCGTGCCGTCGGCGAGCCGGTGGTAGTGGCCGCGTTCCAGGAACTCGTCTCCCCCGTCAAGCGCCAGGCCCACTCCCGGGTGCCACTGGCCCAGGTGGGAGGGCCGCAGGGTGTAGTAGTGGAACAGGAAGTCGTCGACGGGATGCTTGAGGCCCCGGTCCCGCCGGGCCACGACGTCCGCCAGGTCCTGCTCCACCATGACGCGGTGAGCCTCGGCCATCGAGCGCCACTCGGATTGGGTGAGAGTGATCATCCGGCGGTCCTCAGCGCGCGGCGCCTGGCCCGCCAGTCCGGCAGCAGGAGGTCCATCCACGCGCTGAATGCCGGCCCGTGCCCCCGCTCGTGGAGGTGCACCAGCTCGTGGACGAGGACGTACTCCAGAGCCGACGGCGGGCGCTCGGCGAGCGCGATGTTGAGGGTGATCGCGGCGGTTCGGGAGTTGCAGGTGCCCCAGCGCGTCTTCATCCGCCGCAACTTCACGCTCGCCGCGCCGAGCCCGACGCGGGGCTCCCACTCCCGACGCAACGCGGGCAGCGCTTCGGCCAGTTCGCGGCGGTACAGGGTGTCGAGGGCCCGTCGTAGGCCCTCCTCGTCCGGGCCGGCCAGATGCACGACGTCGCGCTCGAGCGCCGCGGACCCCCCTGCCGACGGGGTGACCCGCACGTCGAGCGGCCGTCCCCACAGCCGGACCGTGGCGCCGTCGCGCAGGGGCTCGGGGGCCGGTGAGGCCGCGCGAACCTCCGTCTGCGAACGCGCGATCCACTCGCTGTGCCGGTGGACGAACTCCCGGACCGTCCGCTCCGGGATGCCCAGCGGCACCGACACGACGACGCGCCCGTCGGGCGGCAGCACCCGCAACCGCAGGTTCTTGATGGGCTTGTAGGTGACCTCCGCCACCACCCCGTCGACGCACAGTTGCGCGACGTGATGGATGTTGCGGGACATGGTGGACATGATAGGCGGGGCCCGGCGGCGCGGGGTCCAGGGTCGGAGCGGCGGTGCCGCCCGCGGACGATTCCCGCCCCGTATTGCGACCCGGTTACATGCGCCGCGATGTGACGTAGCAGACTGGGGCACGTGCCCCCCGAGTTGATCGTGCTTGCTCTTGTCGTCATCGTCGCCCTGGTCTTCGACTTCACCAACGGCTTCCACGACACCGGCAATGCCATGGCCACCTCCATCGCAACGGGCGCCCTGCGCCCGAAGGTGGCCGTCGCGCTGTCGGCAGTTCTCAACCTGGTGGGAGCCTTCCTCTCGGTGGAGGTGGCGATCACCGTCACGAACTCGGTGGTCAACATCCAGGACTCGTCCGGTGCGCCGCGCCCGGAGTTGATCGCCGACGGCGGCTTCTCACTCCTGCTGATCATCCTGGCCGGGCTGGTCGGGGCGATCGTGTGGAACCTGATCACCTGGTTGTTCAGCCTGCCGTCCAGTTCGTCGCATGCCCTCTTCGGAGGGCTCATCGGCGCCACCCTGGCGGGGCTCGGCCCGGCCGGCGTCAAGTGGGTGGGCGACGGGACGAAACTCGACGGCGTCGTCGGGAAGGTGATCCTCCCGGCCCTCATGTCCCCCGCCATCGCGATCGCCATCGCCGCGGTGGGCACGTGGCTGGTGTTCCGGATCACCCGCAACGTGGCGGAGCGGTACAGGGAATCGGGCTTCCGCTGGGGACAGATCGGGTCCGCGTCCCTGGTCTCCCTCGCACACGGCACGAACGACGCCCAGAAGACGATGGGCGTCATCACCCTCGCTCTCATCGCGGCCGGCGAATGGACCGATCTGGAAGCCGTGCCGTTCTGGGTGAAGCTGCTGTGCGCCCTCGCCATCGCTCTCGGCACCTACATCGGCGGGTGGCGCATTATCCGCACCCTCGGCAAGGGGCTGGTCGAGATCTCCTCCCCGCAGGGCATGGCCGCCGAGGCGTCGTCCGCCGCGGTGATCCTGACGTCCAGTCAGCTCGGCTTCGCGCTGTCGACGACCCACGTCGCGACGGGCTCGATCCTCGGAAGCGGCGTCGGGAAGAAGGGAGCCACGGTCAACTGGGGCATCGCGGGCCGCATGGTCGTGGCCTGGCTCATCACGCTCCCGTCGGCGGGCATCGTCGGGGCCGTGGTGTGGTTCATCGGCAATGCGATCGGCGGGATCGCGGGTGCCCTCGTCGTGACGGCCATCCTGATCGTGGCGGCTGGTGTGATGTATGCGCGGTCCCGCGCGACCCGGGTCGGTTCCCACAACGTGAACGACGAGTGGGTCGAACAGACCACCGACCGGCGGCTCGGCAACCGTGAGGAGACGAAGGCGTGAACATCCTGTGGCTGGCACTCGAAGGTGCCTGGAACGTGCTGTGGGTCGGCATGCTGCTCGGCGCGGGTCTGCCCGCGATCTTCGCGATGGGCATCCGGGCCATGTCCTACGGTGTCGGCGCGGACGCCGACGCCACCGACCATGTGCCGCACCCCGCGGCCAAGGCGGTCGCCTACCTGTGCTTCGGCATCGTCATCCTGGCGGTGGTCACGGGCATCGGGGTGATCGTCGCGCACGGCCTCGGCGCCGAACTCGTGTTCGACGGGCTGGTCCCTCGGTTCGTCACCGGGTGACGGTTCGCCTGGCGCGGTAGCCTCGAGATGAGACCAACTTGCTCGAGGAGGCTCCCCGATGGCACTGACGCTGATCGACTCGGCCCACGAGGCCGCCGACATCTGGACTTTCCGCTTCCGCAACGACGAACCGCTCGTGTGGGAGGCGGGCCAGTTCGTCGTGGTGGAGGTCCCGCACGACTCCCCCGACGACGAGGGCACCACGCGCTTCTTCACCAACTCCGCGGCCCCGTTCGAGGGTGTGCTGCAGATCACGACCCGCATCACCGGCAGCACCTTCAAGCAGGCTCTGGCCCGGCTTGAGCCCGGCGACCGCATCGAACTCAAGGAGTACCCGGAAGGCGACTTCACCTGGGAGAACACCGATGTCCCAGTCGTGTTCGTCGCGGGTGGAATCGGCGTCACGCCATTCCACAGCATCCTCAAGCAGCGGGTCCACGACGGCGACCCCCTGGATGTCACCCTCGTCTACGCGAGCGGTTCCACCGACGTCGCGTTCGCGGACGAACTGGAGGCCTGGCAGGAGGCCGACCCGGCGCTGAGCATCCACCGCGTCGTCGGCGAACCGCTGACCGTCGATCTCCTCACCGGGCTCGTCCCCGGTCTCCTCGACTCGCTGGTCTACCTGTCCGGGCCGGAACCGATGGTCGAGGAGCTCGGCGAATCGCTGCGGCAGGCCGGCCTGCCCGGGCCACAGCTCAAGGAGGACTTCTTCCCCGGCTACACCGCCGATTCGATCTGACCCCGGCCCGGACCCTTCGGGCCAGGCTCGTCGCGAACGCGGGACGAGCCCGCACGGGGCGACGCCCCGCGACGGGATGGGGAGCCGGATCCGCAAGATGGGGAGCCGCTCCCGATGTCCCAAGGTCGATCTCCGGGGAGGGTGGAGCCATCCGGCACAAGGCCGGAGACGCACACCGCAAGGAGAAGACCATGGAGCGATTCATCATCGAGCGCGAGATCCCCGGCGCGGGCGATCTCTCCCCGGAGCAGCTGGCCGACATCGCGAAGGCGTCGAACGCCGTCGTCGAGTCGCTGGGCCGGCCATACACCTGGATCACCAGCTACGTCGCGGGCGACAAGATCTACTGCGTCCACGAGGCCGAGTCGGCCGACGTGATCCTCGAGCACGCCCGGCGCGGGGGCTTCCCCGCCGACACCGTGGCGGTCATCGCCAACGAGATCGGCCCCCACACGGCCGACCTGGTCGGGGCCCACTGATCAGCCGTCCCGCAGGCGCGCGCGGGCGTGGGCACCGGCCTCGGACCGGCTGCCCACGCCCAACCGTGCGAGGATGGCCGACACATGATGCCCGGCCGTCTTCTCCGAGATCATCAGCCGCCCGGCGATCTGTGCATCGGTGAGCCGCTCGCCCAGGAGTGCCAGCACTTCGGTCTGCCTGGGCGTCAACCCGTCGGGGTCGAGGGCTGTCGTCTCCCGCATCCCGCGCGGCACCGCCCGCATCCCCCGCCGCAGGGCGTCGCGGCGAAGCGCCGTCACCGTCGCCACCGCACCGAGCCGGGTGAGGTCGTCCAACGACGTCCGCATCAGCGTCCGGTCGTCGGAGGAGGCATCGACGACCGCGGCCTCGAAGGGACACCCGAGATCGCGCCATGCCTGCCCGGCCGCGGCAAGATCACCCGTCATCTCAATAGCCACGGGGCGAGGCAGACCCGCACCGAACGAATCGCCCACGAGATCCCGGTCCAGCCTGGCGAGCCAGAACACCACCGGTCCGACGAGCCAGGGGTCGAGGGAAATCTCCGATTGACCGGCTGCCGCGGCCAGTTCGGCGGCGAGTGCCTCGGCCGCGATCCGATCGTCGGCGATCCAGGCCTGTTCGGCCAGCACCGGCGCCGCGATCAGCCGCTCGTGGACGCTGCCCTCGCCGGCCTCGACCGCCGAGACGACGGCCTCCTGCGCTGCCGGATCTCCGCGTCTCAGGAGGATCGAGGCGCGCGCCACCCGGGCGCACAACTGCATGCTCGCCGAGCGCACCCTCCCCTCGATGGTCAACGCCGCGTCGTGGAGTGATTCCTCCCAGCGGCCCTGGCTGAGGCGCAGCTGGGCCCGGGTGTCGATCATGCCGTCCCACCAGAAGTCCATGTCGTGTTCAGCGGTCCACGTCAGCCCTTCGTCGAGCCACCGGTCGGCCGCCTCGACGTGGCGCCAGATGGTGGTGAGGTAGACGAGATTGTTGTAGCCGCGGGCGGCCTGCTCGAGCGATCCGCACTGCAGCGCGAGTTCCACTCCTTCCTGGATGAGAGCCAGCCGCTCCTGTTCGCCTCCCGTCGCGTGCGCGCCGACGAGGATGTGCGCAGCCACCTCGTCGGCGCCGGTGGCGTGGGCGAGGTCGAGTGCGCGCCGGCCGCTGGCGGCGATGCCGTCGCGGTCCGAGTCGAGGGTCGCCAGCCACCACCTGGCGTACTCCGAGCGGGTGTCGTCGCCGGCGGCTTCCCATGCGGCTTCGGCGGCCTCCGCGAACCGCACGGCGTCATCGTGGCGGTCGGCGAAGTGTGCCAGGCGGGAGCACCACCAGGCTCGGTCGGCGGCGACGGCGGGCGCCGGGGCCTCGTCCGCGGCCCAGAGTTCCCGAGCGCACTCAAAGGCGAATTCCATGTCGTGAACGAAGTATCCGGACCGGGCGCCGATCTCCAGGGCCTGCCGGGTCTGCTCCGGTGCGAGATGAGCGCGATACCCGAGCGCGTTCGTGGCGTGGCGCACCGCCTCCCGGTGGGCGCCGTCCCCGGACGCATGCTGCGCCGCGGCGTGGGAGAAGACGGCGGCCCGGGGCCCGTCATCGGCGGCGACGGCGTGGGCGGCGACCTGTGCGATATCGGCGCGCGTCGCCGCCCTGGGCGCCAGCCACTCCGCCAGGGCGGCGTTGACGCGCCGATGCCTCAATGGCGGCACGGTGGCAGCCAGCGCGGCCCGCACCAGGTCGTGCCGGCAACGCAGCCGCGCGTCGCGGAACTGGAGCAGGCCGCGCTCGACGGCGAGGTCGGCGTCCCCCTTGGCCTCCGGCCCGATCGCGGGGAGCATCGCGTGGTCGACGCCCTGCGGGGCGAGAGCCGCCACCTCGAGCACCGCCCACGCGGACGACGGGAGGGCGGCGGCGCGGGCCAGCACGGCGTCGGAGACCGCGTCGGGAGTCGAGGACGGATCCGAGGAGAGCAGTTCCGTGACGAAGAACGGGTTTCCCCCACTCCTGGCGTAGACCGTGGCCACCTCGCTGGTGTCCCGTCCGGCGAGTTGGGCCACTCCCGGCAGCGTGAGTGCGGGAATCGTGATCCGGACCGACTGCGGCGTGAGCTCCCCCAGCGCGCGCTGGAGCGGATGGTCCCGGGACACTTCGTCGCTGCGGTAGGCGAGGCAGAGCACGACCGGCAGCTCGGTCACCCGTCGTCCCACGTAGCGGATGAGGTCGATGGTGGCGTCGTCGGCCCACTGCACGTCGTCCAGCATGAGCACGCTAGGAGCTGACCGCAGTGCGTCCGTGATGGAGGCCAGCACGCCGGCCCGGCCGCCCTGACGCAGGGCGTCGACGACCTCGCCGGGAAGCGCCGCGGCCATGTCCCACAGGGGCGCGAACGAGGCGGGTGTCGACAGGTCGTCGCACCGGCCGGAGCGGTGGACCACCCCGCGCGGCAGCCGGTCAGTGAACACGCTCAGCAGCGAGGTCTTCCCGGCTCCGGCCTCGGCGCCGATGACCGCGACGGATCCGCTCGGCAACCCCTCGGCGAGGCCGTCGAGGACGCCGAGCTGGTCATCACGCTCAACCAGTGGCATTGCCCCACCCTAGGCGGCGGGACGGGGCAGCGCTAGCGATCGGACGCGGGCCGAAGCCCGTCGAGCCAGGCGAAGAACACGGCCCGGCCGGCCTCGGCCAACGCCGGCCCGAAGGTGGCGGCGTCGCGGCGGATCCGGTTGGGGTCCACCCCGGCGGTAGCGAGTTCGTGGGCGTGACCGACGAGCCACTGCTCGATCCGGGTGTGGTCCGCCTCCAGGTGGAACTGCAGGCCCAGCACCTGGGACCCCAGGCTGAACGCCTGGTTGGGGAATCCAGGCGTCTCCGCCAGCCGTGCCGCCCCGGCGGGAATGGCGAACTCGTCGCCGTGCCAGTGCAACACGGGCACCGACTCCAACGGGGCGAGTACGGAACTGCGCCCCTCCGCGGTCAGGCTCACGGGCGCGTAGCCGATCTCCTTGCGGCCGGTCGAGCGGACCTCGGCGCCCAGCGCGTCGGCGATGAGCTGCGCGCCCAGGCACACGCCGAGGACGGGCAGGCCCGCACGGAGCCGCGCCGCGATGGCGTTGCGCTCGGCGTCGAGGAACGGATAGGTGCCGGTGTCGTAGACTCCGACGGCTCCGCCCAGCACGACGAGGACGTCGGGTTCGAGTACCGCGTCGGGCGTGAGGGGGTCGACCCCGGCGTCCAGATAGCTGCATCGGTAGCCGCGCCCCTCGAGCAGCGGACCGAGCAGGCCGAGGTCCTCGAAAGGGACGTGCCGGATCGCCAGCGCCGTCGCGGTCATGGGCGGACCCGCATCGCCCTGCGGAAGAGCATGGCGCCGAGGATACCGAACACGACCCCCATCCCGACCATGACCACGGTGGGCACGAGCTGATCCGACCAGGGGTCGCCCGCCCAGAGGCCGTCGACCAGGAGGACGAACTGCCGCGTGGGCGACAGGTCGAAGACCCTTCTCACCCCCTCGGACAGGACGTCCAACGGCACGAAGGCGCCGGACGACATCATGAGGATGATCAGCAGGACGTTGCCGACGCCGGTGGCCGCCCCGGTCGAGGGGTAGAGCCCGGCCAGCGTGGTGCCGAGCGCAAGGAAGGCCGCGAGCCCCAATGCGGCGGCGAGCAGGACCAGGCCGATACTGTCGGGAAGCTCGACGCCGAACCCGACCACGCCGACGGCCAGGGCGACGAGCATGCCCGCGAAGCCGATGACGAACGCGACGGTGAGGTCGGCGGCGAGGAACGCGACGGGCCTCATCGGTGTCAACGTCAGCCGTCGCAGCGCCCCGGTCTCGCGGTACTCCACCTGGTTGATCGGCAGCAGCATGACGCCGACGATCGCCAGCACCACGGACGTGAACGCGGGCAGGGTCGCGTCGACGTAGCCGAGCCCGCCGTACTGCGGGTTCGGGTCGTTACCGAAGATGGCTCCGAGGATCACCACCAGCAGCGGCGCGAAGAACAGCGAGAAGAACAGCCCCACGGGCTCCCGCAGCCGGTTGAGGCTCGACGCGACGACCAGCGCCCGGTACTGCCTCATGATTCCTCCTCCGTGCGCATCTCCCGGCCGGTGAGGCTGAGGAAGACGTCCTCCAGGCCGGGCGAGGTGGCGCGCAGGTCCGCGACCCGCTGCCCCTGGGCGCCGAGCACGGCGAGGGCGTCCTGGAGGAAGCCGCCGCGGCCCTGCACGACGAGCCGGTTGCCCTCCCAGTGGGCGCTGGTGACCGAGGCGACCGCCCCGAGGCCGGGGTCGCCGTCGGGCCGTTGTTCGAACAGGATGCGTGCCTTGGCGTCACCTGCATGTTCGCGGATCAGCGCGGGGACCGTGTCGAGGGCGATGATCCGGCCGTGGTCGATGATTCCGACCCGGTCGCACAGCCGTTCGGCCTCCTCCATGTAGTGGGTGGTGAGCACGACGGTGGCCCCGCGTTCGCGGATGGATTCGACCACCTCCCACATCGCGAGGCGGGCGTGGGGGTCGAGGCCGGTGGTGAGTTCGTCGAGGAACACCACCTCGGGGTCGTGGAGGAGCGCCAGAGCGATGAATACCCGCTGCCGCTCTCCCCCGGAGAGCCGGTCGACGCGCGTGCGGGCCTTGCCTGCGATACCGAGGGTCTCGAGCAGGTCAGTCCACGGAACAGGCGACGCGTAGAACGATGAGAACAGCGTGAGGACCTCGGCGACGGTCAGGCGCGGAGGAAGCGCGGCGGTCTGCAGTTGAACGCCGATGCGCAGCGCGAGCCGCTCCCGGTCCGCTGCCGGGTCGAGCCCGAAGACGGAAATACTGCCCGAGGTCTGGCGGTCCAATCCCTCGGCGCAGCTCAGCAGGGTGGTCTTCCCCGCTCCGTTCGGGCCGATGAGCCCGAAGATCTCGCCCTCGCGCACGTCGAACGACACCCCGTCGAGGGCGGCGAGTTCCCCGAATCGGCGCACGACGTCGCGGCACTCGACGACTGCCATGGGCGATCACCCCTCTCGGCACGCTGCGCCGCATGCGATGAGACGATCGTAGTGCGTGATGCGCCCGACGAACCGGCGCCTTCCGCCTCTCGCGTCGACGTGCCCCTCAGGAGCGCGCGGCGACCTCACGCTCCGGCTCGTCGACGACGGCCCGCGCCTCGGATCCGGCCTCGGCGGCGCGGCCCGCGCGGTGCCGCAGGACGGTGACGGCGGCCGGGATCAGGGACACGAGGATGATGGCAACGGCAACCAGGTCGACGTGGTTCGCGACGATCGGCACCCCTCCGAGGAAGTAGCCGGCCGTCGCCATACCCCCGGTCCAGAGCAGACCGCCCGCGATGTTGTAGACCGTGAACCTGCGCCGCGGCATCTCCGCGGCTCCGGCGACGACGGGGGTGAAGGTCCGCACCAGCGGCACGAAGCGGGCCATGACCACGGCCTTGTGTCCGTGCCGCTCGAAGAACACGTGGGCGGCCTCGAGATGGGTCCGCGAGATCCACCTCGAGCGACCCTCGGCGAACAGCCGCTGTCCCAGGCGCCCGCCGATGATGTAGGCCACCTGGTCGCCAAGCGCCCCGGCCACCCAGGTCGCCAGGATCACCACCCAGAGCGACACGGGCAGCACCCCGGAGGCCACCAGCAGACCCGCGGTGAACAGGAGCGAGTCCCCGGGGAGGAAGAACCCGATCAAGAGGCCCGTCTCGGCGAAGATCACCAGCATGAGCACCAGCACAGAAAGGGGGCCGAGATCGGTCAGGACGCCGATCAGGAATTCAGTCACACCGTCACGCTAGCCCCGCAACCTGTGTGACCCCTGTGCGCCTCCCGGCTGTGGACGATCCGCGAAAATGACGATGGGCGGAACCCGCAGGTTCCGCCCATCGTCACATGTGCCGGTGGAGCTAAGGGGATTCGAACCCCTGGCCTCTTCCATGCCATGGAAGCGCGCTACCAACTGCGCCATAGCCCCAGGCCGCCATCCGGCGACTCGAAGAACTTTAGCGCACCTAGGCCCAGAAGAAAAATCGGGGCCAACCGCTAGTCAGCGCGTCTTCGCCAGGGCTCTCCCGAGGGCGGCGACGCCGAACTCGTCCTTGGATTTGGCTACGTCGAACACCGGCACGTCGAGGCCCCTCAACGCCGCCTCGGTGTCCTCGTCCCAGGCCAGGACACTCACGCCCTCCCGGTGCCCGAGCAGGTTGACGTACGCCGCTGCCAGCGAGGGCTGGCTGAGCAGGATGGCGTCCCAGGCCCCGTCGTCCCACATCTGCTTGATGCGGGGATCGAGCTTCTTGATGTCGACCATCGTGTACACCTCGAGCCGCTCGACGGTGTAGCCCTTGGCGCGCAGGCCGTCCTCCAGTTTCGTGGAGAGCTGGTCCGCGCAGGGGATGACGACGCGCACCTCGCCGTCGGCGGGCGGGAACATGTCGACGAGCCGCTGGGAGCTGGCGGTGCCGTCGGGGCTCAGGTCGACCTCACGACCACCCTCCTCGATCGCCTGCCGGGTGGTCTCGCCCATCGCGGCGACCTTCGTGCCCTCCGGGATGTCCCAGCCGCGCTCGCGGAGTGCCCACACCGTCTGCGCGGAAGGCAGCACCGCCCAGTCCGCCGAGCCGAGGGTGTCGTCGGCCGGAATCAGTTTCGCGACCTGGAGCGACACGCAGTCCACGCGCAGCCCGTTGCGGCGCAGCGCCTGGGCCAGGCGGCCCTCCTGACGGGGCAGGAGGACGCGGATGCGGTCGTCGCCGGGCACCTCGATGAACGGCGACTCCTCGTCGTGCTCGGCCGACAGTTTCACCGACGCGAGGGCCTCATCCGAGAAGAACCGCTCCACGTGGCGGGCCTTGAGCGCCTCGGCGACGTTGTGGCCGGTGCGGACCGCATGGAACTCCGACGTGGGCATGCCGACCTCGAGGACGCTGCGCTTGGTGCCGTCGATGGAGAACACCCCTGCCTTCAGCGACAGGACCCCGCGGCGCGACGCGATGGCCCCCACCGGCGCCAGGTAGGCCACGCCCAATCCGTCCAGCACGGCGCGCTCGGACTCGACGGCGATGCGGGTCTCGACATCGTCCAGCTCGTCGAGCGCCGCGACGAGCTCCTCGTCGGCGGCCCGGCACTCCAGCGCCAGAGCTCCCTGCCCCGGAGCCGGCAGGATCGGCAGGTACTCAGTGATGCGGTTCTCCAGCCCGAGCGCGGACATCCCGGCGGCAGCCAGCACGACAGCGTCGAGATCACCGGGCTCCAGGCGACGCAGGCGGTCCTCCAGCGAGCCGCCGGTGTCGATGAAGGTCAGGTCAGGGCGGAGCGCCCGCAGCTGCGCGATGCGCCGCAGGGACGTGACCCCCACCCGCGAATGGCGGGGCAGCGCCGCCAGCGTGCGGCCGTTGCGGGTGCAGAGCACGTCGCGGTGGTCGCCGCGGGGCAGCATGGCCGGGATCGTGAGATCCTCGGGCCGCTCACCCAGCGGGATGTCCTTCACCGGGTGGGTCACGACATCGACCACACCCGTGCGCAGCGCTTCGCGCAGCTCCCGCGCGTAGAGCTCAACCGAGTACCCCTCGGGCATGTGGACCGTGTCACCGCCGACGGATTCGACGGTCACGATCTCGACCTCGTGTCCTGCCGTGCTCAACAGGTCCGCGACTATCTCGGAACGTGCCTTCGACAGCGCGGAGTCGCGCGTGCCCAACCGAAGTTTCACCGTTGATCCTCTCTGTGGCTCACACCAAGCTTCTCATGCCCCGGAGGCCGCCCGCGCGGCGGAGGGCAGTGCCCGGACGATCCTGTCCATCGCGGCGTCGTCGTGGGCCGCGGTGAGGAACCATGCCTCGAACGCCGACGGGGGCAGCGCGACGCGCTGGTCCAGCATGGCGTGGAAGAACCGTGCGAAGGCGCCGGTGTCCTGTGCCTTGGCGTCCTCGTAGTTCGAGACGGCCTCCTCCCGGAAGAACACCGAGAACAGGTTGCCGGCCGTCTGGACGACGTGCGGAACCGACGCGGCGGTCAGCGCATCGCCGACGGCACGCCGCAGCTCGGCGGACCGCGCGTCGACGACCCGGTAGACCGAGTCGTCGGCCAGCCGGAGCGTCGCCAGGCCCGCGGCGGTCGCAAGCGGGTTCCCGGACAGTGTGCCCGCCTGGTAGACGGGCCCGACCGGCGCGAGCAGCTGCATCAACTCGGCCCCGCCGGCCAGGGCCGCCAGCGGCATGCCGCCGCCGATGACCTTGCCGTAGGTGACGAGGTCCGGCTCGTAGCCGCCCTCGAGACCCAGCCAGCCGGACGGGTGGACCCGGAAGCCGGTGAGCACCTCGTCGACGATCATCAGGGCGCCGTGACGCGACGTGATCTCGCGGATCGCGGCGTTGAAGCCGGCGGCGGGCGGCACGACGCCCATGTTCGCCGGGGCACCCTCGGTGATGACGGCCGCGATCCGGTCGCCCTGCTCCTCGAACACCCGGCTGAGGGCCTCCACGTCGTTGAACTCGACCACGACGGTGTCGGCCGTCGCGGCGCGCGTCACCCCCGCCGAGCCGGGGAGGCCCTGGGTGGCGACGCCCGAGCCGGCGGCGGCCAGCAGCGCGTCGGAGTGGCCGTGGTAGCAGCCGGCGAACTTGACGATGAGGTCGCGCCCGGTGGCGCCGCGGGCGAGCCGCACCGCGGTCATGGTGGCCTCGGTGCCGGTGGAGACGAACCGGACCTGCTGCGCCATCGGGACGCGGGCGCGGACGGCCTCGGCGAGCTCGACCTCGGCGGAGGTCGGGGCCCCGAACGACAGGCCACGGGCGGCGGCGGCCTGCACCGCCTCCACCACCTCCGGGTGGGCGTGACCCAGCAGCGCCGGCCCCCACGAGGCGACGAGGTCGACGTACTCGTGGCCGTGCACGTCGACGACGTGGGGTCCGTGGGCCCTGGCGATGAACACGGGGGCCCCGCCGACCGACCCGAAGGCCCTCACGGGCGAGGAGACGCCCCCGGGGATGATTGCCTTGGCGCGGTCGAACAGTCCGGTCACTTCATCCACGATGCGAGCTCCTCAGCCCAGTAGGTCAACACGATGTCGGCGCCCGCCCGCACGATGGCGGTGACGGACTCGGTGACGGCAGCCCGCCGGTCGATCCAGCCGCGTTCCGCCGCGGCCTCGATCATGGCGTACTCCCCCGACACCTGGTAGGCGGCCACCGGCACGTCGGAGACGGCCGCGACGTCGGCGAGCACATCGAGGTAGTAGCCGGCCGGCTTGACCATGACCATGTCGGCGCCCTCGGCGAGGTCGAGTTCGGCTTCCCGGAGCCCCTCGCGCCTGTTGGCGGGGTCCTGCTGGTACGTGCGGCGGTCCCCGCTCAGCGTCGAGGTGACGGCCTCCCGGAAGGGCCCGTAGAACGACGACGCGTACTTCGCCGCGTAGGCGAGGATCGCGGTGTCGGTGTGGCCGGCGGTCTCGAGGCCGGCCCTGATGGCCTCGACCTGCCCGTCCATCATTCCCGACGGGGACACGACGTGCGCCCCGGCCTCGACCTGTGCGAGCGCCATGTCGACGTAGGCGCCGAGCGTCGCGTCGTTGTCGACGCGACCGTCCGGGGTGACGAAGCCGCAGTGGCCGTGACTGGTGAACTCGTCGAGGCAGGTGTCGGCCATGACGACGAGGTCGTCGCCGACGGCGCCGCGCACGGCGCGCAGGCCCCGCTGGAGGATGCCGTCGTCGGCCCAGCCCGCGGATCCCTCCTCGTCCTTGTCCGCGTCGTCGGGCACGCCGAACAGCATGATGCCCCCGAGGCCCGCGGCGGCGGCGCGCTCGGCGGCCCGCGCCACGCCGTCGAGATCGTGCCGCCGGACACCGGGCATCGATGAGATGCCGCCATGACGTTCGGCGACGAAGACGGGGATCACGAGCTGCGATGCGCGGGGCTCCACCTCCCGCACGAGCCGTCGCATGGCCGGTGTGGAGCGGAGCCGTCTCGGCCGCATCGGATTCATGGCTGTCCCTTCCTCAGTGGGGCGATCGCCCCGATCAGTCCTTCGGCGTCCTGGGTCGCGGCGACCGCCGACACCCGCACCCCCTGCTCCGCGAGCGCGGCGGCCGACGGGGCGCCGAAGGCCACGACGTCGACGTCGTCGCGCCAGCCGAGCAACTGCCCCACGGCGAGCCCGATGGAGCCGGCCGTCACGGCGACGACGTCGAAGTGTCCGGCCTGCCACTCGTCGGCCAGTCCCCTCGGCGGGGCGTCGAGCGGTTCCATGGTGTAGACGTGCGTCTGCTCCACGCTCCAACCCTTGGCGCGCAGACCGTCGGCGAGTGCCGGCGACGACAGCGCCGAGCCGGGAATGGCCACCGTGCCGGGGCCCTCGGGGAACACCGCCAGCAGTGAGGCGGCGCTCGACCCGCCCTCGGGGGCCAGCTCGACGCGGAGGCCGGCGGCCCGGGCGGCGCGGGCGGTGGCCGCCCCGACGACCGCGACCGGGCCGTCGGTGCCGGGCAGGAGTCCGAGCTCGAACAGCACCTCGACGGTCGCGGGGGAGGTGAGTACCAGCCAGTCCGGTGAGGCGGGCAGTTCCCTCGCCGGCAGGAGCACGCGTCGCTGCAGCGCCACCGCGACGACCTCGGCGCCGGCGGCGCGAAGTCCGTCTGCCAGTGCCCCGTCGCCCCTGGGGAGGAGGATGCGGGTGCCGGCCAGTGGCGTGTCGCCGCGCCACAGTGACGTCTCGTCGTGCAGGTCCGCCAGGCGCGAGGGCCGAGAGGCGCGAAGGTCCGCGATCCGGTCGGCCTCGGCGGCGAGAAGCTCCGCAACGGCGAAGTCGCCCGCCCCCGTCCTCAGCTCGACGCTGGCCGTCGCCTGCTCCGAGCCGTCCGGGGCGAAGACCCCCGCCTCGAGGACGCCGTCGGAGGCCAGCGCCGCGATGGGCGCGGCGCATCCCCCGCCGAGGCCGGCGAGCACGGCCCTCTCCGCCTCGACGGCCGCGCGGGTGTCGGCGTCGTCGAGCTCGGCGAGAGCCCCGATGACGCCCGCGTCGTCGAGGCGGCACTCGAGGGCGAGGGCCCCTTGGCCGGGAGCCGGGAGAATGCCCAACAGATCGGTGACGTGACGCTCCAGCCCGAGCCTGCGCAGCCCGGCGGCGGCGAGCACCACGGCATCCAGGTCCCCCTCGGCGACGCGGGCGAGCCGGGTCCCGACGTTGCCGCGCACGTCGACGTAGCGCAGGTCCGGTCGCTGGGCGCGGAGCTGGGCGACGCGTCGGGGCGAGCCGGTACCCACCGTGGCCCCGGCGGGCAGGGTCGCGAGTGTGGCGCCGTCGCGGCCGCACAGCACGTCGCGGGGGTCCTCCCGGGCAGGAACGGCGGCGATCGTCAGCCCCGGGACGGCCGCCGTGGGCAGGTCCTTCAGCGAGTGGACGGCGAAGTCGACGCGGCCGTCGAGGATCGCGCGTCGCAGCTCGGCGGCGAACACGCCGAGGCCGCCCAGCGACGCAAGCGAGCCGGTCTCGACGTCGCCGCCGGTGCGGATGCGCACGAGCTCGACGTCGTGCCCGTTGGCGCGCAGCGCGTCGGCCACCAGTTCCGACTGTCCGACCGCGAGCGCCGATCCTCTGGTGCCCAGGCGTAGCCTCACCGGACCACCCGCCGGCAGCCCGCCACCACCGAGGCGATGCCGTTGCCGTCGAGCCAGGCGCCCACGACGTCGACGCCAGAGGCGGCGATCGTCTCGAGATAGAAGTCGCGGGTGGGGTGGTCGAGCCGCGTCGGCATGTCCTCCCAGGACACCGCCGCGAAGCCGGCCACGGACTCGTCGGTGAGATCGAGCCCAAGGAAGCGCGCGGCGTCCGAGACCGCGTCGGCCCTGCTCGGGATGTAGTGGGCCGGGTAGGACAACCGGACGATCTCCTGCGTAGGGGTACGCGACCACGGCCACTTCACCGAGTAGTGCGTCAACGCCTTGGCACGGATTGATTCGTCCTTCTCCCCCACCAGCAGGCCGGACCCCACGGGCTCGTCGGCCAGCCCGGGATGGGTGAGCGCGAGAATGGCGAGGTGCGCCGGAGTGCGTTCGGGTGCCGTCAGTTCCACGCCCAGCTTGCCGAGCAGCATGCAGGCCGAGGCCCCAGAGGTGGCCAGCACCACCTGGTCGGCGCGGACGGAGCCACCCTCCTGGAGGGCGACGACGAACTGCGTCCCGGAGCGTCGAACGTTGACCGCCGGTGAGGTGAGGTGGATCTCGCCGCCGGCGGCGCGGATGCGGTCGGCGAGGGTGTCGATGAGGCGGAACATCCCACCGACGGGTTGCTCGACCGCGGCGGCGCCGGGACGCCGCACCGAGGCGACCGCCGCCATCAGCGACCCCTCACGGGCGAGGGCCTCGGTCAAGCCGGGCGCGAAAGACGCGAGCGGCATTCGGTGCGGATCCATCGAGTAGACGCCGTGGGCGACGGGTGCGACGAGCTTGTCGAGGGCGCCCCGCCCCATTCGCAGGCCGACGAGGTCGCCCAGCGTCGTCGCTTCCGCTCCGACGTCGGCGGGAAGGTCGGCGTCGTGGGCGAGGCGCGCCCGCTCCTCGTCGGTCAGCGCGGCGATGGCGGGATCGTCGAGCGACGACGGGATCCCGAGGACGCCGTCGGCCATGGGCCAGGCGCCGTCCGGCCGCCAGATGTGCGGACGCCCCAACGGCCCCGCGACCTCGAGCCCCAGTTCGTCGCAGAGTTCCCGCACGACCCCGCCGCGCACGGCGTAGGCCTCCGCCCCTGCGTCGACGGTCACGCCGCCCAGCGTGATGGGCGCGATGAGCCCGCCGAGGCGGGTCGAGGACTCGACGACCGTGACCTCGCGCCCCGCCTGCACCAGTCGGTAGGCGGCGACGAGCCCGGCCAGCCCGCCTCCGACGACGACGGCGCTCACAGCGTGTGGAGGAGTGCCACCAGGTCGGTGATCACCCCAGGGTCGGTGGTGGGCGGGACGCCGTGGCCGAGGTTGACCACGTGCGCCGGCGCGGCGCGGCCCCGCTGGACCACGTCGCGGGCGTGCGCCTCCAGGGCGTCCCAGCCGGCGGCGAGCAGAGCCGGGTCGATGTTGCCCTGCAGCGGGATCCCGGGGAGTACCCCGGCCGCCTCGTCGAGGGGCGTGCGGTAGTCGATGCCCATCGCCTCGACGCCGCAGGCGGCCATGTCCTCGAGGATGTGCCGGGTGCCGGTCCCGAAATGGATGCGCGGGACTCGTCCCTCGACCGCCTCGAGGACGCGCCGCGAGTGGGGCGCGACGAACTCGACGTAGTCGGCCCGGGTCAGAGCGCCGGCCCAGGAGTCGAACAGCTGGACGGCGCGAGCCCCGGCGTCGATCTGGGTGGCGAGGAACTGCGCCGACAGGCCCGCGGCCCAGTCCAGGAGCCGGTGCCAGGAGACGGGGTCGGCGTGCATCATGGCGCGGGCCGCGAGGTGGTCGCGCGACCCCCGGCCCTCGACGAGGTACGCGGCGAGCGTGAAGGGCGCCCCCGCGAACCCGATGAGGGGGATCTCGTCGCCCAGCTCGGCGACGACGATCCGGACGGCCTCGCTGATGGCGCTTGCCTCGACCAGTTCGTGCCGCACGATCCGGTCGACGTCGGCGGCGGTGCGGACCGGATGCTCGATGACGGGGCCGACGCCCGAGTGGATCTCCACGCCGACGCCGGCGAGCACCAGGGGCGTCATGATGTCGGAGAAGAAGATCGCCGCGTCGACCTTGTGGCGCCGGACGGGCTGAAGCGTGATCTCGGCGGCGAGATCGGGCATCAGGCACGCCTCGAGGATGGAGGTGTCGCGGCGGATCGCGCGGTACTCGGGCAGCGACCTACCGGCCTGGCGCATGAACCAGACCGGGAGCCGCTCGGGGCGTTGTCCGCTGAGCGCGGAAAGTAGTGAACTCATATGCGACTGATTCTGCCGCATGTGGCAAGCGTGGTTGAATAGGCGTCACTGTGACCATGCGCGTGTTCTCCATTCAGCACGATCGCCACGGCCTGACGGAGGTCGAGCGCATCAGTTCCGGCGTCGAGGGGGCGGCCGAGCGGATGCGGGCCCTCCCGGAGGTCAACGGCGTCGTTGTGCTCAGCACCTGTAACCGGGTCGAGGTCATCCTGGACTCGGACGCCGACTCGCCCAACGCCAAGCTGCGCTCCGCCTTGGACGCGCACTTCGCGCCCGCGCCCGACTGGGACCTCCACCTCGGGGAGGCGGCCCTCGTCCATGTCTTCCGCGTCGCCGCCGGGCTCGACTCCATGGTCGTCGGGGAACGCGAGATCGCCGGGCAGATGCGCCGGGCATTGGCGGAGGCGCAGGCGGCGGGCCACTGCTCACTGCCGCTCAGCATCGCGCTGGAGGAATCGCTCAAGACGTCGCGGCGCATCGCCCGCGAGACGAGCCTCGAGGGCGCGGGCCGCTCCGTCGTGAGCGTCGGCCTGTCACTCATGGGCGTCGAGGACTGGCCGGCCGCCACCGTCACCATCGTCGGCACCGGGTCCTACGCCGGCGCCGTCACCGCGGCCCTGCGCCACCACGGCGTCACCGACATCCGTGTGCACTCGGCGAGCGGTCGGGGTTCGGGGTTCGCCGACACCCATGACCTCACCCACGTCGCCACGCTCGACGACGCGCTCGCCGGCTCCGACCTGGTGGTCACGTGCCGGGGCCTCGGCTCCCCCGTCATCACGCCGACCCACGTCACCGGACCCGCACGCTTCCTCGATCTCTCCCTCCAACGCGACGTGGACCCGCTCGTCGCCCGCGTGCACGGCGTCGTCCTCGTCGACCTCGAGAGCATCCGCACGTCGATCGAGCCCTGCTACGCGGAGGACACGCGCCGAGCCGAGGCACTGGTGCAGGCGGGCGTCGCCGGGGTGCTGACCAGGCTGCGTTCGCGCATCGTAGACCCGGCCGTCGTCGGGTTGCGCCAGCAGATCATGGCCATGGTGACCGACGAGACAGACCGCCTCCCGAACCGCCCGCTGACCCGCGACGATGCCGCGCAGGCGCTTCGGCGGCTGGCGACGCGCCTCCTGCACGTGCCGTCGGCCAAGGCCCGCCAGGCAGCCGAGGACGGCCGCACCGACCAGTATCTCGAGGCGATGGCGGAGCTCTACGGCATCGAGGCTGAGGAAGTTGTGGACCCCGATAGGCTCGAGGACACGGCCTGCCCGGTCACCGACCTGCAGCTGGCCGACCTTGAGCCCAACGACGCCCGGGAGGCCATGTGACCACCCTCGAACCGTTCGACGCCGTCCTCTTCGCGTCGTACGGCGGTCCGGACAAGCCCGACGACGTCCTTCCCTTCATGCGCAACGCCACCGCGGGCAAGAACATCCCCGACGAGCGCCTCCTCGAAGTCTCGGAGCACTACCACCTGTTCGGGGGGAAGTCGCCGATCAACGAACTCAACGCCGCCCTCATGGACGCCGTCCGCGCGGAACTCGCGCGGCGCGGCGTCGCGGTGCCGGTCGTCATCGGCAACCGCAACTGGCACCCGTGCTTCGCCGACACCATGCAGCAACTCGTCGACGAGGGCCACCGGCGCATCCTCGCCCTCGCCACGTCGGCCTACTCCTCGTACTCGAGCTGCCGCCAGTACTGGGAGGACCTCGAGCGCGCAGCCGACGGCACACCCCTGCTCATCGACAAGGTCGACCCGTTCGCGGAGCGTCCCGGGTTCATCAGTGCGAACGCCCGTGCGCTCGCCGAGGCGGTCCGCCGCCTCCGCATCCGCATCGGTGACACGAGCGCGCTGCGCGTCCTCTTCGTCACACACTCCATCCCGAACGCGATGAACGAGGCGTCTTCCACGGGCGAGGAGGGTCTCCGCTACCGGGCCCAGCACCTGCGCGTGGCCGCCGCGGTCGCCGCGGAGGCGTCGGCCGAGTTGGGCGAGGAACTCGGGTGGGAGCTCACCTACTGCTCCCGGTCCGGGCCGCCGCGGGTGCCCTGGCTCGAGCCGGACATCAACGACCGCATGCCCGAGGTGCAGGCCGACGGCGTGGCGGGCGTCGTCGCGGCGCCCATCGGCTTCATCTCGGATCACATGGAGGTCAAGTTCGACCTCGACACCGAGGCGGCGCAGACCGCCGCCGACCTAGGGCTCCCCTACGAGCGCGCGGCCACCGTCGACACGGACCCCGGTTTCGTGGCGATGCTGGTCGACGAGTTGCTGGCACGCGCCGAGATCGCGCGGGGCGAACGCCCCGACGACACCCGGTGCCGCTTCGCCACCGGCCGCTGCTGCCTCCCGCGCCCCGCCAGCAAGGAAGGAATCCGATGACCAAGCACCCAGGACGGGACGCCCGCGACGAGCAGGACGTCGACCTGGAGTCGATCAACGCCGCTCCCCTGTACGCCATGTACTCGGTGTTCGCCACGTCGATGCCGCTGCCGGCAGATGCCTCCGGTCTCGCCCCCGGGCTGCAGGAGCAACTCGAGGCGTCCGGCGTGACGGTGCGCGGCTTCTACGACGTCGGCGGCTTCCGCGCGGACGCCGACCTGATGATCTGGACCCTGGCCAACGATCCGGAGACGCTTCAGGCCGGCTACCACGCGGTCCGGCGCAGCGCGCTGGGCTCGCAGCTGGAGCCCGTGTGGTCGGTCATGGGCGTTCACCGGCCCGCCGAGTTCAACCGCATGCACGTGCCGAGCTGCTTCGCCGGCTTCGCGCCGCGCCCGTGGCTGACGGTCTACCCGTTCGTGCGCAGCTACGACTGGTACTACCTCGACGAGGCCCACCGGTCGAAGATGCTGATGGAGCACGGCATCGCGGGACGCGAGTACCCCGACGTCGTGGCATCGACGCTGTCGTCGTTCGCGCTGGGCGACTACGAGTGGATCCTCGCCTTCGAGGCCGACGAGTTGCACCGCCTCACGGATGCCATGCGCCACCAGCGCTCGGTCGAGGCACGCCTCCACGTCCGCGAGGAGACCCCGTTCTTCACGGGCCCCCGCGTCGCGCTCGACGAGTGGGTCGCCCGGCAGCCAACCGCGTCCGTCTGACCTACTTCCAGCCCATCACCCGGGCGACCGCCACGAGGTTCTCCATCCAGTGGCGGTTGTAGTCGACACCGAGCTGTGACGGCATCGTGAAGAGCACGTAGTCGGCCTCCATGACGGCGTCGTCCGCGCGGAGCATCCCGACGACCTCCTCGACGCTGCCGATCATCTGTGGGCCGGAGCGGGCGCGTGAGCCGTCGAGCTGACCCACCGAGTCCCCCGCCGGCGCGTGGCCGCCGAAGTATCGGCGGTCGTCGTCGGACGTGATCGGGAACACGGGGCGCGTCACGGCGGCCAGCCCCGGCCCGGAGTGCCCGTGCCGGGCGAAGATGCGGCGGTAGGTTCGCACCTGATCGGCCTGCTGCACGTGGAAGGGGCGCCCGTCGTCGGCGAGCAGCAAGGTCGAACTGAGGAGGTTCATGCCCTGCTCGGCGGTCCAGACGCCCGACTCGTGGGAGCCGGACCCCCACCAGATCCTGTCCGGCAGGCCGGGGCTCTGCGGCCGGACCGCCAGGTCCGGCCCGGTGCCCAGCATGTCGGCCCTGGCCGAGCGTGCCACCGGAGCGCCGGCGATCGCGCGGCGGAACTTCGCGATCTTGGAGTGGGCGTGCTCACCCCACGACTCTCCGCCGGCCAGCAGGTAGCCGAACTGCGCCTGCCCGTCGACCGCCTGCTCGGGGCTGCCCCGCGAGACGCCGAGCTGTAGCCTCCCGTCGGCAATGAGGTCGGTGGCGGCCGCCTCCTCCGCCATGTACAGCGCGTTCTCGTAGCGCAGGTCCACCACACCGGTTCCGACGTCCAGGTGCCGCGTGCGGGCGGCCATCGCGGCCAGCAGCGGGAACGGCGCGGTGTTGGACTCCTCGAAGTGGTGAACGCGCAGCCAGCCGCCGTCGAAACCCACCTCGTCGGCGATGACGGCCAGCTCGATGTGGTCGTGAAGGGCCGTGCGGGCGTCCGGAACCCGGGCCCCCACCACCGGTCGGTAATGGCCGAAGGACAGGAACCCGATCTTCTTCATACGTCGAGCCTAACGCGGTGGCGCGGTGGGCACCCCGACGTTGTGCGCCAGCAGGCGCCAGGCCCCGTGAGCATGGCCTAGTTCACTGAAGTGCGCGTTTCCCAGCCCGCCCAGGAGCCGCCCCTGGAGGCCCAGCAGCGAGTGGATGACCCGGTTGAGAAGGAGGCCGTGGGAGACGATGAGGACGGTCTGGCCCAGGTGCTCGTTCGCGATCCCGCTCACCGCCGGCACACCGCGCGCCTCGACGTCGGCAAGCGTCTCGCCTTCCGGAGAGCGTCGGAAGTCCACTCCGTTGGCGTACTTGGCCTCGTAGTCGGGCATCTGCGCCTTGACGACCTCCCAGGTGAGTCCGCCCCAGGTACCGACATTGATCTCCATCAGCCGGGGGTCGGTGCGGATCTCGGCGCCCGGCCGTGCAAGCCTGGCGGTCTCGAGGGCGCGGCTGAGCGGCGACGCGTACACCGCGTCGAGTTCGATGCCGACGAGTGCCTCACGGGCGGCATCGGCCTGCCGGCGGCCGACGTCGTTGAGGGGGATGTCCTCCTGGCCCTGGAATCGGTGCTGCGCGTTCCAGTCCGTCTGGCCGTGCCTCAGCAGGATGAGCCTGGTGGCGTGCTCGATCTTCACAGCGGCTGGTTGTGGCCGGCCTCCGTGGGCGGCAGCGCCAGGTTCAGCGCGATCTGCGGGCAGTCCTTCCAGAGGCGCTCCAGGTTGTAGAGCGTGCGCTCCTCGGTGTGCTGTACGTGCACGACGAAGTCGATGTAGTCGAGCAGCACCCACCGGTTCTCCCGGTCTCCCTCGCGGCGCACCGGCTTCCTGCCGACCCCGAGCAGCTTCTCCTCCACGCCGTCGACGATGGCGCCGACCTGCCGATCGTTGTTGGCGGAGGCGATGAGGAAGACGTCGGTGATGGCCAACTGCTCCGAGACGTCGAAGGCGACGATGTTGTGGCCGAGCTTGTCCGCGGCGGCCTGCGCTGCCAGCTTCACGGGGGTCAGCACGTCGTCGGGAACTGTCATTCGGCTTCTCCTGGTCCGGGGCCCGGGTAGAGGCCCCGCTTGGCGATGTACTGCACGATGCCGTCGGGCACCAGATACCAGATGGGTTCGTGGCGGTGGACCCGCTCACGGCAGTCCGTGGACGAGATCGCCAGTGCCGGAACCTCTAGCAGGGTGACCGCGTCCTCGGGGAGGTGCGCGAGGTCCTCCTGGGTCATGGGTACGCCGGGGCGCGTCACCCCGACGAAGTGGGCCAGATCGAACAGCTGATCGGCCCCGTACCAGGTGAGGATCTGCCGCACGGCGTCAGCGCCGGTGATGAAGTACAGATCCGTGTCGGCGCCACGTTGCTCGCGGAGGTCCCGCAGCGTGTCGACGGTGTAGGTGTTGCCGGGCCGGTCGATGTCGACGCGGGAGACCGAGAACCTGGGGTTGGAGGCGGTGGCGATGACCGTCATGAGGTAGCGGTCCTCCGCCGGGGAGACCTCACGGTGCGTCTTCTGCCACGGCACGCCCGTGGGCACGAAGACCACCTCGTCGAGGTCGAACTGCGCCGCCACCTCCGAGGCGGCCACCAGGTGGCCGTGGTGGATGGGGTCGAACGTGCCGCCCATGACACCCAGGCGGTAGCGGCGCCCGCTCATGGTGCGCGCGAGACCGGGTTGTGTGGTGGACACGGGGAGTCAGACCGTCACTTGGAGTGCGGCCGCCCGGACCCCATGCCGATGACCCACCCGAGCGCGCCGAGCAGGATGACGAGTGCAAAGACGCCCATCACCCACGAGGGCACGGCCGGTGCGGCGTGGGCGGTCTCCAGAAGAAGGCTCATGGCCGTTGATCCTAGCAAGACACCCCGCGATCGGGCGCGGCGTCGGTCAGGCGCGGACCTGTCCCTCGCCCTCGACGACGTACTTGCTGCTGGTCATCTCGGTCAGCCCCATGGGGCCGCGAGCGTGGAGTTTCTGCGTCGAGATGCCTATCTCCGCGCCGAAACCGAACTCGCCGCCGTCGACGAAGCGGCTCGAGGCGTTCACGAGTACCGCTGCGGCGTCCACCTCCGCGACGAACCTCTCGGAGGCCTTGCGGCTACCTGTGACGATGGTCTCGGAGTGGCCGGTGGTGTGCTCACGGATGTGCTCGAGGGCGTCGTCGATGGAGTCGACCACCTTGGCCGCCAGGTCCAGGGTGAGGTACTCGGCGTCGTACTCGCCGGGGCCGGCGGGCACCACGTCGTCGGCATAGGCGGCGGTCGCCGGGTCGCCGTGGACGGTGACGCCGTTGTCGCGGAGCGCCGCGAGCGCGGCGGGTAGGAACTGATCGGCGATGTCGCGGTGGACGAGCAGCGTCTCGGCCGCGTTGCACACGCTGGGGCGCTGCGTCTTCGCGTTGAGGAGGATGGCGACGGCCTGCTCGACGTCGGCGGAGGCATCGACGTAGACGTGGCAGTTGCCGGTGCCGGTCTCGATGACGGGGACGGTGGACCCGTCGACCACGGCCTGGATGAGCCCGGCCCCGCCGCGCGGGATGAGGACGTCTACGAGGCCGCGGGCGCGCATCAGCTCACCGGTGACGTCGCGGCCGCCCTCGACGAGGTTCACCGCGTCGGGCGTGACGCCGACTGCCTCGAGGCCCTCGCGGAGCGCCTGGACGGTGACCCGGTTGGAGTTCAGCGCCGACGACGAGCCGCGCAGCAGGGACGCGTTGCCGGACTTGAGGCAGATGCCGGCCGCGTCGGCGGTCACGTTGGGCCGGGCTTCGTAGATGATTCCGATGACGCCGAACGGGACGCGGACCTGCCGCACACTCACGCCGTTGGGCAGCTTCCAGCCGCGCACGACGTCGCCGACGGGGTCGGGCAGCGCTGCGAGGTCGCGGAGGCCCTGCACCATGCCGGCGATGCGCGCGGGTGTGAGGGTGAGCCGGTCGACGATCGACTCCGGCGTCCCGGCCGCGCGGGCGGCTTCCACGTCGACGGCGTTGGCCTCGAGGAGCCGCGGCTCGGCGGCGGCGAGGGCGTCGGCCATGGAGTGGAGGGCCTTGTCCTTGGCGGCGCGGCTGAGGGTGGCCAACTCGATCGCCGCGCGCCTGGCGGCGACGGCCTGCGTCTGGAAGTCCATGGCCCCACAGTCTAGGCCCCGCCGGCTGGTCCTTCCCACCTCGCCCGCCCGGGCGGGCACGAGCCTGACACGCTGTTCGACGCGGGGGCACGAGCCTGACACGCTGTTCGACGCGGAGGCACGAGCCTGACACGCTGTTCGACGCGGAGGCACGAGCCCGACACGCCGTTCGACGCCGATTCCGGCGTGATTAGCCGGATTTCCGGCGTCGGGACCTGTTTCAGGCTCATCGCCGACGAGGCGCCGCGGCCCGAGTCCGGACACGATTAAGGCTCGTTCGCCCTGTGGACGGCGGGAAAGTCGTTCGGCCAACGGCGATCACGGGGGCATGAGAGACGACATCCGACACAGGCTCGAAACCGACGATGTGATCAACGCGACGCTCCACCCCGAACTGGACCGGGCGCTCAACTCCTACCGCTTCAGGGGAGACCTCACGACGGTGCTCCCGCAGATCTACGCGACCAGAGCCCGCGCGCAGGACTTCGACGTGCGCTTCGCAGCGGTGCGGGCGTCCACCCGGCCCTACATCCTGACCGGCAGGGCGGCTGCGAAGACGGTGTGGTGGCCGGAACTGATGTGTGACGAGATCGACCTCGCCCATCCGTCGATGCTCTTCGATCGCGCCGGCTTCCGCTTCCACGAGCGCTACATCACCCCGAGCCTGGTAAGTGTCGTGGACGGCGTGCCCGTCACGCGTCCCGAGCTCACAGTGCTCGACCTCATTCCCGAACTGGGGCCCGACGTCGTCGATGAAGCCCTGCGGCGGCGGGTCGTGACTCTCCCCCGGCTCCACGCCGCGCTCGCTCTCACGCCACGACGGCGTGGGAACCGGCTGAGGCGCGAGGTACTGAGGGACTCACGCGATGCTCCCTGGTCGGCCCTCGAGCGTCGGGCCCACCGGATTCTGCGGGAGGCCAAGATCGGCGGGTGGACCACCAACTACGAAGTCACGATCGGCGGACTCACGTACTACCTGGATCTGGCCTGGCCCGCGCGGAAGCTCGCGGTCGAGATCGACGGCTTCGAGTTCCATGGCGATCGCGACGCCTTCCACCGGGATCGGCTGCGCGACGCCGCCCTCACCACTGCTGGCTGGCACGTCCTTCACTTCTCTGCCGAGAGTCTCCTGTCGCTCCCCGACGCGGTGCGGACGGCGCTCCGCGGGCGGCGCGCCGCCTGAAGGTCACCAGCGGCCTGACCCGGCCCCGCGAAGCGCACGAGCCAGACACGCGGTTCGACGGACGAAAGCGCCCGATCGGGGGCTTTCCGGGCTTCGAGACCCGTCTCAGGCTCATCCCCCACTCGCGAGCCGCGAGTCAGGCTCAACGCCCCCCGCGGCGAGCGGTCAGACGGCCAGCGTGACCGCCGAGCGGGCGCGAAGCCAACGCACCGTGTACACGGTCAGGTTGAGCAGGGCGAGGCTTGCCGTCGCACCGGCAGCGATGATGAGGGACCAGTCGACGGTCCAGATCCCGAAGGTGAACCACATCGCCTGCACGACCAGCATGATCGCCAGGAAGCCCGACGACACCCCGCTGAGATCCGGCGCGGTGATCATCTCGCGCAACTGCGCGGCCTGACCGAGGACCTGCGGAACGGCGACAACGAAGCCGAATACGACCGCCCCGAGGAACACCTCAACGCTCACCAGCAGCGCCCACATGCCGAAGGTGAGCAGCAGCTGCGGCACCATCGCCTGACGCCGGTCCCGCAGCACGAACACGACCACCAGCAGCCCGAAGGCTGCCATCAGCATGTTGGGCCACTGCATCTGCATCTTGCCGACGATGAAGCCGTGCACCATCCACGCGCCCGTCGTGGAGGCCTGCACCTGCCACAGCCGCAGCGAGACCCCGGCGCTCGTCCTCACCCGGAGGATCCGGACGAGCTGCGGAACATTCATCGCGATGCCGATGGCGGCGGCCACCCAGCCGAACAGGTCGATCACCGGATCAGCCTAATCCTCGGCCGTGACGTACCCGAATCGGCCGACCCGAGCGCTCAGAGTGTTGGATCACTCGCTCAGCATCATGAGGTCGCGGTGCACGACGGGCCGCTGATGGCGGTGCCCGTCCTCGTCGCTGCGATGCCCGATCTCGCCCCTGAGCTCGGAACTGGAGTAGCCGACGAAACCCCGCCCGATTGGCTGCCCGTCGGGCCCGACGATCTCCACCGGCTCGCCCTCGGCGAAGGTGCCCTCGACCTCCCGGACGCCGATGGCCAGCAGCGATGCGTTGCCGACCGTCAACGCGCGGCGCGCGCCTTCATCGATGTGCAGGGCGCCGCGCGTCTCCGCGGCGAACGCCAGCCACAGCAACCGTCGCGGACGGCGCTTGCGGGTGGCGACGAAGAACGTGCCCACCGGCTCGCCCGCCAGGGCCTCCTCGAGCTGGTCGGCGTGACCCAGCACGACGCTGACCCCCGCCTGGGTGGCGATGTCGGCGGCCTGCAGCTTTGTGCGCATCCCGCCGGTGCCGATCTTCGTCCCCACGCGGGAGGTGTCGACGTCGAGCACCGAGATGTCCTCGACCCGTTCGATCCTGCGAGCGCCGGGGCTCTTCGGGTGCGCCGTGTAGAGCCCGTCGACGTCGCTCATGAGCAGCAACACGTCGGCGCGCACCAGGTGGGCGATGAGCGCGGCGAGGCGGTCGTTGTCGCCGAACCGGATCTCGTGCGTGGCGACAGTGTCGTTCTCGTTGACGATCGGCACCACGCCGAGCCGGAACAGCCGGGAGATGGTGTTGAGGGCGTTGCGGTACGTCTTGGGCCGCAGCACGTCCTCGACTGTGAGCAGCAGCTGCGCAACCGTCACGCCATGCTCGGCGAAGGCGTCCGAGTAGTGGCTGACGAGCAGGCCCTGCCCGACCGCCGCGGCGGCCTGCTGCGTCTCCAGGTCGCGCGGACGGTGCTTGAGGCCGAGCGGCCCCAGGGCCGCCGCGATGGCGCCCGACGTGACGAGCACCACCCGGACCCCGCGGTGGTTGAGCTCCGACAGCAGGCGCGCCAGCGACGCGATCCGGTCAAGGTCCAGGTGTCCGTCCCGGTTCGTCAGCGACGACGACCCGACCTTGACGACCACGCGCTTGGCGGCCGTGACCTCACGCCTCATCGTCGGCGTCGCCCTCCCCCTCCGCTTCGTAGCCGGCCGTCGAGTAGTCGATCCCGGCGTCCTTGGCCGCGTGGTAGTCGGCGTCCATCCGGCGGCGTCTGGTGACGGCGGGCCGTTCGGTCTCGAGGCGCACGTCCTCACCGCGGCGGCTGAGGATCTCGGCGCCGGTCTCCACCTGCGGGGCGAAGTCGAACACGACGGCGTTGTCCCCGCCGATGGCCACGGCGTCCCCCTGCCGTGCGCCCATCTCGAGGAGCTTGTCCTCGACGCCCAGCCGGTTGAGCCGGTCGGCCAGGTAGCCGACCGCCTCGGCGTTGTTGAAGTCGGTCTGTCGGATCCACCGCTCGGGCTTCTCGCCGCGGACGCGCCACACGAAGCCGCCCTCGCCGTCGCCCTTCTTCACGATGGTGAACTCCTCGACGTTGCGTCGCCGCCCCACGGGGGCGGGGCGGATCACAGTGCGGGGAGCGGCCGCCTCAGGCAGGGATGCGCGGCGGGCCGCCACGATCTCGGCCATCGCGAATTTGAGCTCGTTGAGACCCTCACCGGTCTTGGTGGAGATCTCGAAGATGGGATGTCCCAGCATCTCCAGTTCGGGCCGGGCGATCTCCGCCAGCTCCGGCGCGTCGGGCAGGTCCACCTTGTTGAGCGCGATGAGTCGCACGCGGTCCTCGAGGCCGCCGTGCGCGTCGAGCTCGGCCTCGATGGTCCGCAGGTCGCCCAACGGGTCGCGTCCGGGTTCGTAGGTGCCGAGATCGATGACGTGCACGATGGCCTGGCAGCGCTCGATGTGCCGCAGGAAGTCGAAGCCGAGGCCGCGCCCCTCGGAGGCGCCCTGGATGAGACCGGGCACGTCCGCGACGGTGTAGGTGACATCACCCGCGACCACGACGCCGAGGTTCGGCACCAGCGTGGTGAACGGATAGTCGGCCACCTTCGGCCGCGCCCGGGAGATGGCCGCGATGAGCGACGACTTGCCCGCCGACGGGAAGCCGACGAGGCCGACGTCGGCCACCACCTTCAGCTCCAGCTGGATGAGGCGCGCGTCGCCCTCCTCCCCCAGGAGCGCGAACCCGGGGGCCTTGCGGGCCGCCGTCGCCAGCGCCGCGTTGCCGAGGCCGCCCTTGCCGCCCTGGGCCGCGACGAACTCCGCGCCCGGCTCGGTGAGGTCCGCGAGCACCTCGCCGGTCTCGGCGTCGGAAACGACGGTGCCGCTGGGGACGGCGAGCACGACGTCGTCGCCGCCGGCGCCGTGCTGGTGGTCGCCCTTGCCCGGCTGCCCGTTGACGGCCTTCCGGACGGACTGGCGGTGGTACTCGACCAGCGTCGACAACGAGTCGTCGACGCGGAGGATGACGGATCCGCCGTCGCCGCCGTTGCCGCCGTCAGGGCCGCCGAGCGGCTTGAACTTCTCCCGGTGCACAGAGGCGCAGCCGTGCCCGCCGTTGCCGGCCTGCACGGTCAGCTTGACGCGGTCGACGAACGAAGGGATCGCCATCTGGAACTCCTCGGGTGGGTTGCGCCTCAGTTTAGGGCGGAAATGAAGAACGGCCCCGGAGGGCCGTTCTCAGAAAGTGTGTGTGCCGTGTCAGGCGGACACGACGTTGACGACGCGACGTCCTCGCTTGACGCCGAACTCGACCTGGCCCTCGACCAGCGCGAACAGCGTGTCGTCGCCACCGCGGCCGACGCCGTCGCCCGGGTGGAAGTGGGTGCCGCGCTGACGGACGATGATCTCGCCCGCGCCGACGACCTCGCCGCCGTAACGCTTCACGCCGAGGCGCTGCGCGTTCGAATCACGACCGTTGCGCGTGGAGGCCGCGCCCTTCTTGTGTGCCATTGCTCGCTCCTCAGCCCTTGATCCCGGTGATCTTCACCTGGGTGTACCGCTGGCGGTGCCCCTGGCGCTTCTTGTACCCGGTCTTGTTCTTGTACTTGAGGATCCGGATCTTCGGACCCTTCGTCTCGCCGAGGATCTCGGCGGTCACGGAGACCTTGTCCAGAGCCTTGGCGTCGGAGGTGATGTTGTCGCCGTCGACCACCAGCAGCGGCTGCAGGGACAGGGTCTTGCCGACCTCTTCGGACACCAGGTCGATGTCCAGGACGTCGCCGACAGCAACCTTGTGCTGACGTCCACCGTTGCGCACGATCGCGTACACGACTGACCTACCTTCTTGGTTTCACTTCAAAGCATTTGCGGCGCCGCCAACCCTGAGAAAAGGGGGCAGAACACCGAGGGACAACTTTACGTCCCCGGTGGCAGCGGGTCAAACCGGGCCCGTCGCGACTAGGTCGTGACGACGACCGGGACGATCATGGGCCTGCGCTTGAGCGTCCTGGCCACCCACTGCCCGGCCGTGCGTCGGGTGACCTGCTGCAGCCGGTAGGGGTCGTCGACGCCGTCGCGCATGGCGTCGAGGAGCGCGCCACGGACCCGTTCACGGACCTCGGCGAACACGCTGTCCTCCTCCGCGAGCCCGCGGGCGTGGACGTCGGGGCCGCTGACGATGCTGCGGTTGTGCAGGTCGACGGCCGTGATCACCGACACGAAGCCCTCCTCGCCGAGGATGCGCCGGTCCATGATCGACTCGCTGATGTCGCCGACGGTGGAGCCGTCGACGAACACGTAGCTGGCGTCGATGGCGCCGACCTTCTTGGCGACGCCGTCGCGAAGGTCGATGACGTCGCCGTCGCCCGCGATGATCGTGCGGTCCGCCGGGACGCCCGTGGCCTGGGCGAGCTTGGCATTGGCGATGAGGTGACGCGCCTCGCCATGGATCGGCATGACGTTGCCGGGCTTGAGGATGTTGTAGCAGTACAGCAACTCCCCCGCCGACGCGTGGCCGGAGACATGCACCAGCGCGTTGCCCTTGTGGACGACGTTGGCCCCCAGCTTCGTGAGCCCGTTGATGACGCGGTAGACGGAGTTCTCGTTACCGGGGATCAGCGAGCTGGCGAGCAGCACCGTGTCACCCTCACCGACCTCGATGACCGGATGGTCACTGTTGGCGATTCGGCTGAGCGCGGCCATCGGCTCGCCCTGCGACCCGGTTGAGACGATGACCACCTCGTTGGCGGGGTGCCGGTCGATCTCCTTGAGTTCGATGAGCGTGCCCGCCGGGACGTTGAGGAAGCCCAGGTCGCGGGCGGTGGCCATGTTGCGCACCATCGAGCGTCCGACGTACACCACCTTGCGACCGTGCTTGACCGCCATGTCCAGCACCTGCTGGACGCGGTGGACGTGGCTGGCGAAGCAGGCGACGATGAGTCGGCCGTTCGCCTGGTCGAACACCCGCGAGATCGCGGGGGTGATGTCCTTCTCCAACGGCGTGAACCCGGGCGTCTCGGCGTTGGTGGAGTCCACCATGAACAGGTCGACCCCCTCCTCGCCGAGCCGGGCGAAGCCGCGCAGATCGGTGATGCGGCCGTCCAGGGGAAGCTGGTCCATCTTGAAGTCGCCGGTGTGGAGGACCAGGCCGGCCTTGGTGCGGATGGCGACCGCGAGCGCGTCGGGGATGGAGTGCGTGACGGCGAGGAACTCGAACTCGAAGTTGCCCACCTCGAGGATCTCGCCCTCCTCGACGGCGTCGAGGTCGAAGTTGCGGATGCGGTGCTCGCGCAGCTTCGCGGCGATGAACGCCAGCGCCAGCTTGGAGCCGAACACGGGGATGTCGGGGCGCTTCTTGAGCAGGTACGGCACGGCCCCGATGTGGTCCTCGTGGCCGTGGGTGATGACGAGGGCGACGATGTCGTCGAGGCGGTCCTCGAGGTAGTCAAGCGCTGGAAGGATTAGATCTACACCGGGGTGGTCGTCCTCCGGGAAGAGCACGCCACAGTCGACCAGCGCGATCTGACCGTCGATCTCGAAGGCCGTCATGTTGCGACCGATGTCGCCGAGCCCGCCGAGCGGGACGACCCGCAGGGTTCCGGGGGCGAGCTTCGGGGGATTCTTCAGATCGGTCATGTGAGCAGGCTAGTGGATGGGGCACGATGGGGAGCATGTCCGTCACCGACACCGTCCGCCTTGCCCTCCCCGCCGAAGCCGTCGACGTGGCCCGCATCCAGCGTCGCGCCTGGGCCGAGTCCGGGCTGCTCGACGCGGCCGGCGGCGGTCTCCCCGCCGACGAGGCGACCCGGATCTGGCACGAGGCCATCGTCAAGCCTCCGCTGGCGCACATGCGGGTGCTCGTCGCGATCGGTGAGGTGGGCGTCGTGGGCTTCGCCCTCACCGGGCCAAGCGGGGATCCGGACCGCGCGGACCGCGACGGGACCATCGCCGAGTTCGTCGTCGACCCCCGGCACCGCGGGGCGGGGCACGGGTCGCGGCTCATCAACGCCGCCGTCGACACCTTGAGGCAGGACGGCTATCTCGTCGCGACCATGTGGGTGCGGGCCGCCGACGATCCGCTGCGCGCCTTCCTCACCGCCTGCGGCTGGGGCCCCGACGGGGCGCACCAGGAACTGGGCACCGAGGACGGGGGGCCGGGTGTGAAGCTCGTGCGGATGCACACCGACATCTCGGTCGACGCCTGAACGGATTTTGCGCCCTCGAGCGCCGCATGCCAGGGTGGGAAGGATTGTCGCCCCACTTCCGATCTGACTGAGCTGCGCCGAACACGAGGGAGACCCCGTTGCACAACCCTGCCAATGCACGAACCGCACAGGCGGCGCCCCACCTCGAACATGCCCCGGTGCCCAAGCCGGGCGGTGATCTCAACCGCCCGGTTTTCTTCACCTCAGCGGTGATCATCCTGATCGCGCTCCTCGCCGCGATCATCGCCCCGCGGGCGTTCAACTCGGTCATCGGCACCATCAACTCGGTGGTGGTGAACTCGATCGGCTGGTACTACGTGGCCCTGGTCTCCGGCTTCGTGATCTTCTCCCTCGTGGTGGCGTTCAGCAAGCTGGGAACGATCCGCCTCGGCAGGCCCGACGACAAGCCGCAGTACAACTGGCGCACGTGGTTCGCGATGCTCTTCGCGGCGGGAATGGGAATCGGCCTCGTGTTCTGGGGCGCCGCGGAGCCGCTCTGGCACCTCGCGTCGCCGCCGCCGGGATTCACCGGGTCGACGATCGAGGCGCAGGGTCGCCGTGCCATGGCCCAGGCCTTCCTCCACTGGGGCGTCCACGCCTGGGCCGTCTACGTAGTCGTCGGCCTCTCCGTCGCCTACGCCGTACACCGCAAGGGCCGGCCGGTGTCCATCCGCTGGGCGCTCGAGCCGATCCTCGGCAAGCACACCGACGGCCCCATCGGCAACGCCATCGACGTCGCGGCCGTCGTCGGCACCCTCTTCGGCGTCGCCTCGTCGCTCGGGCTGGGCGTCAGCCAAATCGCGGCGGGGCTCGAGTACCTCGGCCTGGGGACCGCCTCAACGGGCCTCATGCTGGTGCTCATCCTTGTCATCACCTCCCTGGCGACGGTCTCGGTCGTCTCCGGCCTCGACAAGGGCATCGCGTTCCTGTCGCGCGCCAACCTGTGGCTCGCGGCCCTGCTTGTGGCCGCGGTCCTCATCCTCGGGCCGACGCTGTTCGTGCTGCGCGAGCTGATCTCCGGCGTGGGTGGCTACGTGCAGAACTTCATCGTCATGTCGTACCAGACCTTCCCCTTCTACGGCGAGGCCGGCGAGGCCTGGCTGGGTTCCTGGACGACGTACTACTGGGGCTGGTGGATCGCCTGGTCGCCGTTCGTGGGCGTCTTCATCGCCCGGATCTCCCGGGGCCGCACCGTGCGCGAGTTCATCGCGGGCGTGCTGCTGGTGCCCACCGCCATCACGATGATCTGGTTCTCGATCCTGGGCGGCACCGCCCTCTACCAGCAGATCTTCCAGGGCGCCGGGCTCATCACCGACGGCGCGGTCAGCACGAACACGGCGCTGTTCGAGATGCTGGGCAACCTCCCCGGGGGCGCACTTCTGTCCGGGCTGGCGCTCCTGCTGGTACTGGTGTTCTTCGTGACGAGCTCCGACTCGGGTTCCTTCGTCGTCGACATGCTCAACCACAACGGCAACCCGAACCCGCCGGTGTGGTCGCGGGTGTTCTGGTCCGTGATGGAGGGGGCGATCGCCGCGGTGCTGATCTGGGTCAGCTCGACCGCGTTCGACGGCGACACGTCCGGCCTCTCAGCGCTGCAGGCCCTGACGATCGTCGCTGCGGCGCCGTTCTCCGTCGTGATGATCGGCATGTGCTTCTCTACCGTCAAGGCCCTCAGGCACGACGTCGCGGTCCGGCAGCGGGCCGAGGACGCGCTGCTGCGCAGGGAGCTCGCCCAGGAGGCCGCCCAGTTGGTCACCGACGCGGCCGACTGACCGCCGGGCATCGGCGGCTCAGATCCCGAGCACCGACTCCATCTCGAGCGTCAGCCCAGGGTTGTCGACGACGTAGCGGATGCCCGCGACGACGCCCGGCATGAATGACGAACGGTCGAAGGAGTCGTGCCGGATCGTCAGGGTCTCCCCCAGCGCGCCGAGCAGCACCTCCTGGTGGGCGACCAGCCCCTGCAACCTCACCCCGTGGATGTGGACCCCGTCGACGACGGCACCGCGGGCCCCGTCGTCGTGCACGGTCGCGTCGGGAACGGGGTCCATCTCCGCCGCGGCCCGGGCGGCGGCGATGCGGCGGGCGGTCGTCGCGGAGGTGCCCGACGGTGCGTCGGCCTTGTTCGGATGGTGCAGTTCGACGATCTCCACCGACGGGTAGAACGGCGCGGCCTTGGCGGCGAACTGCATCATCAGCACGGCGCCGATCGAGAAGTTCGAGGCGATGAGCACCCCCGCGTCGGGATGCTCGTCGCAGAGTTCCCGCACGCGCGCCAGCCGCTCCTCGGTGAAGCCGGTCGTCCCGATCACCATGTGCAGGTCACGCTCGAGGCACCACTCGATGTTGTCCATCACGGAGTTCGGATTGGTGAAGTCGACCACGACCTGCGCACGGCCGAGCTGCTCGCGAGGCTCCCCGATGTCGCAGCCGCCGACGGTGGTCATGCCCTCGGCCAGTTCGACGGCGCGAACCACCTCGCTGCCCATCTTGCCGCTGGCTCCCAGCACCCCGACCCGGATGTCGTTCACGTCTGTTCTCCTCTGCTCGATCGTCCGCCTTCCATCCAAGCACGCCGGCCAAGAGCCCGCCACGTCCGCGGCACCCGCACTGGCGCCAGCTGTACTGCGCGACGCCAGTGCCGGAGGGCTGGCGCCCACCGACGCCAGCCGTTCAGGGCGATGCCGGCGCTACTGCGCTGGTGGCGCGCAGCAAGGCTGGCGTCGACCGGATCCCACGGACCGTTTGATGGGCGACGGGCATCGCTCCGGCGTGGCGGGGAGCGGGAACGCCGAGGGGCGGGCCCATGATGGACCCGCCCCTCGGCGTCAGGTGATCAGCAGGGATCAGGCCTCGTCGTCGGCCTTCTCCTCGATGACCGGAACCAGCGACAGCTTGCCGCGGTCGTCGATGTCGGAGATCTCGACCTGGAGCTTCTGACCGACCGACAGGACGTCCTCGACGCTCTCGACGCGCTGGCCACCCGCGAGGGGGCGCAGCTTGGAGATGTGCAGCAGGCCGTCCTTGCCCGGGAGCAGAGACACGAACGCGCCGAACGACGTGAGCTTGACGACGGTGCCGAGGTACCGTTCGCCGCGCTCCGGCATGTGCGGGTTGGCGATCGCGTTGATGGCCGCGACGGCCGCCTCCGCGGCCTCGCCGCTGTCGGCGCCGACGTAGACGGTGCCGTCGTCCTCGATCGCGATGTTGGCCCCGGTGTCCTCCTGGATCTGGTTGATGATCTTGCCCTTGGGGCCGATCACCTCACCGATCTTGTCCACCGGCACGCGCAGCGAGATGATGCGCGGCGCGAAGGGGCTCATCTCGTCGGGCACGTCGATGGCCTCGCCCATGACGTCGAGCAGCGTGTGCCGCGCGTCGCGGGCCTGCAGAAGGGCCTTCTGGAGCTCGCTGGCGGGGATGCCGTTGAGCTTGGTGTCCAACTGCAGCGCGGTGACGAAGTCCCGCGTGCCGGCGACCTTGAAGTCCATGTCGCCGAGCGCGTCCTCGGCGCCCAGGATGTCGGTCAGCGCGATGTACTTCGTCTCGCCGTCGACGTCCTCGCTCATGAGGCCCATCGCGATGCCCGCGACCGCGGACTTCAGCGGCACGCCCGCGTTGAGCAGCGACAGCGTGGAGGCGCAGACCGAGCCCATCGAGGTGGAGCCGTTGGACCCGAGGGCCTCGGACACCTGGCGGATGGCGTAGGGGAACTCGTTGCGGGTGGGCAGCACCGGGAGCAGCGCGCGCTCGGCGAGCGCTCCGTGGCCGATCTCGCGGCGCTTCGGCGACCCGACGCGGCCGGTCTCACCGGTCGAGTAGGGCGGGAAGTTGTAGTTGTGCATGTACCGCTTGGTGCTCTCCGGCGAGAGCGTGTCGATCTTCTGCTCCATGTCGAGCATGTTGAGCGTGGAGACGCCCATGATCTGGGTCTCGCCGCGCTGGAACAGCGCCGAGCCGTGGGCACGCGGGATGACCGCGACCTCGGCCGAGAGCTCGCGGATCTCGCGGGGACCGCGTCCGTCGATGCGGACGTGATCGGTGAGCGTGCGGTGACGCACGAGCTTCTTGGTCAGGGCCTTGAGGGCGCCGGAGACCTCGTTCAGGCGGCCCTCGAAGCGCTCGGCGAGCTGCGCGGTGACGTCCTGACGGACGGCGTGCGTGGCGTCGTCGCGCTCCTGCTTGCCGGGGATCTGCATGGCCTCGGCGATGCGGTCCGTGGCGAGCTCGGCGACGGCCTCGTAGACGTCGTCCTCGTAGTCGCGGAAGACGGGGAAGTCGTAGGTCTCGCGGGGCAGCTTGGCCGCCAGCTCGGACTGCGCGTCGCACAAGGCCTTGATGAACGGCTTGGCCGCCTCGAGGCCCTCGCCGACGATCTCTTCGGTCGGCGCGGTCTTGCCGGAGCGGACGAGCTCCCAGGTGGCCTCGGTTCCGCCGGCCTCGACCATCATGATCGCGACGTCGCCGTCGGCGAGCACGCGGCCCGCCACGACCATCTGGAAGGTGGACTTGGCGACCTGCTCGACGGTGGGGAAACCGACCCACTGGTCGTCGATGAGGGCCACGCGGACGCCGCCGATGGGCCCGGAGAACGGCAGGCCGGCGAGCTGGGTCGACATGGAGGCCGCATTGATCGCGACGACGTCGTAGTAGTGCGCCGGGTTCAGCGACAGGACGGTGACGACGACCTGGACCTCGTTGCGCAGGCCCTTGACGAACGCGGGGCGCAGCGGGCGGTCGATGAGGCGCGACGCCAGGATCGCGCCCTCGCCCGGGCGGCCTTCGCGGCGGAAGAACGAGCCGGGGATTCGGCCCGCGGCGTACATGCGCTCTTCGAGGTCGACCGTCAGCGGGAAGAAGTCGATGGCGTCGCGCGGGGTCTTCTGCGCGGTGGTGGCCGACAGCAGCATGGTGTCGCCGTCGAGGAAGACGGCGGCCGAGCCGTCGGCCTGCTGGGCCAGCATGCCGGCCTCGAAGCGGATGGTGTGGTTGCCGTGCTTGCCGTTGTCGATGACGGCCTCGGCGAATTCGATGCCTGGTCCTTCCACGGACAGGCTCCTTTCGGGTGGGTTGTGCCACCGCGCAGGGCGAAACCTCGCCCGAATTCTGCCTGCCGGTCTTCGATCGAGGTCCGCGGGGGCGCCCGATGGCACCCGAGAACCACTACCGAGGACCAGACGGACACGTGCGCTGGGCGGCGGGGTGGAGACAAAGATTGTTCAGTTGTCCAGTGCATTCTAGCGGGTTGGGCGACCATAGTTGAATGCCGAGCATCGCGTCCCCCCGCGTGATCGACGCCGCGGCCGACACCGCGAGGCGTTGGGCCGCCAGGAGCGCCGCGTACCCGGAACCCCCCGCGGCCAGGCTGCTTGCCAGCGTGCTGAGCCACCCCGACGGCCTACCGTTCACGCTCGACTTCGTCGACCGGGTCCTACGCCCGGAGGACCCGGCGGTCGCCGCTCGGCGACCTGGCGCGCCGGCCGGCCCCGTTCCTGCCGGGCTGGTTGCGCGCCGGCCTTGCGGCCGTCCGGCTCGCGCCCGCGGCCGCACTGCCGCTGGTGCGTCCCGCGTTCACGGCGCTCGTCGGGGACCTGGTGGTCGACGTGGGTCGCCGGCTCGATCCCGCGCTGGCGCGCCTCCGCCGCGACGGCTGCGATCTCAACATCAACCTCCTCGGCGAGGCGGTCCTCGGCGACGACCATGCCGCCCGCCGCCTGGACCAGGTGACCCGGCTCCTCGGGCGCGACGGCGTGGACTACGTGTCGGTCAAGGTGTCGGCAGTGCTGGGGCCCCACTCCCCCTGGGCGCACGACGCGACGGTCGACGAGGCCGTGGCGCGGCTCCGTCCGCTGATGGAGCGCGCCCGCGACCTCGGGCGATTCGTCAACCTCGACATGGAGGAGCACCGGGACCTGCACCTGACCCTCGACGTGTTCGAGCGGCTGGTGCTCGACCCCGGCCTGCTGGGTGTCCGTGCCGGCATCGCCGTCCAGGCCTACCTCAAGGAGGCGCCGCTGGTCCTGCGGAGGCTCGACGACGTGGCGGCGCGGCGCGTCGCCGCGGGAGGGGCGCCGGTCAAGATGCGGCTGGTCAAGGGGGCAAACCTCGCGATGGAGCGGGTGCAGGCAGAGCTGCGCGGCTGGGAGGACCCGGTGCTGCCCACGAAGCGTGCCGCCGACGCGAGCTACCTGCGTGCGCTCGACTTCTGCCTGATGCCCGGGCGGGCGGACCGGCTGCGGGTGGGCGTGGCCAGCCACAACGTCTTCACGCTGGCCGCGGCCTGGGAGTTGGCCCGCGCCCGTGGCGTCGCGGACCGGCTGGACGTCGAGATGCTGGCGGGCATGGGCGTCCCTCTGCGGCGCGCGCTCCAGCACGAGGTGGGCAGCGTCCGGCTCTACGTGCCCGTGGTCTCGCGCCGCGAGTTCGACGTCGCGATCGCGTACCTGGTGCGCCGCCTCGAGGAGAACGCGGCACCGGAGAACTTCATGTCGGGCGCCGCGGGCCTCGGCAGCGATGCCGGCTTCCTCGACCGCGAGGAGGAACGGTTCAGGGCGGCGGCCCTGGAGGTGGGGCTGCCCGGGCCGGACGCGTGGGCGGTCCAGGACCGCTCGCAGGCGGTGACCGGCTTCGTCAACGCGCAGGACACCGACCCCGCCCTGCCAGGGAACCAGACGTGGGCGCGCGGCATCCAGCAGGCGCTGCCGACGCCCGTCATCGGTCGCGAGGACGTGCGTGGCGCGACGGTGACCGACGTCTCCGGCCTCGACGGGCCGCTCGACGAGGGGCGCCGGGCGGGCGTGCTTTGGCGCACCGTGCCCGCCGCCCAGCGCGCGGACGCGCTGCGCCGGCTGGCCGACGAGCTGGAGCGGGCCCGGACCGAGCTGGTGACGGTCGCGGCCGACGAGGTGGGCAAGCTGATCGATCAGGCCGACATCGAAGTGTCGGAGGCGGTGGACTTCGCCCGCTACTACGCCGACCGGGCAACCGACCTGGTCGACGGGGCCCGCAACGTCCCCCCGACACTCACCCTGGTCGCTCCTCCATGGAACTTCCCCATCGCGATCCCCCTCGGCGGTGTGGCCGCGGCGGTGGCCGCCGGGTCCGCCGTGCTTCTCAAACCGGCTCCGCCGTCCAGGCGGACCGCGGCCGTCCTCGCCGCCGCCTGCCGCCGCGCGGGGCTTCCGGAAGACGTGGTCCGGCTGCTGGTCGTCGACGACGGACCCGTGGGCCGGGCTCTGGTGACCGATCCGCGCGTCGATCTGGTGATCCTGACCGGTTCAGCGGAGACGGCCGAGCTGTTCCGGTCCTGGCGGCCCGCGCTGCCGCTTCGGGCCGAGACCTCCGGCAAGAACGCGATCGTCGTCACGCCGTCGGCCGATCTAGATCTTGCGGTGGCCGACCTGGTGGCGTCCGCATTCGGGCACTCCGGGCAGAAGTGCTCGGCGGCGTCGCTGGGGATCCTGGTGGGGTCGGTGGCCACGTCGCGGCGTTTCCGCGACCAGTTGCTCGACGCCGTGACCTCCCTGACGGTGGCGTGGCCGGACGACCCGGCCGCCCAGCTGGGGCCGTTGACCGAGGCGCCTGGCGACAAGCTGCTGCGTGGGCTGACCAGGCTAGAACCTGGGCAGCGCTGGCTGGTGCGCCCATGCCGGCTCGGGGACCGGCTCTGGTCGCCGGGGGTGCGCGTCGGCGTCGCCCCGGGCAGCGAGTTCCACCGCGTGGAGTACTTCGGCCCCGTGATGGGGCTCATGGCGGCCGGCTCGCTCGATGAGGCCGTAGCCTGGCAAAACGGCACCGACTACGGGCTCACGGCGGGACTGCACAGCCTCGACGATGCCGAGATCCGGCGGTGGCTGGACACCGTCGAGGCGGGCAACTGCTACGTCAACCGCACCATCACCGGGGCGATCGTGCGCCGCCAACCCTTCGGCGGCTGGAAGCTCTCCTCCGTCGGGCCGGGTCTCAAGGCCGGCGGCCCCCACTACGTCGCCGGCCTGGGGCACTGGGAACCCGACGGGTGGCCGGGAAACCGGCCCGGGGAGGTCACCGGACGGCTGCTGGCCCGGTTCGTGCGCGAGGCGGCGCCGCTCCTCGACGGCTCGACGTCGCGGCTGTCCGCGGCCGCCGGATCCGACGAGCGGGCGGTCAGGACCACCTTCGGCACGCTGCACGACCCGACGGCGCTGTCGGCCGAGGTGAACGTCCTGCGCTACCGGCCGGTGCCGGTGACGGTCCGGGTGGAGACCGCCGATGCGTGGCCCGTGCTACGGGAGGCCACCGCGGCGCTCGCCGTCGGTGCATCGGCGTCCTTCTCGTTCCGCGAACCGCCGTCGGGCCCCCTGGAGCGTGTGCTGACGGGGGCGGGCCTGCCCGTGGAGGTGGCCGGCGACGCGGAGTTCGACCGGACCGCGGCGGGGCGGGTCAGGTACCTCGGCGACCGGGACCTGTCGTCGGCGCTCGGCGGCTCCATCCGGGTGTCGGTGTTCGCCGGGCCCCCGATACCGGGCCAGGTCGCCTGCCTCACCTACGTGCGGGAGCAGTCGGTCTCCATCACGCGGCACCGCTACGGCCACCTCCGCCCGTCCCCGTTGAGCAATTAGCTCAGGTCGTCGCGGCGGGCCCGCGGCGGCCCCGCGAGGGTGTTCCGGCGAACCCAGCCAATTGCTCAACGCCCGGAACGACTCAGGGCACCCCGGAGACGGGGTGCCCTGAGTGGCGTATGCGGGTGCTGGTGTCAGCGGCGCAGGCCGAGACGCGCGATGAGCGCGCGGTAGTGCTCGACGTCGTTCTTGGCGACGTAGTTGAGCAGGCGGCGGCGCTGGCCGACCATGAGCATCAGGCCACGACGGCTGTGGTGGTCGCCCTTGTGCTCCTTGAGGTGCTCCGTGAGGTGCGAGATCCGCTTGCTCAGGAGGGCGATCTGCACATCCGGCGACCCGGTGTCACCCGGCTTGGTCGCGTACTCTTCGATGATCTGCTTCTTCTCTGCGGCGTCCATACGGGGTTCCTTCCGGTCCGTTGCACGGCGCCCCTGTCGCGGGTGCGGTCGGGGCTCTGACGAGGCCGTGGCCGATCTGACGGCAACCTGACAATTCTAGCATCCGGCCGCGCTGCCTCCCAAACCACCCTCCGATCGAACGTCCCTGGGCCCATCGCGACGCGCTAGGGTTAGAACTGTCCCGCCATCGCGAGCAAGGAGCCCCAATGGCCATCACCGTCCGACCCGTCAACGACGCGGATCTGGCGACGCTGCGTGAGCAGTCCCCGCGCCCCGACCTCGGACTGCCCGAACAGCACTTCGAGGCCCAGCAGGCGGGCAACCTGATCTACGCGGTGGCGGTCGAGGACGACGTGCTCCTGGGTACCGCGGTGCTGGACTTGGACGCAGACTCGATGACTCCTGAGCTGCGCAACATGTACGTCTACCCCGAGGCGCGTCGCAAGGGCGCCGGACGCGCGCTGAGCGAGTACCTCGAGGAGGAGGCCCGTTCCAGGGGCTTCGAGGCGGTGTATCTGGCGGTGGACCCCAACAACGAGAAGGCCGTGCCGCTCTACGTGTCGCTGGAGTACCACCCCACCGGCGAGCACCTGTTCGTCGACGAGCCGGAGGTGCAGCAGGTCGACGACGAGACGCAGGCCAGCGAGCACTACGCCATCTACAAGAAGTCCCTCACGATCCGCTGAGGCCGAGGACTGCCTTGGCGCCGCGCACGTCGTCGCGCATCTGCTCGACGAGGGCATCTACGCCCGCGAACCGCACCTGTCCTCTCAGCCGGTCGACGAAGTCCACCGCGATCTCGACACCGTAGAGCTCGAGATCGGTCCGGTCCAGTACGTAGGTCTCAACGCGCCGCTCCACCCCGTCGAAGGTCGGGTTGGTTCCCACCGAGATCGCAGCGGGCAACGGTTCGGCGTCCGGCTCGTCGAGCCTGGTGAGCCAGCCCGCATAGACGCCGTCGGCCGGCACGGCCATGTCCGTGGGGACGGTGAGGTTCGCGGTCGGGAACCCGAGGTCGCGCCCGCGCTGGTCCCCCACCACGACGACGCCCCTGTACCTGAAGGGGCGCTCGAGGTGCTGCGCGGCGCCCGCCACGTCGCCCTCGGCCAGCATTGTCCTCACACAGGTGGAGCACGACACGGTGTCGCCGATGTGTTCGAGCGGCAGCGGGCGCACCTCGAACCGGCCGGCGCCGAGTGCCGCAAGGGTGCCGACGTCGCCGGACGCGCGGTGCCCGAAGCGGAAGTTGTCCCCCACGACCACGCGGACGGGGTGCAGCGGGATGAGGAACCGTTCGACGAAGGCCTCCGGCGTCAGCGCCGCGACCTCCTCGGTGAAGCGGATGACGCGGACCTCGTGGGCGCCGGCCTCCTTGAGGAGTTCGATGCGGGTCCGCAGGTCGGTGAGCAGCTTGGGTGCCGCCGCCGGCCGCAGCACGGTCACGGGGTGCGGCCAGAAGGTGACCACGATGAGGGGGTGGTCGACGTCGTGGGTGGCCTCGGCGAGCACGCGCCGGTGTCCACGGTGTACACCGTCGAAGTTGCCGATGGCCACGACCGAACTTGTCACGGGTCCCAAATCTGTCATGCCGGCGCCAGCACCGCAACCGGCGCCGAACCGCCGTCCGACGGCTCGTAGAGGGCCATGAGGTCACCCGACGGGGACAGCACCCCGGTGGGGGTGCCGGGCACGACCCGCTCGAGCCGGCGCCCGAAGCCGACGTCGCGCGCCTCGTCCGCCGTCAGGGTCACCACGGGGAAGCTCAGCCGCGCCGCGTCTGCCATCGGCATGAGCGGCGGGGCCTCCTCCCCCAGTTCGACCGCGTCGGCGACCGAGTAGCGGCCGATGCGGGTCCGGCGGAGCGTCGTCAAGTGCCCGCCGACCCCGAGGGCGTGCCCGAGGTCGCGGGCGATCGCGCGCACGTACGTGCCCGACGAGCACTCCACCTCGATGTCAACATCGAGACGGCCGTCGACGGGCCGGACGCGGAGCGCCTCCAGCCGCGACACGGTGACGGGGCGCGCGGCGAGCTCCACGGCCTCACCGGCACGGGCACGGGCGTAGGCCCGCTTCCCGTTGACCTTGATGGCCGAGACGGTGCTCGGCACCTGGAGGATGTCCCCGGTCAGCGGGATCAGCGCCTCTCGGATCGCGTCGAGCGTGAGGCCGGAGGCGTCCACCACCGGCGTCACGTCGCCGTCGGCGTCGTCGGTCGACGACGACTCACCCAGGCGGACCGTGGCCGTGTAGGCCTTGTCGTGCAGGGCGAGGTGTCCCAGCAGCCGGGTGGCACGGTTGACCCCGAGGATAAGGACCCCGGTGGCCATCGGATCCAGCGTGCCGGCATGGCCGATCTTACGGGTCCCGAGCAGCCGGCGCAGCCGGCCGACGACCTGGTGGGAGGTGACCCCCGACGGTTTGTCGACGATCACCACCCCCGAGTCCTGCGTCACCGGCCTTCGGCCGCGTCTGTCTCGTCTTCCTCCCGCGGCTTGCGGTAAGGATCGGCCTCGCCGGCGTACTGCTTACCCACCGCCGCGGCCGCGGCCGCGGCGTCGTTGACCTGAACCTGGGCCAGGAGGTCCTCCATGTGCTTGGCCGTATCCGGCGTCGCATCGAGCACGAAGGTCAACGTGGGTGTGAACTTCATCCCCAGCTGCTGCCCCACCGTCGAGCGGAGCATCCCCCTCGCCGACTCCAGCGCGGCGGCCGAACCGGCCCGCGCCTCGTCGTCGCCCAGCACGGTGTAGAAGGCGGTGGCCTCCCGGTTGTCGCCGGTCAGCCGCACCTCCGTGATGGTGACGAAACCGAGGCGGGGGTCCTTGACCCGCCGCTCGATCGTCGACGCCAGGATGACCTTGATCTGGTCAGCCAGCTTGGCGTTCCTCGGTCCGGGCATGGTTCATCAGCTCCGTTCCTTCTCCACCATCTCGAACGTCTCGATGATGTCGCCGACGCGGATGTCGTTGAAGTTGGTCAGCGTCATACCGCACTCGAAACCCTCGCGGACCTCGGTCGCGTCGTCCTTCTCCCGCCGCAGCGAGGCGATGGACGTGGTCTGGACCACGACTCCGTCGCGCAGGAGGCGGGCGCTGGCGTTCCGGCGGATGAATCCGTCGGTGACCATGCAGCCGGCGATGTTGCCGAACTTCGACGACCGGAAGATCTCGCGGATCTCGGCCTGGCCCCGCACCTCTTCGGCGTAGATCGGCTTGAGCATGCCCTTGAGGGCTGCCTCGATCTCGTCGATCGCGGAGTAGATGACCGAGTAGAACCGCATGTCGACGTTCTCCCTGTCGGCCATCTGGGCCGCGTGCGGCGTGGGCCGCACGTTGAAGCCGATGATGACGGCCTTGGACGCGGCGGCCAGCGAGACGTTGGTCTCGGTGATGGCGCCGACGCCGCGGTCGATGACACGCAGCGACACCTCGTCGCCGACCTCGATCTTGCCGAGAGCGTCCTCCAGGGCCTCGACCGAACCGGCGCCGTCGCCCTTGAGGATGAGCAGGAGCTCCTGCGTCTCCCCCTTCTCCAGCTGCTCGAACAGCTGGTCGAGGGTCTTGCGGCGGCTGGTCTTCGCCTGCTGCGCGGCACGCATGCGCGCCTCGCGCTTGTCGGCGATCTGCCGGGCCATGCGGTCGTCGTCGACGACCAGCACGTTGTCGCCCGCCCCGGGAACCGACGTGAGGCCGAGCACCTGGACCGGCATCGACGGCAGCGCCTCCTCGACGTTGTCACCCTGGTCGTTGATCAGGGCACGCACGCGGCCATGGGCCGATCCGGCGACGATCGAGTCGCCGATGCGGAGCGTGCCGCGGTGGACGAGCACGGTGGCAACGGGGCCGCGGCCCTTGTCGAGGTGCGCCTCGATGGCAACGCCCTGGGCGGGCATGTCCGGGTTGGCGCGCAGATCCAGTGCAGCGTCCGCGGTCAGCACGATGGACTCGAGCAGATCGTCGAGGCCCTGGCGCGTGATCGCGGAGACGTCGACGAACTGGGTGTCGCCACCGTACTCCTCCGGCACCAGTCCGAACTCGGACAGCTGCCCGCGGACGCGGGTCGGATCGGCCGCGGGCTTGTCGATCTTGTTGACCGCGACGACGATCGGGATGTCGGCCGCCTTGGCGTGATTGAGCGCCTCGATGGTCTGCGGCATCACGCCGTCATCGGCCGCCACCACGAGCACGGCGATGTCGGTGGACTTCGCGCCTCGGGCACGCATGGCGGTGAACGCCTCGTGGCCCGGGGTGTCGATGAACGTGATGGGACGTTCCTCGTCGTCGACCTCCGTCGCCACCTGGTACGCGCCGATGGCCTGCGTGATGCCGCCGGCCTCCTTGTCGACCAGGTTGGTGTGCCGGAGCGCGTCGAGCAGCTTCGTCTTGCCGTGGTCGACGTGACCCATGACGGTGACGACGGGCGGACGCGCCGCCAGGTCCTCCTCGTCGCCCAGGTCCTCGCCGAACTCGAGGTCGAAGCTCTCCAGGAGCTCGCGGTCCTCGTCCTCGGGGCTGACGACCTCGATGTTGTAGTCGAGTTCGGCGCCGAGCACCTCGAGCGTGTCGTCGGCCACGGACTGGGTGGCAGTGACCATCTCGCCGAGATGGAACAGCACCTGCACCAGCGACGCCGGCTCTACGCCGATCTTCTCGGCCAGATCGGTCAGCGAGGCGCCACGACGCAGGCGGACGGTCTTGCCGTCGCCCTTCCGGAGGCGCACGCCACCGATCGTGGGGGCCTCCATCTGGTCGAACTCTTGCCTGCGCTGCTTCTTCGACTTGCGACCGCGCCGGCCCGCGGCACCGCCGCGACCGAAGGCGCCCTGCGTGCCGCCACCGCGACCGCGGCCTCCGCCGCGACCGCCACCGGGTCCACCCATCGGCGGACCGCCCACGGGCCCGCCGCCGCCACCGCCGGGGCGACCACCGCCGCCACCGGGACGACCTCGGCCGGCACCGCCGCCGCCGCGCCCGCTGCGGGCGGGCGTGCCGATCTGCGGGTTGGCCTGCTTCGGCATCATCGCGGGGTTCGGACGCGGAATGCCGCTGGTGCCGCCGGGACGCGGCATGCCGCCCGTGCCACCGGCACCGGCACCGGCGCCACCGGGACGCGCGCCGGGGCGCGGGCCGTCAGGGCGGCGACGCTGCTGCGTGCCCATGCCCTGCGAGGGCGCGAACGGGTTGTTGCCCGGACGGGGCGCACCGGGCTTGCGGGGCCCGGGAGCCGGGGCGCCCGGACGGGGGCCGGGCGTCGGGCGGGGCCCGCCGGGGCCGGGACGCTGTCCCTGGTCCGGACGCTGACCCGGCTTGGCGGCGGGACGCTGACCGGGCTGGGGCGCGCGGGGGCCGGGCTGTGCCGGACGCTGGCCGCCGGCCGGGCCGGGGCGCTGCGGGGCGGGGCCACCGGGCTTCGCGGCGCCGGGAGTGGGGCGCTGCGGGGCGGGACCGCCGGGCTGCGCGGCGCCGGGACTGGGCCGCTGCGGAGCGGCAGCACCCGGCTTGGGTGCGGGCGTCGCGGGGCGCGGGGCCTCGGCGGCGGGCTGCGGCGCCGGGGCGGGCGCGGACTGCGCCTGAGGGGGCTTGGGGGCGGCCGACTTGGCCGGCTTCACGGGAGCGCCGGACTCCTCGGGCTTGCTGGCGAAGGCCTCCCTGATCTTGCGCACGACGGGCGCCTCAAGGGTGGACGACGGGCCACGGACGTACTCGCCGTTCTCGCCGAGCCAGGCCAGCAGATCTTTACTTGTCTTCCCGATTTCCTTGGCGATCTCGTGGACGCGGGGCTTTGCCACTACTCTCCTTCGCGGCCCGACCTCCAAGGCGCGGGCCAGTTAGTTGTGCTGAATCATCGTTGGGTACTCATCGAGTGGTCATGAGCGTTGAGCCCACCTTCTGGTTGACGCCGAGGGCGTGTGAACGATGCGCCCGCTGCACGCGGGCCGCTGAACATCATATCGCGCCGGGAGCCGCGCTTCCAGCCGGCAGAGTGTCGACCTCGGCGACGCCGAGGGCACGGCGGAACGCCTGCCGCTTGTGCGCCAGGTCGACACATTCTGCGTGGACATAGGCACCCCGCCCTTCAAGCCGGGGATCGGTGCCGTCGACGAGCCGCCCTCCGCGTCGGACGACGCGGAGGAGCGCCGACTGGTCGTCGCGACGCCGGCAGGCGATGCAGGTGCGCTGGGGTTCCACCCGCCCAGCCTACGCGACTGCCAGCAGGCCCGAAGGCGCGGCACAGCCCGCCCACAGTTCGCGACGCGACGGTGGGGTCGTCGGGCGACACGGTCCGGCGACAACGAAGGGACACGACATGTTCAGCAGGACGATCGCAGGGGTCTCCGCCGCCGCCCTGGCAGCGGGACTCGGCTTCGGCGCAACCCAGTTGGCCTCCGCCGACAGCAGCACACCCAACCCATCGGCCAGCGCGTCGGCCACGCCCGTAGGCGAGGACCCGACGACGCAACCCAGTGGCGGGCACCGTGGTGGCCCCCGGGCGTTCGAAGGCGATCTCTCGGACCTGGCCGAGAGCCTCGGCGTCGATGAGGACACGCTCACCGCCGCCGTCGCGGCGGCGCGCGACGCCGTCCGTCCCACCTACCCGGGCGACGACACCGACCGGGAGCAGGCGAGGGCCGAGCACGAGGCTGCTTTCGCGGAGGCGCTGGCGGGCGAGCTGGGCATCGAGGCCTCGACCGTGGAGGATGCGCTCGGGGAGTTGAGGCAGACCCGGAAGGCCGAGAGGGCCGCGGCCGATGCGGCCGCCCTGGATGAGGCCGTTGACGAGGGCATCCTCACGCGGGACGAAGCCGACGCCGTCGCCAAGGCGATCGAGGCCGGCGTCGTGTCGGTCCACGGCCACGGGCCCCGCTGACGGACCCGGAACGCGACCGGGCCCCCGCCGAATCCCGGCGGGGGCCCAGTCAGGTTGTGGGGGAAGGATCAGGCACAGCTCCAGGGCTGGGTGCCGCGGATCTCGTAGAGCCGGTTGGCCACGGTGATCTGCTCGGCGCGGGTGGCCTGGTGCGGGTAGTAGGCGAAGTCGTCGCCGTTGACCGACAGCCACGTGGGCAGGTTGAACTGCAGGCCGCCGTAGTAGCCGTTGCCCGTGTTGATGCTCCAGTTGCCGCTGGACTCGCACTGGGCGATGCGGTCCCACATGTCTGAACGGGCGAGGTTGATGCCGGCGCCGGACGAGGAAGACGACGACGAGGAGGAGGAAGAAGACGAGGAGCCGGAGTCCTGCACGACCCGCTGCTTGGTGCCGATCAGGGTGACCTGATCGACCGGCTTCTTGGTGACCTCACGCTTGTCGACCTTGGAGGCGACCAGTTCGCCGTCCTCGTAGGTGTTGGTGTAGGTCTCGGTGGCGACGCCGTCGACACCCTTGGTCTTGATCTTCGAGGTGCCCTCGTAGAGTTCGCTGGTCTTCTCGGTCTTCTTCTGGAAGGGGACCTCGACCTCGCGGGTCTTCTGCTTGGTCTCGACGTCGACGAAGGTGATGGACATGCCCTCCTCGAGCGCCGTGCCGGCGGCGGGGCTGAGCTTGTCGTTGTCGTCCGCCTCTACGCCCGCGAGTTCGAGCGCATCCTCGACGGTGCCGGCGACGCGCAGCGGCGTGGGCTCCCCGGCGACGGTCACGGTGATGTCCTTCGCCGTGATGATGTCCATGGACAGGCCGTCGCGGGTGATGGCGGCGGAGCGCGACGTGGACAACTTCGAGTCCGCCGCGTCGAGCTCCAGCATCTCGAGGGCCTGGCCGACGGTGCGGGCGGTGGTCCACACGACGCGCTTCTCGCCGTCGACGGTCACCTCGAGAGGGCGGCCGTAGGCGACGCTGATCTCCATCTCGTCCGTCACCTCGGTGTCCGGACCGGGCAGGACGACGTCGTGCTCGCCGAGCTCGATGTCCTCCAGTTCTAGGACCTCCGCCACGGTGTCCTCACGGACGGAGAGGCTGGTGCTGACGCCGTCGACCACGAGGGTGACGTCGTCGGTGCGCATCGCGGTGGCGACGCCGGCCGTCGTGACGAGCGCCAGGGCACAGCCGCCGGCGACCGCCGGGATCAAAAACCGAGTCTTCATCTCGCAGGATTCCTCAGGGTTGGACTTCAAGACTTTCTCAGGTTAACCCCAATATGAGAGAAAACCAAAAAATCCCTGAGATTTCTTAAGGATGGTCAGGAAGTGGCCCTGCCCGCCGCGTACCACGCCTCCGTGTCGACGTAGCGCTGGAGGGCCAGATCCCGCATCTCGGCCATCCAGGCAGGATCGGTGCTGGTGGCGAGATCCTCGGTCTCGTAGGTGTCCGTCGCCAGGTCGAACACCTCGTCGCGACGGTCACCGAAGTGGTGGATCAGCTTACGATCGCCGTCGATGACCGCCGTGCACCGCCCACGCTTCCAGCAGGTCGCCACGAGCGGTCCCTGGGCCTCGCCGCTGAGCAACGACGGCTGATAAGCGTGGCCGCTCACGAGGTCGAACCCGATCGCATCGACCGCGGTGGGCAGGATCGCCAGCTGGTTGGCCGCTTCGTCCAGCGCGACCGGCCCCAGCTCGGGGTCGTGGACGAGGTAGGGGACTCGGATGCCCTCCTCGTAGATCGTGTTGTCGTGCTGGAAGATCCGGTGCTCGCCGAACCCCTCCCCGTGATCGCCGACGACGACGAACACGGTGTCGTGGTACAGCCCGAGGGACTTGAACATGTCGATGACGTGCCCGACGAACGCGTCCTGGTAGTGGATCGAGTTGAGGTAGCGGTTGAGAAGCGGGTCCTCGACGAAGTCGATGGGTTCGTGGCCCTCGAGGCGGTAGTCGTGGTGCCCGGTGACGGTGAGGAGGCTCAGCATGAAGGGGCCGCTGCGCGCGGTGGTGAGCCAGTCGCGGGCGGGGCCGAGCAGGATGTCGTCCTCGTAGCCGAAGTAGTTCGCCCGGTCGAAGCCCACTTTGTTCATGCTGTCGACCGCGCGGAAGTAGCCGAAGCCGAGGTTGGCCGCGGTGGATCGCCTGCGCTCGAAGTTCTCGGTGGCCGACTGGAGGAAGGCCGTCTCGTACCCCTGCGCGGCGAGCAGCTCGGGCAGGCAGGGCAACGGGATGCTGCCGGCGTCGGCCTCGGTGTTGGCGTGATCTGGCGGCGGCGTGACGCCGCAGTGGATCGCGGTGAGGGCCTTCGAGGTGTGTGGGAGCAGCGAGTATCCACGGCTGGGCGTGATGCTCTCGGCAGCGAGCGCGTCGAGGACGGGCGTGACCGGCTGGGAGGTCTCGGGGAGGGTGGAGGTGGCGCGCTGGGACTCGAGCGTGATGACCACGAGGTTTCGCTGCCGCTCCCCGGCTGAGGGTGCGAGCCTCGTCGTCGAGGAGCGCGCGTCGTCGACGACCCCGGGGGTGGGCGTCTCCGGATAGGCGTTGGCCTCGCGGATGGGGCTGACGACGAGCTGCACGGGGGCCGCGAGCGCGAACGCGGCGGACACGGTGGGGGCGCTCCACGTAGACGCGGCGAGCAGCACTGCGGCCCCGGCGATGACCGCGCGGCGCAGGCCTCGTGACGGGGAGCGCAGGAACCTCGACACCGTGCCGCCCAGCACGCCGGGGAGGATGAGCGTGAACACCGCTACTCCGACGATGAGGCCGATGGTGACGGCGTCGGCCTCAGCCCCGAGTAGGCCGGCCAGCTGCCCTCGCCCGCGCCAGGCGTAGGCGATCTGGTCCCAGGTGAGGGGGTTGCCTGTCTTCATGACGTACTGGTGCGAGATGACCAGGAAGATCCCGAGCACGCACGACGCCAGGTGGGCCGCATAGAAAACCATCGTCCGCCACCAGCGCGCGCCGACGGCGCACAACCCGCCCCAGAACAGGATCCAGGCGGCCCCGAAGGCCACCTCGGACCAGGAGCGTTCAGCGATGCCGAGCAGGCCCGACCCCGGGTAGAACTCGACGACGCGGATCAGCTTGAGGACCACCCCGAGGATAGCCACGGGCACCAGGAGGACGAGCAGACGCCCCCGCATGTGGCGCGGCGCCAGCAAACGGAAGATGAACTCTCGGCGAACAGTCATGATCGGCACATCGTACGTCAGTGCCGACCATGACCGCGTCCCCAGGCTCGTCAGCCGACGGCGGTGTCCGGCTGGATGTCGATGCGCCAGCCGGTGAGACGGGCGGCGAGACGGGCGTTCTGCCCCTCCCGCCCGATGGCCAGGGAGAGTTGATAGTCGGGCACGACGGCCCGGCACGCGCGGGCGTGCGAGTCCAGCACGGTGACCGACATCACCTTGGCCGGAGACAGGGCCGCCGCGACGAACTTCGCGGGGTCGTCGGAGTAGTCGACGATGTCGATCTTCTCCTCGCCCAGTTCGTTCGTCACCGCCCGGACGCGCTGCCCCATCGGGCCGATGAAGGCGCCCTTGGCCGACACGTCGGGGCTGTTCGACTTCACCGCGATCTTGGTGCGATGACCGGCCTCGCGGGCGATCTCCTTGACCTCGACGACTCCCTTGGCGATCTCCGGGACCTCCATCTCGAAGAGCTTCCTGACCAGATGCGGATGGGTCCGCGACACGATGACCTGGGTGCCGCGCAGTTCGCGGCGGACCGCGACCACGTAGACGCGCAGCCGGCGGCCGTGCGAATAGTCCTCGCCCGGGACCTGCTCGGCCAGCGGCATGAGGGCCTCGAGGGAACCGATGTCGACGCGCACCGCCTTGCTGTCACGGTCCTGCTGGATGGTGCCGACGACGATGTCGCCCTCGGAGCCGGAGAAGTGACCGTACTTCTGGTCGTCCTCCGCCTCGCGGATGCGCTGGAAGATGACCTGACGAGCGGTCGCGGCGGCGATGCGGCCGAAGTCGGCCGGCGTGTCGTCGAAATACCCGATGATCTCGTCGTCGTCGTTGAACTCGGGCGCCAGGACGCTCACCTTGCCGGTGCGGCGGTCGATCTCCACCTTGACGCCGCGCAGGGCGTGCGGCGTCTTGGAGTAGGCGTTGAGGAGGGCGTCCTCGAGCGTCTTGATGAGGTACTCCTCGGAGATCTCCTTGTCGCGCTCGATGGCCCGCAGGGCTGCAAGATCGACGTCCATCACGCCTCCCGTCCGTCGTCCTTGGGCAGGCGGTTGAGTTCCACCTGCACGACCGCTTTGGTGAGGTCGTCCAGCGCGAGGACCTTCGTCCCCGACTCGAGTTCGAGCGTGACCTTCCCCTCGGCGACCTCGGCGATGCGCCCGGTGATGACGTCCCCGCCGGTCAGCCACGCCTTGACGAGCCGGCCAGTGTTGCGGCGGAAGTGCTTCTCGGAGGTCAGCGGGGCGCTCACGCCGCGCGAGCTCACTTCGAGGGTGTACGGGTTGCTGCCGACCGCAGTGCTTGCGTCAAGCGCGATGGAGATGGCCGAGGAGGCCTCGGCGATGTCGTCGAGCAGCGGGCCCTGGCCCTCGGGTCCATCCCCGTCGACGGTCACGCGCAACACCGACCTGCGGCCGATCGGGGTGACGTGCAGCCCGTCCAACTCCAGCCCGTGCTCAGCCAGGATCGGTTCGATGACCGAGGCGAGCTCCTTCTCCTGCATAGCGTGACTCCCTTATCCGGTTGTTGGCCTGATTGTGAACGCCAATCATACCGATAGGCTGACGGGCATGAAGGTCCGCAGACGCGCGCTGCTCGCCGCGCTGGCAGTGGCCGGCTGCGTCCCGGACCCCACCGTCGACGGTTCTCCCGCCCCGGCGGCCACTCCTCCCGCCCCGACGCAGGCGCCCGCCGCCGCGTCCGTCGCCGAGGCCTTCGAGCGCCTTGCCGCCGCGGTGCGGGCCGGGTCCGGTGTCGCGGGTCAGGGCTACGAGGCCTGGGCGGACGCCGCCGGCGCCGCCCTGGATGCCGTGATGTCCCGGCTGCTCGCGGAGGATCCGGTGGCCGGGGGCGAGGAGGTCTTCGAACGCCCGGCATCCCCGGAATCGGCCCCCGGGGACCGGCAGGCTGCGGCCCGGGTTCTCGCCGACGCGTCGGACGCCGCGGTGGCGGCCGCGGTCGCAGGGGCGCTGGACGCGACCGATCAGCCGCTGCGGCTGCTCTACGCGTCTGCGGCCTGCTCCGCCCGTGGACTCCGCCGCGCGGCCGTCCCACCCGTTCCGGGCGACGCCGAGCCGGGGCACTTCCAGGCAACCTCGGACCAGGCCGCGGTAGCGGTGGCCCTCAGCCACACGTGGGCACTCATCTACGGCCTCGGCGTCGGGCTCGGCCGCCTCGACTCCGACGACGACCTGCACGCGCTGGGCTCCGTGCGGCTCATCGAGGCCAAGGAACTGCGCAACCGCCTGCGCGAGGAACTCACCTCACCGGTCGACCAGCCGGCATCGTTCGAGCTGCCGACCCCGATGTCGACGCCGGACGAGATCCGCGCCGGATGGGGTGCGCTCGAGCTGGACCTGCTGGAGGGCATCGGCCGTCTGGTGGCCGCCGGGGGCGGCGAGCCGGACCAGCGACTGGATCTCATGCTGGCCCAGGCCGACGCGGTGTCGGCCATGGACCACCCGCTCCCCCACTGGCCCGGCTGGGCCTGACGGTCACCGGGTGGCGGCGAGCACCTCGGAGACGATGTCGCCGACGGCCACCTCGCGGCGGTCGCCCGAGCGGCGGTCGCGGAACTCCACGACGCCGTTCGCAAGCCCGCGTCCGACCACGACGATGAGCGGCATCCCCATGATCTCGGCGTCGGCGAACTTGACGCCGGGGCTGGCCTTGCGGTCGTCGAGCAGGACGTCGAGACCGGAGGCGGAGAGCTCCTGCCCGATGCGGGCGGCCTCCTCGAACACGGCCGAGTCCTTGCCGGTGGCCACGAGCTGCACCTGGTAGGGCGCGAGCGGCAGCGGCCAGCAGAGGCCCTTGTCGTCGCTGGTCTCCTCGGCGATCGCCGCGACGGCGCGGGAGACGCCCACACCGTAGGAGCCCATCGTGACGGTGACGAGCTTGCCGTTGCTGTCCAGCACCTTGAGGCCGAGGGCCTCGGCGTACTTGCGGCCCAGCTGGAAGATGTGGCCCATCTCGATGCCCCGCGCCAGCGACAGGGGCCCGGACCCATCGGGGGCGGGATCGCCCTCGCGGACCTCGGCGACGTCGAGGACGCCGTCGGCGTCGAAGTCGCGGCCGGCGGTCACGCCCACCAGGTGGCGGTCCTTCTCGTTGGCGCCGGTGGCCCAGTGGGTGCCGGTGACGACCCGCGGGTCGACGAGGTACTCGATCTTCGTCGCGGACTCCTTGCCGAGCACGCGCGTACCGTCGAGGGATACCGGGGAGATGAACCCGACCACGAGCTGGGGATACTTGGCGAAGTCCTCCGGGCCGAACACGTCGGCGACGGCGGGCTCGAGGGCCGCGGCGAGGCGCTTGAGGTCCACCTCGCGGTCCCCCGGCAGGCCGACGGCGAGCGGGCGGGTCGACCCGTCGGGGTCGGTGACCTTGAACAGGACGTTCTTGAGGGTGTCGGCGCCGGTCCACGTGCGGGCGGGCAGATCACGGTTGAGGATGTCGACGACGGCGGCGATGGTGCCCGCGTCGGGCGTGTCGACGAGCTCCATGGCGGGGGCGTCCTCGACGGGCAGCGCGGGCGGCGGCGCGAAGCGCACCGCCTCGACGTTGGCGGCGTATCCGCCGGGCGAGCGCACGAAAGTGTCCTCACCGTTGTCGGCGACTGCGAGGAACTCCTCGGAGCGGGAGCCTCCCATGGCGCCGGCCATGGCGGACACGATGACGAAGTCGAGGCCCAGCCGCGTGAAGATCCTGCGGTAGGCATCCCGGTGGGCCTGGTAGCTGGCCTCGAGGCCCGCGTCGTCGACGTCGAACGAGTAAGAGTCCTTCATCACGAACTCGCGCCCACGCAGCAGCCCTGCACGGGGCCTCGCCTCGTCGCGGTACTTCGTCTGGATCTGGTAGAGCGACAGGGGCAGGTCCTTGTAGGAGCTGTAGAGGTCCTTGACCATGAGGGTGAACATCTCCTCATGCGTGGGGCCGAGCAACATGTCGGCGCCCTTGCGGTCCTGCAGCCGGAACAGCGTCTCGCCGTACTCGGTCCAACGACCCGTCTCCTCGTAGGGCTCGCGTGGCAGGAGCGCGGGGAAACGCACCTCCTGTGCCCCGATGGCGTCCATCTCCTCGCGGACGATGGTCTCAACCTTCTGCAGGACCTTGAGCCCGAGCGGCAGCCAGGAGTAGATGCCGGGCGCGGCCCGCCGGATGTAGCCGGCGCGCACGAGCCAGCGATGGCTGGGGACCTCGGCGTCCGCGGGATCGTCGCGGAGGGTTCGCACGAACAGGCTCGACAGGCTGGTGAGCATCGGGGCATGCCTTTCTACGGGTGACCAGGACAGCCTAGTGTCTCGCGGCGAGTGTTCGTCGGCGCGTTCCGGCCGGCCGGGGCGGGGGTCAGAAGTGGACGGTGGCCAGCGCCCCGACCTCGACGAAGCCGAGACGCTCGTAGGCGCGGATCGCCGGGGTGTTGAAGTCGTTGACGTAGAGGCTCATGAGCGGGTAGCGGCGCATGGCGAGGTGGAGCATGCCGGCCAGCGCCGGCACGCTGAGGCCCTGGCCGCGCAGCGCGGGGTCGACCCATACGCCCTGCAGCTGCGCCTGGTCGCCCAGCTTCGGGCCGAGGTCCGCCTTGAAGATGACACGGCCCTTGGCGTCGACGATGCCGTAGGCGTCCCCGTCGACGAGCCGCTGCATGACGAACCGCTCGTAGCCGCCGCCGTACTTGAATGGTGAACTGCCGATCTCGTCGGTGTACATCTGCACGGAGGCGTCGAGGTAGCTGGCGTAGTCGTCGACGGTGAGCTGACGCACGCGGGGGTCCGCTTCGATCTCGGTGGGGTGGTCGAGGAGCATGAGCGGCTGGCGGGATCGCACGTTGCTGACCTTGCCCCAGGTGCCCGGCCAGCGCTCGGTGAGCCCCAGGTGGAGGCCAAGGACGGAGATGGCCGGCCCGAGGATGGATGAGCAGCGGCGCACCGGCCCCAGCTGGCCGACGAAGGCCCTGAGCGCCTCGGCGTCGAACCCGGCGACGAACACGGTGCCGCCGTCGAGCATGAGGGACGACACTCCCCCGGGCCGGTCGCAGGCGTAGACGTTGCCGAGCCGCCGCCGGTCGATGCCGTAGGTCGCGATCTTGGCGGAGAGGAAGAGATTCTCCACCGGGTTGCGCGCCAGGAACTCGAGGGCCTCGTTCCGGTTCGCGCCGCCCAGAGCGCGCAACCGGGTAGCCATGCCCGACAGCTTAGGAGACGGAGACGCTGGGTGCGCCGACCTCTCCCATCTCGGCCGCGATCCGGCGGGCCTCGACCAGCAGCGTGTCGACGATGTCGGCCTCGGGAACGGTCTTGATTACCTCGCCCTTGACGAAGATCTGGCCCTTGCCGTTGCCGGAGGCGACACCCAGGTCGGCCTCGCGGGCCTCGCCGGGGCCGTTGACGACGCAGCCCATCACGGCGACGCGCAGCGGGGCCTCCATGCCTTCGAGGCCCTTGGTGACCTGCTCGGCGAGCGTGTAGACGTCGACCTGGGCGCGGCCGCAGGACGGGCAGGACACGATGTCCAGCTTGCGGGGGCGCAGGTTGAGCGACTCGAGGATCTTGACGCCGACCTTGACCTCCTCGGCTGGCGGGGCCGAGAGGGAGACGCGGATGGTGTCGCCGATGCCCTGGCTGAGCAGCGCGCCGAACGCGACGGACGACTTGATGGTGCCCTGGAAGGCGGGGCCGGCCTCGGTGACGCCGAGGTGCAGGGGGTACTCGCACTTCTCGCTGAGCAGTTCGTAGGCGCGCACCATGACCACCGGGTCGTTGTGCTTGACGGAGATCTTGAAGTCGTGGAAGCCGACCTCCTCGAAGAGGGAGGCCTCCCACAGGGCGGACTCGACGAGCGCCTCCGGGGTGGGCGCGCCGTACTTGGCGAGCAGGCGCTTGTCGAGCGAGCCCGCGTTGACGCCGATGCGCAGCGAGACACCCGCGTCGCTGGCGGCCTTGGCGATCTCGGCGACCTTGTCGTCGAACTGCTTGATGTTGCCGGGGTTGACGCGCACCGCGGCGCAACCGGCGTCGATGGCCGCGAAGACGTAGCGCGGTTGGAAGTGGATGTCGGCGATCACCGGGATCTTCGACTTCATCGCGATGATCGGCAGGGCCTCGGCGTCGTCCTGGCTCGGGACCGCGACGCGGACGATGTCGCATCCGGTGGCGGTGAGCTCGGCGATCTGCTGCAGGGTCGCGTTGATGTCCGTTGTCTTGGTGGTGGTCATCGACTGGACGCTGATGGGGGCGTCGCCGCCGACGAGGACCTTGCCGACCTTGATCTGTCGGGTGGGTCGGCGGGGGGCGAGGACGGGCGCGGGCGCGGGCGGCATACCGAGGTTGACGGACATGGCGCCAAGCCTACTCGGTCGGAGCCGCCGACTCGGACCGCTCGGGGGCGGTCTGTGTGGTGCCGTCGGTGCCGTCTGCGCGGCGCCAGGCGACGACCATGCCGTCGCGGCTGCCGAACCTGGCGAGGTGGATGCCGACGACGTGCTCGATCCGTTCGACGTCGCCCGCGCGGGCGGACAGCTCGAGGACGAGCTGCCCGGGCTCGGCGGTCAGGCTCACGCGGTTGTCGCCGAAGTCGAGGTGGCCGGCCCCCATGTCCTCGTCCCAGGCACCGGTGATCTTGCGCGTCATGTGGGAGACGAGCTGTTTGGCGTAGCGCCCGGCGCGCGGAGTGGGGACGTGGGCGGTCGACGACGGTGCGGGCATATGACTCTCCTCAAATTCGGTAAGCCTCACCTTACCTAATTCCCGGGAGGGGTTCACGGGGTGCCCGTGGGCAGGGGTCAGAACAGCTGGATCGGCGAGATGATGTCGGCGAGGATGAGCACGACACCGCCGAGGAGCAGCAGTCCGCCGACGATGTAGGTGACCGGCAGCCACCTGGCGGTGTCGACCGGCCCGGGATCCGGCCGGCCGGTGAGCCGGGCCGCCACGCGGCGGATCCATTCCCAGATCGCGGCCGCGACGTGGCCGCCGTCGAGCGGCGGGAGCGGAATGAGGTTGAGCAGGGCGAGGAACAGATTGACCGAGCCGAGCAGCGACAGCCAGCTGGCGGTCTTGTCCCCGGCCGCGAGTTCGTCGCTCGCGCCGATCTCGCCCGCGACGCGCGAGGCCCCGACGATCGACACCGGGGAGTTGACGTCGCGGGGCTGGCCGGTGACGAGGTCCGCGGCGACGTTGACGACCCTGACGGGGAAGCCGGCCAGGGCCACCGCCGACTGGGTGGTCAGCGTCCACATCTGGTCGACCGTCTCGACGAGCCCGCCGCGCACCCGCTCGGACTCCGGCGCCACGCCGAGGAAGCCGGCCTCGACGGTGCTGGTGGGGTCCAGACGGTCCGGGACGTAGTTGAGGGCGGTGTTGACGGTCGGCAGTTCGACCGGCGCCCCGTCGCGTTCCACGACGATCATGGCCTCGCCGTCGCCGTTGGCGCGGATGAGGTCGCTCATCTGCTCCCAGTCCTCGAGGGGCACCCCGTTGAAGGACACCAGCGTATCCCCCGCCTGGATGCCGGCCTCCAGCGCCGGGGTGGCGGGATCGTCGTCGGTGCAGGTCCGCTCGGTGCGGTCCGCGGGGATGACGCACTCGGAGACCGCCGCGACGGTCAGGGTCGGGGTGTAGACGCCGTAGGCGGCGGTCAGCCCGAGGAAGATGAGGAAGGCGATGAGGACGTTCATGGCGGGGCCGCCCATCATGACGATGAGCTTCTGCCAGGTCTTCTTCTCGTAGAGGAGGCGTCCGCGGTCGGCGGCGGTGATCTCCTCGTACTCGACGGCGCGGGCCTCGTCGGCGAACTTCGTCAGCCTCCCCTCCTTGCCGGTGCGGGGCGGCTGCGGCGGGTACATGCCCATCAGCCGCACGTAGCCGCCGAGCGGGAGCATCTTGATCCCGTACTCGGTCTCGCCACGCTTCGTGGACCACAGGGTGCGGCCGAAGCCGACGAAGTACTTCGGCACGCGCACGCCGAACAGCTTGGCCGGCACCAGGTGACCCACCTCGTGCAGCGCGACGGAGATCATGATCGCGGTGAAGAACAGCACCGCGAACAGCACGGTGACCAGGACGGTCATCGGGCGGCCGCCAGTTCGGCGGCTCGCTCGCGGCCCCAGGCGTCGGCGGCCAGCACGGCGTCGAGGCTGAGCGCATCGTCGGCGACGTGGCCGTCGGCGAGGTGCTCCTCGACGCAGTCCCCCACGATGCGGGTGATGTCGAGGAAGCCGATGGCCCCCGACCAGAACGCGTCGACGCAGGACTCGTTGGCGGCGTTGTACACCGCCGGCGCCGTTCCGCCCGCCCGGCCGGCACGGCGCGCGATCTCGACGGCCGGGAAGGTCTCCGCGTCGAGGGGTTCGAACGTCCAGGCCGCGGGCGCGCTCCAGTCGCAGGGCGCGGCCGCGTCGGCGAGGCGCTCGGGCCACGTCAACGCGATCCCGATCGGCAGCCGCATGTCCGGCGGCGACGCCTGGGCCATCGTGGAGCCGTCGTGGAACTCCACCATCGAGTGCACGATCGACTGCGGATGGACGGTGACGACGATGTCGTCGTAGCCGACGCCGTACAGCAGCGCCGCCTCGATGAGTTCGAGGCCCTTGTTGACCAGGGTGGCGGAGTTGATCGTGATGACCCGCCCCATGTCCCACGTGGGGTGGGCCATGGCCTGCTGGGGCGTCACGTCGGTCAGCTCGTCGCGGGTGCGGCCGCGGAAGGGCCCGCCGGAGGCGGTGAGGATGAGGCGGCGCACCTCGTCGGACCTGCCGGACCTCAGGGCCTGCGCGAAGGCGGAGTGTTCGGAGTCCACCGCGACGATCTGACCGGGGGCGGCGGCCTGTGTGACGAGCCGGCCCCCGATGACCAGGGACTCCTTGTTCGCCAGGGCCAGGGTGGAGCCGGCCGCGAGCGCGGCCAGCGTGGGCCGCAGGCCGGCGGCCCCGGTGATGGCGTTGACGACGACGTCGGCCTTCGAGCCCGCCAGTTCCGTGGACGCGTCGGGGCCGAGGATCAGCCTCGGAAGCTGGTACTCGCCCTGGTTCCAGCCACGCCGGTCCGCCTCGGCGTAGAGGGCGTGCTGGAGGTCCCGGGCGGCGCTGGCCTTGGCGAGCGCCACGGTCTCGGGCCGGAAGTCGACGATCTGCCGGGCGAGGACCTCAAGGTTCGACCCCGACGCGGACAGGCCGGTGACCTTGAATTGATCCCGCCTGGTGGCGATGACGTCGAGGGTCTGGGTGCCGATGGAGCCGGTGGAGCCGAGCAGGACGATGGTGCGCACCGCGACAGTCTATGCCGCGCCCGGTGGCCCACCGGCGCGCCGCGTGCCATCATCGGGGCCATGCCCCTTGCCTCCGCTCCCCCTCCGGGCACGCCGGTGCCGTTCGCCATCACCCGCTGGGCCGCCGCCAACGGCCGCACCGTGGAGTCACTCGTGTGGCGCAACGGCGACGGCGCGGTCACCGCCCGCATCGTCGGACCCGACGCGACGCCGCTGTTCGCGAAGTGGAGTCCCGTGGACCTGCTCCCGGAGGCCGAACGCCTGTCGTGGCTCGCCAGCCGCTTCCCCTCGCCGCGGATGGCCGACTTCGAGGAGCTCGACGACGGCTGGCTGATCGTCACGCTGGGGCTGGACGGCGACTCGGCGGTGTCGGAACGGTGGAAGCGCGAACCGGACCGCGCGGCGGCGGCCGTCGGCGAGGGCCTCGCCCGGCTGCACACCCTGGACCCCGACGACTGCCCCTTCGGGCCGGACGAGTGGATCGGCTTCCATGACGACGTCGACGTGCTCGTCGTCGCCCACGGCGACGCCTGCGCGCCGAACACGATGATCACCGACGACGGCGGCTTCGCCGGCATCGTCGACGTCGGCGGGCTGGGCGTGGCCGACCGGTGGGCCGACCTGGCGATCGCCTCCTGGTCGCTGGACTGGAACTTCGGCCCGGGGCACGAGGCCGCGTTCTGGGCCGCGTACGGGGAAGCGCCGGACCCCGACCGGATCCGGCGCTACCGCACGCTCTGGGGAGAGCCCTGACTCAGACGACCCCGAAGGCCACCATCGCCTGCGCGACCTTCTCGAAACCGGCGATGTTGGCGCCGAGGACGTAGTCGCCCGGGGATCCGTAGGACTCGGCGGTCTCGGCGCACTGCGCGTGGATGTTGCGCATGATGGTGATGAGCCGCTCCTCGGTGTACTCGAACGTCCACGAGTCCCGCGACGCGTTCTGCTGCATCTCCAGGGCCGAGGTGGCCACGCCGCCCGCGTTGGCCGCCTTGCCGGGGCCGTAGAGGATGCCGGCCTCCTGGAAGACCCGGATGCCGGCGGGCGTGGTGGGCATGTTGGCGCCCTCGGCGACGGCCTTGACGCCGTTGCGCACGAGGGTTGCGGCGTGGTCGGCGTCGAGCTCGTTCTGGGTGGCGCAAGGCAGCGCCACGTCGACCGGCACGTCCCACACGGCGCCTTCGGCCCGGTAGACGGCGGAGTTGCGGCGCTCGGCGTAGTCGCTGACGCGGCCCCGCTCGACCTCCTTGATCTGCTTGAGCAGCTCCAGGTCGACGCCGGCCTCGTCGACCACGTGGCCGGACGAGTCGGAGAACCCGACGACGGTCCCGCCGAGCTGGTGGACCTTCTCGATGGCGTAGATGGCCACGTTGCCCGATCCGGACACCGTCACTCGCTTGCCCTCGAACGACTCGCCGCGGGTGCGCAGCATCTCGTCGGCGAACACGACGGTGCCGTAGCCGGTGGCCTCCGGGCGAACGAGCGAGCCGCCCCAGGCGATGCCCTTGCCGGTCAGGACCCCGGACTCATAGCGGTTGGTGATGCGCTTGTACTGGCCGAACATGTAGCCGATCTCGCGGCCGCCGACGCCGATGTCGCCCGCCGGAACGTCGGTGTACTCACCGATGTGCCGGTACAGCTCGGTGATGAACGACTGGCAGAAGCGCATGACCTCGCCGTCGGAGCGGCCGCGCGGGTCGAAGTCCGATCCGCCCTTGCCGCCGCCGATGGGCAGCCCCGTCAGCGAGTTCTTGAAGATCTGCTCGAACCCCAGGAACTTCACGACTCCGAGGTACACGCTGGGGTGGAACCGGATGCCGCCCTTGTAGGGGCCGAGCGCCGAGTTGAACTCCACGCGGAAGCCGCGGTTGACCTGGACCTCGCCCCGGTCGTCGACCCACGGGACGCGGAAGATGATCTGGCGCTCCGGCTCGCAGATGCGCTCGAGCATCTTGAGGTCGAGGTACTCGGGGTGCCGTTCGATGACCGGGCCGAGGCTGTCGAACACCTCTCGGACGGCCTGATGGAACTCGGCCTCTCCAGGGTTGCGGGCAACGACGCTCTGGAAGATACTCTCCAGCTTCTGCTCCATCGGTTCTCCTTCGAAACGTTCCGGTTGACCCGCCGAGTGTAACGAATACGTTTCATGCAAGGATGGAGGCCCCTGCCGCCGGTCACTCCTGGACGGTGGCCGCCAACTGCCCGCAGGCCCCGTCGATCTCCGACCCTCGGGTGTCGCGGAGGGTGACGGGCACGCCCCGGCGTTCGAGGGTCTGGATGAACGTCCTCTCGTCCTCCCGGCGCGACGCCGTCCACTTCGACCCGGGTGTGGGGTTGAGCGGGATGAGGTTGACGTGCACCCACCCCCAGTCGCCGCGGCGCTTGAGAACCGATGCCAGCAGCTCGGCCCGCTCCTTCTGGTCGTTGATGTCACGCATGAGGGCGTACTCGATCGACACGCGCCGCTTGGTGGCCCTGGCGTACTCCCAGGCGGCGTCGACGACCTCGTCGACCTTCCAGCGGTTGTTGATCGGCACGATCTCGTCGCGCAGCTCGTCGTCGGGGGCGTGCAGCGACACGGCGAGGGTGAGCGGGAGGCCCTCCTCGCGGAGCTGGTGGATCTTGGGCACGAGTCCCACCGTCGACACCGTGATGCCGCGCGCGCTCATGGCGAACCCGGTCGGGCTGGGCGCCAGCAGCGTCCGGATGGAGCCCATCACCGCCTTGTAGTTCGCCAGCGGCTCCCCCATCCCCATGAACACGATGTTGTTGAGGCGTCCGCTGGCGCCTGGGACGACGCCGGACGCGAGCATCTGGTTCGCCGCGAGCGCCTGGACCGTGATCTCGGCCTGGCTGAGGTTGCGCTTGAGGCCGCCCTGCCCGGTGGCGCAGAACGGGCAGGCCATGCCGCAGCCCGCCTGGGAGGAGATGCACAGCGTCGACCGGCCCGGGTAGCGCATGAGCACGGACTCGAGCAGCGAGCCGTCGTGCAGCCGCCACAGCGTCTTGACGGTGGCGCCCTTGTCCGCGGTGCGCTGCGTGACGTGCTCGAGCAGCTTGGGGAACAGCTGAGCGCCCAGGTCATCGCGGATGGCCGACGGGATGTCGGAGAAACGGGTGACGTCGTCCTCGAGGCGGTCGAAGAGGTGCCGGGAGATCTGGTCGGCGCGGAACCGGGGCAGGCCGAGCTTGCCGATGGCCTCGACGCGCTCGTCGACGCCGAGGTCTAGCCAGTGCTTGGGCGCCTTGCCCCTGGCGGGGGCGTCGAACACGAGGGGCAGTGGGGTTCCGGTCATGGGTCCTTATCCGCCGATCTCGGCGAGTGCGAAGTGCAGTATGAGCCAGCCGATGGGGAAGGCGACCAGCATCGAGTCGAGCCGGTCCATCACTCCCCCGTGGCCGGGCAGGAAGTTCGACATGTCCTTGAGCCCGACCTCGCGCTTGATGAGCGATTCGACGAGGTCCCCGACGGTGGCCGCCAGCGCCACGAGGACGCCGAAGATCAGCCCGATCCACCAGGGGGCGGCCAGGAGGAAATGCGTGCAGGCGATGGCCGCGGCCGTCGCGACGGTCACCCCGCCCGCCAGGCCCTCCCAGGTCTTGCCCGGGCTGATGGCGGGCGCCATCTTGTGCCGGCCGAGCTGGGAGCCGACGGCGTAGGCGCCGGTGTCGGCCGCGATCACGGCCACGATGACGGTGAGAATCCGCAACTGCCCCTGGGGTGCGGCCATGAGCAGGGGTACGAACATGCCAAGAAGTGGGATGTAGGCGATGATCAGCGCGCTGGCGGCGACGTCGCGGATGAACCCCTGGCCTCCGCGCATGAGACGGGTGACCAGGACCGCGATCACCGTGACGCCCAGGCAGGCGATGGCGAACGACGTGCCGTCCGAGAACAGGTCGGTCTCCGCCGCGACATAGGCTCCCAGCACGCTCACCGCGGTGCCGATGGCGATGGGGACGATCTCGGAGCGCATCCCCTTATGCCGCAGGGCCAGGTGGATCTCGACCGCCGCCGCGGTCAGGCCGACGGCGGCCAGCAGGACGAACAGCCAGGGCGCCCAGATCAGCCCGATGGCGAAGGGAACGAACAGCGCGATGCCCACTCCGATGGCGACCGGGAGGTTCCGGCCGGCCTTGGGAGCGGGCGTCGGCTGCGAGGTGTCGGTCATCAGACCTCGAGAAGCTCCGCTTCCTTGTTCTTGAGCAGTTCGTCGATGTGCTCGACGTACTTCTTCGAGGAGGCGTCGAGGGCCTTCTCGGCACGCGACAGGTCGTCCTCGCTGATCTCGCCGTCCTTCTCGAGCTTCTTCAGGGCGTCCATGGAGTGGCGGCGGACGTTGCGCACGGCGACGCGGGCGTCCTCGGCCTTGGACTTGGCCATCTTGATGAACTCCTTGCGGCGCTCCTCGGTGAGCTGGGGCATCACGACGCGGACGGCGTTGCCGTCGTTGCTCGGGTTCACGCCGAGATCGGAATCGCGGATGGCCTTCTCGATGGCGCCGATGGCGCTGCGGTCGAAGGGGGTGATCAGCATCGAGCGGGGGTCGGGCGACGTGAACCCGGCCAGCTGCTGCAGCGGCGTGGGCGCGCCGTAGTAGTCCGCGGTGATCTTGTTGAACATCTGCGGGTGGGCGCGGCCGGTGCGGATCGTGGCGAGATCCTCGCGGGCGTGGTCGACCGCGTGCTGCATCTTGCTGGCGGCTTCCTTCTGGACGTCGGCGATCATGAGTGCTCCTCTGGTGTGGACGGTGTTCTAGCGCGAGACCAAGGTCCCGATGGGCTCGCCCGCCACGACGCGCCCGATGTTTCCTGGGATGGAGAGGTTGAAGAAGACGAGATTGAGGTTGTTGTCGCGCGCCAGCGAGATGGCGGTGGCGTCGGCGACCTTCAGGTCCTCGGTGAGGAACTGGTCGTAGGTGAGGTGATCGAACTTCGTCGCGTCGTCGTGGACGTGCGGGTCCTTGTTGTAGACGCCGTCGACGCCCTGCTTGCCCATGAGGAGCACCTCCGCGCCGATCTCGAGCGCCCGCTGGGCCGCGACGGTGTCGGTGGAGAAGTACGGCATGCCGGATCCGGCGCCGAAGATTACCAGGCGCCCCTTCTCCAGGTGCCGCTCGGCGCGGCGCGGGATGTAGGGCTCCGCCACCTGGGCCATGCTGATGGCCGACTGGACGCGGGTCTCGATGCCCGCCTTCTCGCAGAAGTCCTGCAGCGCGATGCTGTTCATGACGGTGCCGAGCATGCCCATGTAGTCCGCCCGGTCCCGGGCCATCCCGTTCTGGGACAGTTCGGCGCCGCGGAAGTAGTTGCCCCCGCCGACGACGACGGCCACCTGGGTGCCGCCGCGGACGACCTCGGCGATCTCCGCCGCGATAGCCGACACGATCACCGGGTCGACGCCCAGCTTCCCACCGCCGAACACCTCACCCGACAGCTTCAACAGGACCCGCTGGTACGCCACTTGGTCTCCTCGACTCGACATGCTCCGAACATGGCACGTGCGCCGCGACCGTTGTCGGGTCGCGGCGCACGCCACTCTACTTCAATTGAGTTGTCCGCCGCTGGGGCGGGCGGATCAGGCGCCGACCGCGAAGCGGACGAAGCGCACGATCTCGGTGTCGCCGGCCTTGAGGGCCTCACCGACGGACTTCTTGTCTTCCCAGACCGCGGCCTGGTCGACGAGGCAGTTGTCCTTGTAGAAGCCGCCGACGCGGCCCTCGACGATGCGGGGCAGCGCCTTCTCGGGCTTGCCCTCCTCGCGGGCGGTGGCCTCGGCGATGCGCTTCTCGTTCTCGACGATGTCGGCGGGGACCTCGTCGCGGTTCACCCAGCGCGGCGACATGGCGGCGATCTGCATGGAGACCTGGTGGGCCAGCGCCTCGTCGCCCTTGTACTCGACGAGCACACCGACCTGCGGGGGCAGGTCAGCGGCGCGACGGTGGAGGTAGAGGTGGGCGTCGCCGTCGAAGTTCGCGACGTTGGCCACCGACAGGTTCTCGCCGATCTTGGCGCCGAGCTCCTTGACGGCGTCCTCGACCTTCTTGCCGGAGGCGAGGACGGCCGCGTTGGCGGAGGCCACGTCGGTGGCGCCGGACTCGATGACGGCGGAGAGGATCTCCTCGGCCGTCGCGACGAACTCGGCGTTCTTGGCGACGAAGTCGGTCTCGGCGGCGAACTGGATCACAGCGCCGTCGCGGCCCGCGACGATGCCATTGGTGGCCTCGCGGTCGGCCCGCTTGGCGGCCTTCGCGAGACCGGAGATGCGCAGGCCCTCCACGGCCTTGTCGAAGTCGCCCTCGGCCTCGGTCAGCGCCTTCTTGGCGTCCATCATGCCCGCGCCGGTGGCGTCGCGGAGCTTCTTCACGTCAGCGGCAGTGATTGCCATGCTCAGTGTTCTTCCCGTCTTCTCGAGGAGTTGTGAATCAGTTGGCTTCGGTGGTCTCGGTGGAGGCCTCGGCGGCCGGAGCCTCGGCGGCCGGAGCCTCGGCGGCAGGCGCTTCGGCGGGGGCCTCGGTCTGCTCAGCGGCCTCGGCCTTCTCGGCGGGGGCCTCGGCCTCGGCGCCCAGGAGCTCGCGCTCCCAGTCGGGCATGGGCTCGGCCTCGACCTGCTCACCGGTGCGGCCGGCGGAGCGCTCGATGAGGCCCTCGGCGACGGCGTCGGCGACGATGCGGGTCAGCAGGGCGACGGAGCGGATCGCGTCGTCGTTGCCCGGTACCGCGTAGTCGACCTCGTCGGGGTCGCAGTTGGTGTCGAGGATGCCGACGATCGGGATGTTCAGCTTGCGCGCCTCGTCGACGGCGAGGTGCTCCTTCTTGGTGTCGACGATCCACACGGCCTGCGGGGTCTTGGCCATGTCACGGATGCCGCCGAGGGTCTTGGAGAGCTTGCCCTTCTCGCGCTCAAGCTGGAGCAGTTCCTTCTTGGTGAGTCCGGAGCCGGCGACGTCGCTCATGTCCATGGCCTCAAGCTCCTTGAGGCGCTGGATGCGCTTGGTGACGGTGTGGAAGTTGGTGAGCATGCCGCCCAGCCAGCGCTGGTTCACGTAGGGCATGCCGACGCGGGTCGCCTGCTCGGCGATGGCCTCCTGGGCCTGCTTCTTGGTGCCGACGAACAGCACCTGGCCGCCGCGGGCGACGGTCGACTTGACGAAGTTGTACGCCTTGTCGATGTAGGTCAGCGAGAGCTGGAGGTCGATGATGTAGATCCCGTTGCGCTCGGCGAAGATGAACCGCTTCATCTTGGGGTTCCACCGGCGGGTCTGGTGTCCGAAGTGGACGCCGGACTCGAGGAGCTGGCGAGTGGTCACAACGGCCATGGCCGTGTCCTTTCGCGGCGGGGCACGCCCGCCTGATCTTGGGTGAGCTGGGCTCACGTGTGGTTACGTCGGCCCTGGTGGGCCTTGCCTGATGCGCCCGGCTTCCGCGCCACCTCCGGGGAGGGGACCACGCGGCAGCCGACGGCCGGGGCCGCGGGAACGCATGCGATGTCAACCTGGTGGTTGCGGAGTACATCCTAGACAGCCGGAGGTCAGGCGCCAAACGGGGACACCATGTTTCCCGGCGCGCCCGAGCGGCTGGGTCGTCGGAGCCATCGGGGACGCTGTCCACAGGGTCGCGGCGAGCCGGGAAACCGGCGCGGCCACCGGCGATAACCGGGCCATGAGGATCCTCATCATCGCACTGGCGGCACTCGCGGTGTTCGCCGCTCCGTCGCCGGCTCGGGCCGGCACCGGGTTCGAACTGACGTGGCCGGTCGACGGCCGGGTCACACGCGCCTTCGACTCCCCGGAGTCGCCGTACGGCGCCGGGCACCGTGGCGTGGACGTCGTGACCACGGGCGGCACGGTGGTGGTGGCGGCGGCGTCGGGACGGGTGCTGTTCTCCGGCCGCGTCGCCGGCCGGGGCACGGTCTCGGTCGATCACGGCAACGGCTGGCGCACCACCTATCAACCCGTGTCGCCGTGGGTGCCGGAGGGCGCCACCGTGGCCGCGGGGGACGTGCTGGGGCGGCTGCTGCCGGGGCACTGTGCCGCGACGTGCCTGCACTGGGGCCTCACCGACGGCGAGACCTACCTCGACCCGACCGGCTACCTCGCGATGCCAGTGATCAGACTCCTCCCCCGAGGATCGGTTCCCGAACCGCTGCCGACGCTGCCAGCCGCGGTCGTGTCCGGAACTCCCGTCGCCGGCCGGGTCACATCGCCGTTCGGGATGCGACGCCATCCGGTCACCGGCGTGGTGAAGTTGCACGACGGCGTGGACTACGCGGCTGCGTGCGGCACACCGGTCGTGGCTCCGTCAGCGGGCGTGGTGGTGTCCGCGTCGTTCGACGGCGCCTACGGCTACCGCGTCCGGATCGACCACGGCGGCGGGGTGGTCATGGGCTACGCGCACCTGCAGGGCCTGACCGTGCGGGCCGGCGCGAGCCTCGACGCCGGCGCAGCCCTCGGAACCGTGGGCAGCACCGGCCTGTCGACCGGCTGCCACCTGCACTGGATGGCCTGGCGCGACGGCACCCTGATCAACCCCGCGACCCTCGCGTGACCCTGCCCGCGGTTGGAACTCCTGGGTCCCGGCCCGAACCGGCAACACAATTGTCAGTGCGTTCGAATAATCTGAGGGTCATGGACGAGAACACGACCAGGATCCCTGGCAGCCCCGGCGCGCGTGATGCGCTGGCTGCGGGGCTGGCGTCGTTCGACCATGCCCACAAGGCCGTCGTCGCGGGAGAGATCGGCGAGGTGGTCGCAATCGCCCACGTCATCGACCACTACGAGGTGGATGAGCCCCAGATCGTCGAGGGCGTCGAGGGGTTGCTGCACCCCGGTGGGGACGGAACGCCAGGGATCGGCGAGTTCCTCGCCCTCGAACTCTCCGCCCTTGCGGGTGTCTCGCCGGGCTCGATGATCTCGCGCATCGGCGACGTCCTCGACGTGCGGCACCGCCTCCGCTCACTGTGGGGCGCCGTCCTGGCGGGCACGGTCCGTTGGTGGCAGGCCGCCGACGTGGCCCACCGCACTCACGGGCTGTCTGCCGACGCGGTGCGGCTGGTGGACCGGAAGCTGGCCCATGCGCTGGCCATGATGCCCTGGCAGCGGATCGTCAAGGTCCTCCCCCACTGGATCGTCGCCGCGGACCCGCAACTCGCGGCCGCGAACGAGGCCGCCCTCAGGAATCAGCGCCGGGTCGTCGTGGATCAGATCCGCGACGGACACGTCGAGATGTGGGGGCGCTTGGCCCCTGCGGACGGCATCGCGTTCGACCAGGCGATCAACGAGATCGCCAAGGCTCTGCCCTCGCAACTGGACCCTGAGGCCCCGGCTCACCCGGGAGACCTGAAGGCCGATGGCTCGGTCAGTTCAGCGGATCTCGACACGCGTCGCGCGGCCGCGGTGGGGATTCTCGCCCGGCAGGCGTTCGGCCAGGACGCGCTCCCCACGCATCAGCTCATCGTCCACGTCGTCGGCTCGGATCCAGGCCTCGACGGTCGGTCGGTCGCCGGTCCTGATCTGCTGCCCGACGGGTCGGCCTCCGGCATCGCCCGGGTCGAAGGTTGGGGCCCGGTCCAGACCGGGCGGCTGCGCGAACTGCTCGCCGGATCCCGCGTCATCGTGCGTCCCATCCTCGATCCGGGCGCCATCGAGGCCGTCGATCAGCACGACCCGCCGGCCGCCATGCGCTTCGCGCTCAACCAGCGCGACCCCGTTGACGTCTTCCCCTACGGCACCCGCGGGGCGGGCAGTTGCGATGTGGACCACACCGTCGCGTTCACCGACGCGGGCGGTCCCGGCCAGACCGGTCTGCCGAACCTCGGGCCGCTGTCCCGCTTCACCCACCGCCTCAAGACCCACGGCAACTGGACGCTCAGCCAACCGGAGCCCGGCCTCTTCCACTGGCGGTCCGCCTTCGGCTACGAATACGTCGTCACGCGCGACGGCACCACCAGGCTGCGAGCGCCCGCCCGTCCACCGGACAACCGGACCGCGTCGCCACCCGACCGGTTCACCCAGCCGGATCCGCCGCCGGGCGACCCTGCCTGGGACACACTCCCGGCACTCACCCCACCCGGGCTCCGCCCCGCCGCCTGACTCCGCCGAGCAGACACCCCGCCCCCGCCCGGGTCCGGGGCTGCTCGCGCGCCCTCGGGGACCATCGGCGACGGCCGGGGAAGCCTGCGATGAGCGCTCAACCGTCGGGGGTGCCGGCGGGCTCAACCCACGAGATTGCCCCCGACGCCAGCGCTGCTGCTGGATGCCTGCGCTATTGCGCTGGCGTGGAGCAGTAAGGCTGGCGTCCACGAGTGAGGAGCGCCCAGACCGCCCGCCAACAGGATGAGGGTGGCGAGGGGTGGGGCCGGGGCAGGTTGGGTGGGCGTCGCGACCGGACCGGCGCGAAGCGCCCGTCCCGGGAGCGTGGGCGGCCCGGCCCGACGGCGCGAGGGTGACGAGGGGTGGGGCCGGGGCAGGTTGGGTGGGCGTCGCGACCGGACCGGCGCGAAGCGCCCGTCCCGGGAGCGTGGGCGGCCCGGCCCCACCCCTCGACACCCGGGCCTGGGAACAGCTGGACGGTAGGGCGGCGCCGGTTTCGACGCGGGGACGTCGCAGAGCGACGTCGCCCGGCTCAACCCACGGCCACGCGGGGATGGACGGAGTAGTCAGGCGCGGGGGTGGGCCTGCCGGTACGCCTCGCGCAGACGTTCCGAGGTCACGTGCGTGTAGATCTGCGTCGTCGCCACCGACGAGTGCCCCAGCATCTCCTGAACGCTCCGCAAATCGGCCCCGCCCTCGATGAGGTGGGTAGCCATCGCGTGTCGCAGGCCGTGGGGCCCGGTCTCGGCCGCGTGACCCGCCGCGCCGGTGGCCGCGTGGACCACGCGCCGTGCGACCCGCGGGTCGAGCGCTCCCCCGCGTTCGCCGAGGAACACGGTGTCCGGGCTTCCCGCCTTGGCGAAGTCGGGGCGGGCGCGCAGCCAGGCGTCGAGCGCGCGGAGCGCCGGCACGCCGAGCGGCACGGTGCGCTGCTTGCCGCCCTTGCCGAGCACCGTGAGCGAGCGCCGCTCCCGGTCGACATCCGTCAGCCGCAGGGCGCAGGCCTCCGAGACACGCAGCCCACTCGAGTAGAGCACCTCCACGAGCGCGAGGTCGCGGCGCGCGACCGCGGCGTCGGCGCCCTCCGCCTCGTCGACGCGGGCCTGCAGGGCCGCGATGCCGGTCTCGACGTCGGCCAGGCCCGGCACGCGCGGCAGCCTCTGGCGGCGCTTGGGTGCGGCGAGCCGCGCCGCGGGGTCGGCCGGGAGGTGCCCCTCGGCCGAGGCCCAGGCGAAGAAACCGCGCACGCAGGCGACGCGGCGCTGAATGGTGGCGGGGGCCGCGCCGGCGTCGGCCATCGCCGACAGCCAGTTCCTGAGGCGCGCCAGCGTGATGCGGCCGGGCTCGACGTCGGCATGCGCGGCGAGTTCGGTCAGATCTGTCCGGTAGGCCCGCACGGTGTGCGGGGACAGCCCGCGGTCCGCGTCGAGGTGCGCGGCGTACTCGTCGAGCAGCGCCGACCATCCGGGGGCGAGTTCCATGCCACCAGTCTGGCCCACGCCACCCGCGCGGGCGGGGCGGACACTCTGGGGCATACTGGGCACCGCGAAAGCGCGTACGTCGAGTTTGGAGGACATGAGGATGGCTGAGGACGATCTCACGCAGGGCGGCACCATCAGGCCGATCACCCGCTGGGGAACCCCGGTCATGCATCAGCCCACCGAACCGGTCACGGAGTTCGACGAGGAGCTCCACACCCTGGTCCGCGACATGTTCGCCACCATGATCGCCTCCGATGGCGTGGGCCTGGCGGCGACGCAGGTCGGCGTCGGCCTGTCGCTGTTCATCTACGCCTGCCCGGACGCCGACGAGAAGCTTCAGGTCGGTGTGGTGTGCAACCCCACCGTCACGCTCCCTGAGGGAGAGGACCGCAACCTCGAGTCCGCCGAGGAGGGCTGCCTCTCCTGGCCCGGCGGCTACGCCCCGCTGGCCCGCCCGGACCATGCGGTGTGCACCGGCCAGGATCCGTACGGCAACGACATCACCGTCGTGGGCACCGGGCTGCTGGCCCGCTGCCTCCAGCACGAGACCGACCACCTGGGCGGCACGGTGTTCGGGGACCGGCTGTCGAAGCGGGTCCGCCGGCAACTGGACGCCAAGGTCGAGGAGCTGGCCTGGCGCTACCCGGACGACTGGCCGGTCACCCCGAAGGCCAAGTACGCCACGCCCGACCCCTCTCCCGAGCTCTGACCAGGGGTTACGCGCCAACTGAGCCACCTACCCGGGGTTCACCGGACGTCGACCCGCACGCAACTGATCCCGAGTCCCCTATCGCAACGCGTGGGCCAGGATCGCCGCCGCGGCCGCGACGTTGAGCGAGTCCACCGCGTCGGTCATCGGGATCGTCACGTGGTGGTCGGCCGCGTCGGACCAGGCCGCGCTCAGCCCCTGACCCTCGGTGCCGAGCAGCAGCGCCACCCTGCCGGGGGCGTCGAAGTCGTCCAGCGGGACCGCCCCGGGCGCGAGTGTCGACGCCACGAGGGAGAACCCGGCGTCGCGGAGCCTCGCGAGGTCGTCGTCGGAGGCCATTCTGCGCCACGGCATCACGAGCGACGCGCCCATCGACGCCTTGATCGCGCGCCGGTACAGCGGGTCCGCGCTCCCCTGCGACACGACGACGGCGTCCCAGCCGAGCCCGGCCCCTGTCCGGATGACGGCGCCGAGGTTGGCGTGGTCCACCATGTCCTCGCACACGATCACCCGTCGCCCGGACAGGATCTCCTCCCACGGCCTCTCCGGGGGACGGTCGAACGATCCCAGCGCGCCGCGGTGCACATGGAACCCGCTGATCCGCTCGATCAGCTTCTCCGGCGCCACGTACACGGGCACCTCAGGCCACGCGTCGACGACGCCCGCCAGGCCCTCGAGCCAGCGGGACTGCAACAGCAACGACCGGGGCCGGCAACCGGCGGCGAAGGCACGCTCGATGATCTTGACCCCCTCCGCGATGAACCGCGACACGTCCGGCCGCCTGAGGTGGGCGTCGCGCAGGCCGGTGAAGTCGGCGACTCGCGGGTCGGCGGGGTCGGTCACCTCGATGAGCATGCCGTCACCCTACGGAGGCGTCCGTCGGGGCGCGAGCCGGGCCGTGCAGGCTAGCCTGTCGGGCATGGAACCGTTCGCGCTGCTCGACGATGCCCCCGCGGGCCGCGCGACCCTCCTCTCCGGCCTGGTGAGCGTCGCGGAGGTGACCCTCGACACGCTCGACGCGGCGCTGGCCGAGGGCTGGGCGAGGGGGTTGCACTGCCTGGCATGGCTGCCGTACGGCCTCGGCGAGGCCGCCCTGGGCGTCGGCGATCCGTCGGCTGCGGGTGCCCTGTACTGGTTCGACGCACGCCGCGAGGTGGACCCCGCGGAGGTGTTGCCACCGAGCACCGACGGCTGGCTGATCGATGCCTCGCACGACGTCACCGCCGCCGGGTTCGCCGGCGCGGTCGGGCGTCTCCAGGAGGAGATCGCCTCGGGCTCCAGCTACCAGATCAACTACACCCATCGCGTCACCGGCCGGCTGGCCGGCGACCCGACCGCCCTGTACGCACGGCTCCGCGCGGTGCAGCCGGTGGAGTTCGGCCTCCTGGCCCACCTCCCCGTCCCCGCGTCCGCCTGGACCCTGTCCCTGTCCCCCGAACTGTTCCTCAACGTCACGGGCGGGACCGCGACCAGCCGCCCGATGAAGGGCACCGCCGACGCGGCCACCGACCCGGCGGCGCTCAGCAGCGACCCGAAGAACCGGGCCGAGAACCTGATGATCGTCGACCTCATCCGTAACGACCTCAGCAAGGTGTCGCGGCCCGGCACCGTCGTCGTCGACCGGCTCTTCGACGTGGAGCGCGTGGGGCGGCTGTGGCAGATGACCAGCTCCGTCAGCGGAGCCCTGCTGCCAGGGACGACCCCGGCCGACCTGCTGCGCGCGATGTTCCCCTGCGGCTCCATCACCGGCGCCCCGAAGCTGGCGAGCATGCGGCTGATCCGCGACGTGGAGCCGGCCCCGCGGGGCCTGTACACGGGTGCCCTCGGGGTCATCGACCCGGAACCCGGACCCACCGGCTGGCGGATGACGCTCAGCGTGGTCATCCGGACCATCGAGGTCGACGCCGACGGAAACGCCCGGCTCGGCGTCGGCTCCGGCATCGTCGCCGACAGCACGGCCGCCGCGGAATGGGAGGAATGCCTCGCCAAGGTCCGCTTCGCGATCGGGGCGGGACCGGACCTGCACCTGCGCGAGGCGATGCGGGTCGTCGACGGCGTCGCTCCGCTCGCCGACCGCCACCGGGCCCGGCTCGTCGCATCGGCTGCGGCGCTGGGGCTGCCGGCCCCGGGGCGGGCGCTGGACGCGGCGGTGGCGGAGACCCCTGCCGGGGCGTGGCGGGTCGGTCTCGACCTGGCCCCCGACGGGACGGTCACCGTCAACCGTCGCCCCCTGGAGCGGCCGGACGAGGCGGTGCTCCTGCTCGCCCGGGAACCATGGACCCCCGGGGCGCTCGCCCGGTTCAAGACCTCGCAGAGGGCCCTCTACGACGACGCCATCCTGGCCGCGGCCGGCGCCGGCGCCTTCGACGTGATCGGCCACGACGCCGAGGGCCGTGTGCTGGAGGGTGGCCGGACCAGCGTGTTCGCCCGGATCGACGGCCGATGGGTCACGCCGCCGCTCACCCTGGGGATCCTCGACGGCGTGCAGCGCGCCGAGGTGCTCGACCACCCGGCCCTCCTCGGCGTCGGGCCGGTGGTCGAGGATGAGTTCACCGTCGACGATCTGCGCCGCGCCGACGCCATCGCCGTCACCAACGCCGTCGTGGGCGTCGTCGCCGCCCGCCTCGAGGAGTCCTGAGTGAAGTTCCGCGTCGACCCCCTGCTGCTCATCATCCTCGGCACGCTCGCCCTGGGGCTGATCATCCCGGTGAGCGGCCAGGCGGCACGCGTGTTGGACATCGTCACCAGCGTCGGGATCTTCGTCCTGTTCTTCGGCTACGGAGCCCGTCTGTCGGCCGCCGAGACGCTCGCGGGGATCCGCAACTGGAAGCTGCACTCGGCGATCCTCGCCACCACCTACGTCGTCTTCCCCCTCATCGCGCTTCCGCTGCTGCTGCTCCCCGGCGGCGTCCTCACCGATCCCGTCCGCGCCGGCCTGATCTTCCTTTGCCTGGTGCCGTCGACGGTGCAGTCGTCGATCACGTTCACGTCACTGGCCGGCGGGAACGTGCCGGCTGCCATGGTCTCGGCGACCGCGTCGAACGTGCTGGGCGTCGCGATCACCCCGATGCTGGCCATCCTGATGATCCCGACGGCGGCGGGCGGGCCGATCGGCCTGGAGCAGGTGTGGGGTGTGGTACTGCAACTGCTGCTGCCGTTCGTGCTGGGGCAGCTGTCGCGTCCGGCGACGGCCGGGTTCATGGCGCGGCACCGCCGGCGGCTGAGGTTCCTCGATCAGGGCGTGATCATGCTCATCGTCTTCGGCGCCTTCGCGGAGCTGCGGGCGTCCGGCGCGTGGCGCGAAATCCAGGTCTCGGATCTGCTGCTGCTGGTTCCGATGGTGCTGGGCCTGCTGGCCTTCATGTTCTGGTTCACCTGGAACCTGGGCCGCTGGCTGGGGCTGCCACGCGCCGACCGGATCGCCGTGATGTTCTGCGGTACGAAGAAATCGCTGGCCACCGGGGTGCCGATGGCCAGCGTCCTCTTCGGCGGAGCGATCGTCGGCGTCCTGGTGATACCGCTGATGCTGTACCACCAGGCGCAGCTGCTGACGGGGTCAGTGCTGGCGTCGCGCCTGGGGCGCGATCAGGACTGACCCTCCCCGCCCTCGTCGCCGGAGTCGGCTGCGGGCGGCTCCACCTCGGCGGCGCTGGAGGGTGACGGCCCGATCTGCGGCGGCTTGGCCATCGACTCTGTGGCGCCGTGGGCCCGCTTACCGGCGACGCGACCCGCGTCGAGGGCGCGGGCGTCGGCGATGGCCTGCTCGACCGTCGCGTTGGACCGCTCGCGGTCCCGCTTGGCGGCCTCTTCGATCTCCTGCTGCACGTCAACCATCTTCGGGGCCTCGAAGTTCTCGGCCGCCTTCGAGACGTAGTGGCGCACCTCCTCCGAGTCGGTCACCTGACCGAGGCCCTTGAGCGCGTCGTTGAGCTCGCTGGGGATGATCCACACCTTGTTGGAGTCCCCGTCGGCCAGCTTGGGGAGCATCTGCATGTACTGGTAGGCGAGCAGGGCCTGGTCGGGCTGCGCGGCATGGATGGCGTTGAACACGCGGGTGATGGCCTGGGACTCGCCCTCGGCGTGCAGCATCTGGGCCTGCCGGTCCGCCTGGGCGCGGAGCACCGCGGCCTCGCGGTCGCCCTGGGCGCGGAGGATCGCGGCCTCACGATCGCCGCCGGCTGCGAGGATCTGGGACTGGCGCTGGCCCTCGGCGAGCAGGATCTGGGCCCTCTTGTCGCGCTCGGCGCGGGCGCCCTTCTCCATGGCGTCGCGAATGGTCGGCGGCGGCTCGATGGCGCGCAGCTCGACGCGGTTGACCTTGATGCCCCACTTGCCGGTGGCCTCGTCGAGCACGAGCCGGAGGCGCTGGTTGATCTCCTCACGGGAGGTCAGCGCCGCCTCGAGGTCCATGCCGCCGATGATGTTGCGCAGGGTGGTCATGGTGAGCTGTTCGATGGCCGCGTGGTAGTTCTGCGCCTCGTAGGCGGCGCGGACCGGATCAACGATCTGGAAGTAGATGACCGAGTCGATCGACACCATGAGGTTGTCCTCGGTGATGACGCCCTGTGGCGGGAACGGCACCACCTGCTCGCGCATGTCGAGGGTGTAGCGGATCCGGTCGAAGAAGGGCACGACGAGATGCGGACCGGGGTTCAGGCTCTTGCGGAACTTCCCGAGCCGCTCCACGAGGGCCACCTGCTGCTGCCGGATGATCTTCAGCGTCGCTGCGAGGACCATCACGAGCAGGACGACCAGTGCGATGAGCACGATCAGGGTGATGTCAGGCATGGCGTTCTCCCTAGCTGTTGAGCTGTCGGTGGGCGGGATAGACGATGAGGGTGATGCCGTCGAGGCCGAAGACCTCGATCTCCTCACCCTCCTCGATGGACAGCGCCGCGTCGAAGGGCCGGGCCTGCCAGATCTGGCCCTCGACCTTCGCTTCACCCGAGTCCGGGGTGATGGCGGTGGTGGCGCGGCCCTTGGAGCCGATGAGGGTGTCGAGCGACGACCGGTACCCGGGCGCGCGACGCACCCGTTCGAGGAGGGTGGGGCGCAGCAGGAACAGGGTGAGGAACGCGGTGACGATGGCGACCACGATCTGCAGCCACAGGACGCCGGGCAGCACGAGCGCGGTGAGTCCCCCGGCCAGCGCGCCGGTGGCGAGCATGAGGAACGTCAGGTCCATGGTGAGGAGTTCGGCCGCCGCCAGCCCGGCGGCGAGAATGCCCCACCCGGCCCACAAGTTCTCGCGGATCCACTCCAGGATCTCGTTCATGTCCTGCTCCTGGCACTCCAACGCCCGCCGTCGGCGGTGACGGAGAGCGGCAGGTCGAAGGTGGCGCTGAGGTTGTCGTCGGTGAGCGTCTCGGCGATGGGCCCGGCGGCGACGATCGACCCGCCGCGCAGCAGCAGGCAGTGCGTGGCGCCGGGCGGAATCTCCTCGACGTGGTGCGTGACGAGGATGGACGCGGGCGAGTCCTCGTCGAGGAACAGCTCGGACAGGGTGCCGACGAGGGCCTCACGGCCCGCGAGGTCGAGGCCGCCGGCGGGCTCGTCGAGGAGCAGCAGCTCCGGGTCGGTCATGAGCGCGCGGGCGATCTGGACCCGCTTGCGCTCCCCCTCACTGAGCGTGCCGAAGGTCCGGTCCGCCAGGTGGGCCACGCGCATCGACTGGAGCAGATGGTTGGCGCGCTCGACGTCGTAGACGTCGTACTCCTCGTGCCAGCGCCCCACGACGGCGTACGCCGCGGACAACACGACGTCCCGCACGCGCTCCCCCGAGGGGATGCGCTCGGCGAGCGCCGACGACGTGAAACCGATCCGCGGCCGCAGCTCGAAGACGTCGACGGTGCCGACGACGTCGCCGAGGAGTCCGACGACCCCGTCGGTCGGGTAGAGCTGGGCCGCCAGGACCTGCAGCAGCGTGGTCTTGCCCGCCCCGTTGGCCCCGATGACCACCCAGCGGTCCGACTCGCCGATGACGAGATTCAGGCTGTCCAGGAGCGTTGACCCGCCACGCTCGACCGTCACACCCGCGAGTTCTGCCACCGCTGCCATGCCATCAAACCTACCCGAACCGCCGGGCGGGTGGTGGGCGGCGTGCCGGAAGCGGAGCGGGTTGTCAGGCTCCGGTCGAGTGGAGCCCGCCGTCGACGTGGACCATCTCGCCGGTGGTGGCGGGGAACCAGTCGCTCAGCAGCGCGACGACGGCCTTGGCCGACGGCACCGCGTCCCCGGAGTCCCACGACAACGGGGCGCGCTGGCCCCAGATCTCGTTGAACGACGAGGCGCCGGGAATGGCCTTCTTGGCCACCGTGTCGACGGGGCCGGCCGCCACCAGGTTGACGCGGATGCCGTCCGGGCCGAGGTATCGGGCCAGGTACCGCGACGTCGACTCGAGCGCGGCCTTCGCCACGCCCATCCAGTCGTAGGTGGGCCAGCTCACCCGTGCGTCGAACGTCAGGCCGACGATGCCGGCGCCCGTGTTCAGCATGGGCTTGGCGGCCATGGTGAGCGACTGGAGCGAGTATGCGGAGATCTGCAGGGCCGTGGCGACGCTGTCCCAGTCGGTGGTGAGGAACGCCCCGCCCAGCGCCTTCTCCGGGTCGGCGTAGGCGATCGAGTGGACGATGCCGTCGAGCCCGCCGTCGAAGTGCTCCGCCAGCTGGGCCGGCAACTCCTCGAGGTGCGCGGGGTCCGTGACGTCGACCTCGATGAGCGGGGGGACCGGATCGAGCTTCGAGATGGCGCGCTGCGCGGGGCCGACGGCGCGGCCGGCCGCGGACACGACGACGTTGGCGCCCTCACGCTGCGCGATCTCGCAGACCGCGTACGCGATGGACGTGCGCATGGTCACGCCGGTGACCAGGATGTTCTTGCCTTCGAGGAGACCCATGATGTGGATGGCCGTCCTTTCTCAGTGACCCATGCCGAGGCCGCCGTCGACGGGGATGACGGCGCCCGTGATGTAGCCGGCGTGCTCGCCGGCGAGGAACATTGCCGCCTGCGCGACGTCGTCGACCGAGCCGAGGCGGCCGACGGGGATGCGGGCCTTGTAGCCCTTGATGGTCTCCTCGGGCAGCACCGAGGTCATGTCGGTCTCGATGAAGCCGGGCGCCACCACGTTGGCGGTCACGTTGCGGCTGCCGAGTTCACGGGCGAGGCTCCGCGCCATGCCGACGAGCGCCGACTTGGACGAGGCGTAGTTCAGCTGACCGGGCGAACCGAGCAGACCCACGACCGAGGAGATGAGGATGACACGCCCGAACCGGCCCCGCATCATGGGGCGGGCGGCGCGCCGGACCACGCGGAAAGTGCCGGTGAGGTTGGTGTCGATGACGGTGTCCCAGTCGTCGTCGGACATGCGCATGAGCAGGGTGTCGCGGGTGACGCCCGCGTTGGCGACGAGGACCTCGACGGGGCCGAGCTCGGCCTCGATGGTCTCGAACGCCTGGTCGACCTGCCCCTGGTCGGTGATGTCGCAGGTCACCCCCAGGACGCCGTCGGGCACGCCACCCGAACGGTAGGTCGCCGCAACCTTGTATCCGGCATCCCGGAACGCCTCCGCCATCGCGCGACCGATGCCCTTGGAGCCACCGGTGACGAGCACAACTCTTGAATCAGCCACGGGAGCAACTTACCGCACGGGTCCCGGACGGGGGCTCGGCTGCGAACGCGGACCTATGCTGAATGCGTGACCAGGAAGAAGGACCCGACGCTCATCACGAGCGCGGGTCGTGGGCGCACCCTGGACCTGGAGGAGCGCCAGCGCCGGTACCTCATCACGATGGGGATCCGCACGGCCTGCTTCCTGCTCTTCCTCGTCGTGCCGGGATGGTGGAAGCTGGTGGCGCTCGCCGCGGCGGCGCTGCTGCCCGCCTTCGCGGTACTGTTCGCCAACAGCTCGGACCACCGGCCGCCGCCCCAGGCGGAGCCCGACGGCCCCGGGCGCCCCGCGATCGGCGGCGGGGAGGTCGTGCAGGGCTCCGTCGAGGAGGATTCGTGAGTCGTCAGGTGAAGCGGTGGATCGCGCTGGGCGTGTTCGCGGCGGTCCTCGCCACCGCCTTCGTGCTGCTCGGCGAGTGGCAGCTGCGGCGGCTCGACGAACGCCGGGAGTCCAACGCGCTGGTCGTCGCCCACCGGGACCAGCCCGTCGCCCCCTACTCCGATGTCATGACCGGAACGATCGGCGACGACGACCAGTGGTACCGCGTCTCGGCCACCGGCACCTATGAGGGCACGCAGTTCCAGGTCCGCTACCGGTCCCTGGACGGTGCCTACGGCAGCGAGGCCGTCGCGGTGCTGACAACCGACCGCGGCGACACGCTGCTGGTCAACCGGGGCTTCCTCCCCCGGCAGCCCGGCCACCCCGACGGCGTGCTGCCCGCCCCGCCCGACGGCGAGGTCACCGTGACCGGCTACGTCCGCCGCGACGAGCGCGGCGACGAGAACGCCACGACGCCGCACGAGAACCAGATCCGCCTCATCGACTCCGAGGCGCTCGGGGCCGCGATGGGCGTCGACGTCGTCAACGGCTACGTGCAGCTCATCGAGTCCGATCCGCCCGAGACGGACGCCCTTGCCCCCCTCGGGGAGCCCGACCTCGATGAGGGCCCCCACCTCAGCTACGCGCTGCAGTGGTTCTCCTTCACGCTCATCGGCGTCGTCGGGCTCGTGGTGCTGATCCGAGCCGACATCCGGGACCGGAAGAAGGAGAAGGCCAGGGCCGCCGCGGAGGCCACCATCTCGTGAGCGCCCTCGACACCTGGCTGCGCTGCCCCAACTGTGCCGGCCTCCTCGGCCGCCGCGGCCGGACGCTCGTCTGTCCTGCCGGGCACTCGTACGACGTCGCCCGGCAGGGCTACGTCAACCTCCTCGGGCGGGCGGCGCCGGCCAACGCGGACACACCCGCGATGCTCGACGCCCGGGCCCGCTTCCAGTCCGCCGGGCACTACGCGCCCATCGCGCGGGCGGTGGCCGGCGAGACGACGGGGTCGTCCCGCATCCTCGAGGCCGGCGCGGGCACGGCCTACTACCTGGCCGCGGCGCTCGACGGCGCCCCGTCGGCCGAGGGTCTGGCCACCGACGTGTCGACGGCGGCCGCGCGCCGCGCCGCGAGGGCGCATCCGCGTGCCGCGTCGGTGGTCGCCGACACGTGGGCGGGCCTGCCGGTCGTCGACGGCGCGGCCGACGCGCTGCTGTGCGTCTTCGCCCCCCGCAACGCCGCCGAGTTCGGCCGGGCCCTGGCCCCGGGTGGCCGGCTGGTCGTCGTGGTGCCCACCGGTGCCCACCTCGCGGTGCTCCGCGACCGCTACGGCCTCCTCGATGTGGCCGGTTCCAAGGTCGACGACGTGCTCGCCGCCTTTCCCGGCTGGCCGTCGCGCGTCGAACCCGTCTCGTGGGAGATGGAGCTGACCGCCGGCGAGGTGCACGACCTCATCGCGATGGGACCCAACGCGTTCCACGGCCCGCCCGCCGACACGGCGGCCGCGACCGTCGGGGCATCCGTGGCCGTGGTGACCCTGACGAGGCCGGATGCCCGGTCGAGGCCCTAGTCTGGGGCGCATGACCGCTACCCGCTGGGGCTTCGGGCTCGGCACGCTCGGGCGCGACATGCTCGCGAACCTGGTGTCGCTGTACCTGCTGTTCTACCTCACCGAGGTGCTTGACATCTCCGGTGTGTACCTGGCCGCCGTCACGGTCATCATGGTGGCGATGCGCGTCTTCGACGCCGTCAACGATCCGGTGATGGGCGTCGTGGTGGACAACACGCGGACCCGGTGGGGCAAGTTCCGGCCGTGGATCCTGCTGGGCGCCGTGCTGTGGGGCGCCGCGGGCGTGCTGATGTTCACCGACCTCGGGTTCGACGGCTGGGGCTACGTGGTGGTGTTCACGCTGGTCTACGTGTTCTACGAGATCGCTTACACCATCAACGACATCTCGTACTGGTCGATGCTGCCGTCGCTGACCCGGGACCAGAAGGAGCGGGAACGCATCGGGGTGGTGGCCCGGATCTGCGCCAACGTCGGCCTGTTCACGATGGTCGTCGCCCTCGTGCCGGCCACCGGCTACCTCGAGTCCGTGTTCGGCTCCGCGCAGCGGGCCTGGTTCACCATGGCCGCGGTCATCGTCGTCCTGATGCTTGCGTTCCAGTCGCTGACCCTGTTGTTCGCACGCGAGCATGTGAGGGCGGGCGAGAAGATGACGCCGCTGAGGGACCTGTTCCGGGTGATCGGCCGCAACGACCAGCTGCTGTGGGTGACGCTCGCGATGATCGCCTTCATGACGGGCTATGGCACCACGGCGTCGTTCGGGTTGTACTACTTCAAGTACGCGTTCGGCGACGAGGGCGTCTACCCGGTGTTCGCGGCCATCCTCGGCGTCTCACAGATCGCCGCGCTGGCGCTGTTCCCGCTGGTGTCGCGGCATCTGCGGCGCCGCCGGATCCATCTGCTGGCGACGGTGATGTGCGTCACCGGTTACGGGGTGTTCCTCGTCTCTGGGACGTCGCTGGCGCTCGTGGCCGTATCCGGCGTCCTGCTGTTCATGGGACAGGGCGCCATCCAGCTGCTCATGGTGATGTTCATCGCCGACTCGGTCGAGTACGGGCACTGGAAGCTCGGGCGGCGCAACGAGTCGGTGACCTTCTCACTGCAGCCGTTCATCTACAAGCTGAGTAACGCGATGGCCAGCGGCGTGGTCGGGGTGACGCTGCTGTGGTCGGGCATCGACGTCGCGGAGTCCGCGGCCGACGTCACGGACACCGGGCTGGCGATCCTGCGGGGCGCGATGCTGGTGCTGCCGATGGTGCTGGTGGCCGTCAGCTATCTTGTCCTGCGCACGACGTACAAGCTCGACGAGGACACGTACGCGCGGATCGTCCGGGACCTGGCCGGAAGGGGGAGCCATGCCGCAGATCACGAAGCGTGACACCCTCCGTCGGCTCTACAGGAACCCTGTGGGCCGCGACGTCATCGACAAGATCCTCCTCGGCACGGGCCTCCCGCGCCGGCTCATCCACCTCGCCGCCTGGATGCCGCTCGACTGGTTGGAGAAGCTCACGCTGCCGATCACCGGGCCGGGGCTGCTCGACACCGTCCTCAACCTCGTCAACCAGGAGCCGGACCGCCCCATCGACGGGGGTGAGCCTCACCCCACGCCCTGGTGGCGGGAAGCCGTGTTCTACCAGGTGTATCCGCGGTCGTTCTGCGACGCGGACGGGGACGGCATCGGGGACATCCGGGGCGTGATCTCCAAGCTCGACCATCTGCGCGATCTGGGCGTCGATTGCGTGTGGCTGTCACCGGTGTTCACCTCCCCCAACAAGGACATGGGCTACGACGTCAGCGACTACCGCGGCATCAACCCGGAGATGGGAACCCTCGAAGACCTCGACGATCTCATCGCGGCCTGCCACGACCGGGGCATGCGGCTGCTGCTGGACCTCGTCGTCAACCACACCTCGGATCAACACGAGTGGTTCCGCAAGGCCATCGACGACCCGGACGGCCCCTACGGCGACTACTACTTCATGGTCGCCGGCGACGAGGCGTCGCCGCCGAACAACTGGCGGTCCTTCTTCTCTGGCCCCGCCTGGTCCTGGCTGCCGGAGTCCCGGCGGTGGGTGCTGCACCTGTTCGCCGACGAGCAGGTCGACCTCAACTGGGACAACCCGGACGTCCGCGACGAGGTGGCCGGCATCGTCCGGTTCTGGATGAAGCGGGGCGTCGACGGGTTCCGGATGGACGTCATCAACTACATCTCGAAGCCCCCGACACTGCCCGACGGGCACCCGTTCATCGGACGCATGCTGGAGTTCACCGGCGTCGAGCACTATTTCTACGGCCCGCGGCTCAACGAGTACCTGCGGGAACTGAGGCTCGAGGGGTTCACGCGTCGGGAGAAGCCGGCGTCGACACCCCGGCGCCGGCTGCCCGACGGCCGGCTCGGTGGTCCGACGCAGCCCGACAGGGTGGGGCTCATGGTGGGCGAGACCCCCGGCATCGGCATGGAACTCGGCCGCCTGCTGAGCGGTCACGGCCGCGGCGAACTGGACATGGTGTTCAACTTCGACGTGCTCGACAACCCGGGCCGGACACGCTGGGACACCTACCGCTACGACCCGTACTACCTGAAGCGCTACTACCGGGCGCACCTGAAGCACTTGTCGGCGGGCGACTGGATCGCGGTCTTCCTCGACAACCACGACAACCCGCGGATGCTGAGCAAGTTCGGGATGGGCCGGGAGCAGGATCCCGCGGTGCGCACGGCGATCGGGAAGATGCTGGCCACCATCCAGCTGACGATGCGCGGCAGCCCGTTCCTCTACCAGGGTCAGGAACTGGCCGCCATCAACCAGTCGTTCGCCGGCATCGACGAGATCCGCGACGTCGACTCGATCAACCGCTACAACACCCTCGTGGCCGGCGGCGTTGCGCCCGAGAAGGCCTGGCGGCAGCTGCTCACCGGGTCGCGGGACCACAGCCGCGTCCCGATGCGGTGGACACCCACCGACGGGTTCACCAACGGCAATGCGTGGCTCGTCGGCACGGACCGGCAGCCGGGCTTCTCCGCCGAGGAGCAGGCGGCCGACCCGTCCTCGGTGTTCTCGTGGCACCGGGACCTGATCCGGCTGCGGCGCACACACCGCGCCCTCACCGTCGGCACCCTGGAGTGGGTGCATCCGCACCACCGGTTCTACTTCGCCTACTACCGCAGGTTCGAGGGCGAGGCGTTCCTCGTCGAGTGCAACACGTCGTCGAAGCCCCGGAAGCGTCCCGTGGTCGAGGGGGAGATCGAACCGGTGCTGGGCGGGCCGAGGCGGCCCGTGATGGCGCCGTGGGAGGCGACCGTCAGCCGGGTGCGCTGAGCGTCAGAGGCCGAGGAAGTCGCGGAACTCGTCGCAGGCCCGCTCGGCGCGCTCTCGGTCGGGCAGTTCGCAGAAGATCCGCAGAAGCGGCTCGGTGCCGGAGAACCGGGCGATGATCCAGCCCTCGTCGAACAGCACCTTGCAGCCGTCCAGATACGACGTGCCCGAGACCGGCTCGCTGAACTCGGGGACCCGGCGCTCCTCCAGGAGGGTGCGGAGGATCTGCGGCTTGCGCTCCGGGTCGAAGGCGAAGTCCGTCTCGGCCATGTAGCGGGGCGGGAACTGCCCGGTGATCTCCTCGTAGATCAGGCTCATCGGCTTGCCGACGACGGCGATCATCTCGACGAGCAGGGCGGCGGCGTAGATGCCGTCCTTGCCGGAGATGTGCCCGCGCACCGTGAGGCCACCGGAGGATTCGCCGCCGATGATGGCGCCGGTCTCGGCCATCTTCCCCGACACCCACTTGAAGCCGACCGGCACCTCGTGGCAGGCATGCCCGAACATCCGCGCCACATCGTCGAGCATGGACGTGGTGGCGACGTTGCGCACCACCGGGCCCTCCCAGCCCTTGTACTTGAGCAGGTAGTAGTAGAGGATCACGAGCAGTTGGTTGGGGTGGAGGAAGTGTCCCCGGTCGTCGATGATGCCGATGCGGTCGGCGTCGCCGTCGGTGGCGATCCCCAGGTCGCAGTGGTGCTCCACCACGTAGCGCGACAGGGCCTGCAGGGTGTGGGACGTCGGCGACGGCAGCCGGCCCCCGAACAGCGTGTCGTGCCGGTCGTTGATCACCTCGACGTCGACGCGGGCGGTCATGAGGATGGTCTGCAGCGACGTCTTGGACACGCCGAACATCGGGTCGAGCGCCACCTTGAGACCGGCCTCACGGATGGCGTCCATGTCCACCTGGGCGATGATCGAGTCGATGTAGCCGTTGAAGGTGTTGATCTCCTCGACGGCCCCGGAGGCCACGGCCTTCGAGTACGGGATGGCAGGGATGTCGGCCTCGGCCGGGCCCTCGAGGGCGGTCATCCGCTCCTCGATGTCGTCGGTGACGGACTCGTCGGCGTCCCTGCCGCCGCGGGTGAACACCTTGATGCCGTTGTAGAGCGCGGGGTTGTGCGACGCGGTGACGGCGAGCCCGTAGGGCCGGTGCTGGTCCTTCACGGTCCACATGATCAGCGGCGTCGGGGCCTGCGCCACCTTGATCACCGCCGTCGGGATCCCGTAGCCGGCGAACACCTCCGCGGCCCACTCGGCGGCGACGTCGGACAGGAAGCGGCGGTCGTGGCCGATGACGATGCCCTGCTCGGCCACGCCCTCGTCGCGCATCCGGCCGGCGAGGCCCGCGGCGAGAAGCCGGACATTGGCCCGGATGAACTCGTCACCGATGATCGCCCGCCAACCGCCTGTCCCGAACCTGATCCGCGCCATGGCCCACAGCCTAGGGCCGCGGCCCTTGTGATCCCACGGATGAGCACGACCGGTTGCGCGAATGCGCACAGTGCGTGCGCGGACTCAGGCGAGGTCGATCAGTTCGGCATAGTCGTCGCTCCACAGGTCCTCGACGCCGTCGGGCATGACCAGCACCCGGTCGGGTTCGAGGGCCTCGACGGCCCCCGGGTCGTGCGTGACGAGAATGACCGATCCCGCGTAGGTGCGGATGGCATTGAGCACCTCGCCGCGCGACGCGGGGTCGAGGTTGTTGGTGGGCTCGTCCAGCAGCAGGACATTGGCGGCCGACACCACGAGCATCGCGAGGGCGAGCCTGGTCTTCTCGCCGCCCGACAGCACACCGGCCGGCTTCTCCACGTCGTCGCCGCTGAACAGGAAGGAGCCCAACACCCTGCGCACCTCGGTGTCGTTGAGGTTGGGCGAGGCGGACTTCATGTTGTCCAGCACGCTGCGCTTGACGTCGAGCGTCTCGTGCTCCTGCGCGTAGTAGCCGAGCTTGGCGCCGTGGCCGAGCTCCACGTGGCCGGCCGACGGCTCCTCCATGCCGGCGAGCAGCCGCAGCATCGTCGTCTTGCCGGCGCCGTTGAGGCCGAGGATGACCACCTTGGAGCCCTTGTCGACGGCGAGGTCGACGGCGGTGAACACCTCGAGCGAACCGTAGCTCTTGCTGAGATCGAAGCCGCGCAGCGGGGTCTTGCCGCACGGCGCGGGATCGGGGAAGCGGATCCTGGCGACGGCATCGACCCGGCGCTCCCCCTCGACCCCCGCGAGCAGCTTCTCCGCGCGCTTGGCCATGTTCTGCGCGGCGACGGCCTTGGTGGCCTTGGCGCGCATCTTGTCGGCCTGCGCCATGAGCTGCGACGCCTTGCGCTCGGCGTTGGCGAGTTCGCGGCGGCGGCGCTTCTCGTCGGTCTCGCGCTGGACGAGGTAGCGCTTCCAGTCCATGGAGTAGATGTCCAGCTCGGCGCGGTTGGCGTCGAGGTGGAAGACCTTGTTGACGACGGCGGCGAGCAGCTCCGTGTCGTGGGAGATCACGATGAGGCCGCCGGGGAACGACTGCAGGTAGCCGCGCAGCCAGACGATCGAGTCGGCGTCGAGGTGGTTGGTGGGCTCGTCGAGCAGCAGCGTGTCCGCGTCGGAGAACAGGATCCGGGCGAGCTCGACGCGGCGGCGCTGACCGCCCGAGAGCGTTTTGAGCGGCTGGACGAGCACCCGATCGGGCAGCCCGAGGTTGGCGGCGATCCGCGCCGCCTCGGCCTCGGCGCCGTACCCGCCGGCGGCCGTGAACGCCGCCTCGGCGCGCGTGTAGGCGGCCATGGCGTCGTCGCGTTCGGCGCCCTCCGCGGTGGCCATGGTCTCCTCGGCCCGGCGCATGCGGTGCACCACCTGGTCCAGCCCGCGGGCCCCGAGGATGCGGTCCCGGGCGATCTGCTCCGGGTCGCCTGAGCGCGGGTCCTGCGGGAGGTAGCCGAGCTGGCCCGAGCGGTTCACCGCACCGGCAGCGGGGAGCCCCTCGCCCGCGAGGATCCGCGTCAGCGTGGTCTTGCCGGCGCCGTTGCGGCCCACGAGGCCGATCCGGTCCCCGGGGATGACCTGGAAGGACACCGGCGACAGCAGCAGCCGGGCGCCCGCGCGCACCTCGATGTCCTTGATCTGTAGCACCCGCCAAGTTTCCCCCGCGCCACGTCGGAGGGCAAACCAGTCGACGTCAGCGGGCGAGCGTGGCCGCCACGTGCCGACGCCTGCCCGCCACGAGGACGTCGGAGGCGAACAGCGCCACCGCGGCCCAGACGAGGATGAAGCCCGCCCAGCGCGCCGCCGGCATCGGTTCGTCGAAGATCAGCCAGCCGACGAGAAACTGTCCGATGGGCGCCAGGTACTGCAGCATCGCGACGGTGACCATCGACACTCGGCGCGCGGCCGCGGCGAACAGCAGCAGTGGAACGGCTGTCACGATGCCGGTCGTGACCAGTAGCGCGGTGTAGCCGCCGGTCGCGGTGCTCTGTCCGGTGAGGATCAGGTAGGAGATGTAGACGAGCGCGATCGGCGCGACGGCGCCGGTCTCGACGGCCAGGCCCGGCAGGGCGCCGGCGGAGCGGCCCGCCAGCTTCTTGACCAGCGAGTAGGTGCCGAACGAGGCGGCCAGCGTCAGCGAGATCCACGGCACCTTCCCGTAGCCCACCACCATGACCACCACCGACGCGGCGCCGAACGCCATCGCGGCCCACTGCAACGGGCGGAGCCGCTCCTTGAGCACGACGATGCCCATCGCCGCCACCGCGAGGGGATTGATGAAGTAGCCGAGCGCCGCCTCGAGGGTCCTCTCGGTCATGACGGCGTAGATATAGGTGCCCCAGTTGACGACGATGAGGGCGCCGGCGACCGCCAGGGTGGTCAGGAGCCGCCGGTCGGCGAAGATCCGGCGTAGCTCGCCCCACTGCCCGAGGACCGTGAGCAGCACCAGGCAGAAGATCAGGGACCAGAGAGCGCGGTGCGCGACCACCTCGACGGCGCCGGATCGGCCGAACAGCTGGAAGAACAGGGGGAACAGCCCCCACATGACGTAGGCCGCGAGCCCGTAGCCCAGACCTACCCTCTCGTCGCGCACCGGGCGAGCCTATACCCGGCGTCGACGGGCCCCTACAGGCGGCCGAGGAAGTCCAGGATCGCACCCTCCCACTGCTGCTTGTGCGAGACGTTGGAGCCATGTGGTCCGCCCTCGATGACGACCAGTTCCGCGCCGTCGACGTAGTCGGGAAGGCGGCGGCTGGACGCGTCGATGGGCACGTTGAGGTCGCCGTCGCCGTGGATCGCCAGCGTCGGCACCTTGATCGCCCGGCAGTCGGCGCGGAGGTCGGTGGCCCACAGCAGGATGGTCTGCACGGCGGTGCGGGGATCCGACCGGCGTCCGATGGCGACCGCGGCCTGCCGGGTCTCCTCATCGACCTGCAGCCCGCCGTCGGCGCTGCTGTAGAAGTTGGTGACGAACTGGTCGACGAACCCGGGGTGGTCGGCGGCGCACTGCTCGGCCAGGCCCTGGAAACCGTCGATGGGCATCGCGCCGTCGGGGTTGTCGTCGGTGACGCACAGGGCGGGTGCGATCGACCCGGAGAAGATCGCGCCCGCGATCGGCTCCGAGCTGTGCCGGCTGAAGTACCTCGCCACTTCCCCTCCGCCCATGGAGAACCCGAGCAGCACGGCACCCCTCAGCGCAAGGTGTGAGACGACGGCCGCGAGGTCGTCGGCGAGGATGTCGTAGTCCACGTCGCCCGACGGCTTCCCCGAGCGCCCGAAGCCGCGGCGGTCGTAGGTGACGACCCGGTACCCGGCGTCGACGAAGGTGGGGATGTTGCCCGCGAACGCCTCGCCGGACAGCGGCCACCCGTGGACCAGTACGAGGGGGCGGCCCGTGCCGCCGGTGTCGGTGTAGTGCAGCGTGACGTTGTCGGCCGTGGTGAGAGTTGGCATCGTCGCCTCCCTGAGCGTGTGGTGGTCTCGCTTCCGAGGCTAACGCGCGTGTCGCCCGCCGTCAGCCGGTTGCCCCCGCTGAGCTTAGGCTGATCGGGTGCGCCGAGGGCGCGCCCCGGTGACGGGACACACTGACAGGGGATGGTCGATGCTGACGACGCGGTTCACCGAGGCGCTGGGGATCGAGCACCCGATCGTTCAGGGCGGGATGATGTGGGTCGGACGGGCGGAGCTCGCCGCCGCGGTCTCGGAGGCCGGCGGCCTCGGGATCATCACGGCCCTCACGCAACCAACCCCCGCGGACCTGGTGAAGGAGATCGAGCGAACGAGAGCGATGACCGACAAGCCGTTCGGCGTCAATCTCACTATCCTGCCGTCGATCAACCCGCCGCCCTACGACGAGTACCGTCGCGCGATCGTCGACGCGGGGGTGACGATCGTCGAGACCGCCGGCTCGAACCCCGAGCCGCACATGGGCATGTTCCGCGACCACGGGGTGCGGGTGATCCACAAGTGCACCAGCGTGCGGCACGCGCTCAAGGCGCAGAGCGTCGGGGTGACGGCGGTCTCGATCGACGGGTTCGAGTGCGCCGGGCACCCGGGCGAGGACGACGTGCCGGGCCTCGTGCTGATCCCCGCCGCCGCGGACCGCCTCACGATCCCGTTCATCGCGTCGGGCGGTTTCGCCGACGGGCGGGGGCTGGCGGCCGCGCTCGCCCTCGGAGCCGACGGCATCAACATGGGGACCCGGTTCATGTGCACCGAGGAGTCGCCCATCTCCGAGACCGTCAAGCGCCGCATCGTGGAGGCCACCGAACTGGACACCAACCTCATCTTCCGCAGCCTGCGGAACACGGCGCGGGTGGCCCGGAACTCGGTGAGCGACGAGGTGGTCGACATCCTCGCCCGCGGCGGGCAGTTCGAGGACGTGCGTCCGCTGGTGGCCGGGGCCCGGGGCCGCAAGGTCTTCGAGACCGGCGACCTCGAGGCCGGGATCTGGACGGTGGGGCTCGTCCAGGGCCTCATCCACGACATCCCGCCGGCGGGCGAGGTGGTCCGGCGTATCGTGGAGGAAGCCGAGACGATTCTCAGGGCGAGGCTCGACCAGTTCCGCGCGCCCGCGCTCCACGGCTGACCCCTCGACCCTCGGCTCTCGTCCCGCAGCTCCGGGGTGGTCCCGTCGATGCCCTACGGTGATCGGCATGGAACACCCCGACGCGACGCCGATCCGCGTCATGCTGGCCGAGGACGACCCCCTCGCTCAGCATGCGGTGGCGGCCTACCTCGGGCGCGCCCCGGACCTCGAGCTCGTGGGGACCGCGGCCGATGGTCCGGCGGCCCTCGACCTGGCGGGAAGCTGCTCGCCAGACGTCGCCGTCGTCGACGTGAACCTCCCCCTACTCGACGGCATCCAGGTGACCGCGGCCCTGACTTCACGGCCCCGCCCCGTCCGCGTCGTGTGTTTCACGGCCCTGGGGGACGACAGGGTCCTCTACCGCGCCCTGCAGGCAGGCGCGTCGGGCTTCCTGCTGAAGTCGGACGCTCCCGGGCTGATTCTGCATGGGATCAGAAGTGCGTTCAGCGGCGACTCGCTCGTGTCGCCGAAACTCGTCGCCTCCCTGCTGGCGGCGCACCGAGCCCGTAGCGCACCCCCGCCTGGGCTCACCCAGGGAGACAAGGATCTACTCCGCCTTATCGGCGCGGGCCGCAGCAACGCCGAGATCGCCGACGAGCTCTGCCTCGCCACGAGCACCGTCAAGACGTACGTGAGCCGGCTACTGGGACGGCTCGAGCGGCCGAACCGCGCCGCGCTCGCCGCGCTCGCGCACGAATGGGGCCTCGTCGAGCCGGCTTCGACGAAAGTCGTTCCCCTCCGCTGACGAACGGCCAGACTTGACCGTCGCCTCGGGTTCCAGCCTCCCTTTCGCGCAGATCTGAGCGATCGCCTCAGCTAGCGTCTCGCTCGGATGTGAAGGGACGCCCACCATGATCGATCAGCTCTCCGACCCCTGGGTCCTCGATGCGCTGGGCATCGGATCAGCACTCGTCACCAACCGCTCGGCCATTCGGTCTGTCGCCCGTCGGATCGGCCCGCGCCACATCTGGTACTGCCTGCTGATCCCGTATCTCTGCCCCCACCGGTGACCGTCCGCTTCCCCTCCGCGGGCCGGTGCTGGGATACGGCCCGCTGGGTCGAGCCGATCCTGGCCACGCTCGCGCTGGCATTCACCCTGGCCGTCCAGCCCGATCAGAGCCTCCCCGCACTCGTGTTGACGCTAGTCCTCTGCGTGGGCGCAGGCCTGGCCGGCTCTGCGCCGCGCCTGGCGACCGTGCTGACGGCGGGAGGGCTGCTCACTTTTCTGGCGCTGCCGCCGACCGAGGTGGGTGTCGGGGGGTTGGCCGCGTTCGTCAACGTCTTCGCTGCGGTCAGACTCGGCGGCCGGACGGCAGTCCTACGCGTTCTCCTGCTCGGCGCGGCCATCTACGCCACCATGGCGTGGCACGCGTCGTCGTCGCTGCGCGAAAACCTCGTATCGCTGGCCTTCCTGCTCGCTCTCGGCTCCCTCGCCGTCGGGGCGGGCGTCGCGTGGCGCGTCGCGGCAGGACGGCTGGCAAGGGAGCGCACAACCGCCGACGAGCGGGTGATAACCCTCCGGACAGGGCTCGCGCGTGACCTCCACGACACAGCCGCTCAGGCACTGTCGCACGCGGCGATGCGCGCCCACCTGCTCGCCGCGGACCAGGCGCTCGCCCCCCACGCGAAGGAGGAGCTCACCAGCATCGCGGAGGAGTGCTCCGTCTCCGCTCACGAGCTTCGGAGGCTGCTCTCGACCCTCAGACAGCACGACCGGCCCCCATGCAACCGGGCGGACGCCGCGACACTCGAGGCCTGTGTCAATACCCAGGCCCGCCGCCTCGCCGGCCATGGATTCACCGTCAACGCCGAGGTTCAAGTGGGCGCGATCTGCGAGGCCAGCGCCGCGACACTCACCAAGGTGACCCTCGAGGTGGCCACCAACATCATCAAGCACGGGGCGCCCGGCACACGATGTCGAATCGCGATCACCGAGGAGGACTGTGAAGTCCTGGCCGTCTACAGCAACAGGATCTCCGAGGCAGCCCGCGTCAACCCCCAGGGACTCGGGCTGCTCGGCATCAAGGAACGCGCGGCGCTCGCGGGCGGATCCTGCGTCGTCACCCAGTCGGAGAGCTGGTGGCACGTGGCTTTTCGGCTGCCCGGGGCTCCCCCGGGAGAGGGACGCACCAGCGCGCGCGGCGATCTCCATTCGTCCGCGTTGAGTCAACTTTCGGGGACAAGAAGCCACGTTTCCTCGTCACTGCGCCCACGGAACGCAGTGGACTGAGGCCGAGGCCAAAGCCGGTGCGCGCCCCACATGACCGGCAGGTTCCGCCTCAACACCACAACCGAGAAGGACATCCGATGAACGCTGCTATTGTCGCCGCGACCAGCGCGCCACTGCCGTCGCTACTCAAGTCGAAGTTCGACACCGCCGTCGTCCGCTACGACGCCTGGTTCCTGGTCTTCGTGGCCGTCATCCTCGCACTCGCGGCCGCGCTGCTCGCCGGCATGGCGATCTGGTGCGTCGTGAACCAGAAGG